>JAQVPA010000036.1 GCA_028702315.1 Candidatus Margulisiibacteriota bacterium
AGCCAACGATACTTATCAAACCCGACTGAGAACGATGGTAACATATAGGGCCAGCGCATGCAAGAAGAACATACATCCTCCTGCCCTTGCCGGCCGTTCGGGTTAAAAAAGCAGGGGGCCACGCGGCTCCCATTCGGCAGCAGGGTAACCGTCGTTTCATTAGCCCGGCAGCGCGGGTACATCACTTTATTGCCGCCCGACCGGATAAATTCGAGCGCGGCCAGGTTGACGATCACATTTTTTTTCCGCCCGTAATATTTTATATGCTCGATCGTCATCGGCTCGAACCCTTGTGTCCCGTTAAAGTCATAAACCGGGTTGAGATAGAGCCGGACGCCAAGTTTGTCCGCCAAATCGGACATTTCCGGCAAAAAGCGGACGCTATCGCGGGTCATGGTAAATTTTATGATCGGCTTTTCGCCCTTCTCTTTGGCTTGTTTGATCGCGGCAATAACTTCAGTGAAACATTCGACTCCCCGGCTCCGGTCATGTTCCGAAGCGATCGGGTAATCGAGCGAAATAAACAACCTATCCACCAATCCACCGATCAACCCGCCTCTCTCCCGATAGAGTATTCCGTTAGTCGTCAATTCAATTTGGTAACCGATCTGCTTGGCATAACGGAGGATATCTGCCAGGTCTTCGCGCAGCAGCGGCTCCCCGCCGGTAATATTGAGGACCTTCGCCCCTTTAATTCTTAATTCTTTTAATGCTACCTTTCCCTGATCTCCTGATTCTCCAATATCCTGATATTCAGAATTCTGCCAACATTGGCAGAATTCACACGTATCGTCACAGCGGAGAGTAACGTAGAAGTTGATGGTTTTCACGAATGGCCCCTACACCGTCTTAAATTTGGGGAGGAAGAGCCCCGCCACGCCCATCAGCAGGACGACCCAGCCGAGCGCCGCGATGGCAAATAGTATCCCCCAAAGGTCAGCGATCATTCCGAAAAAGACGACCGGCAAAGTAAAAGCGGAATTGACCAGCATGTTCTGCACCCCAAAGACCCGCCCCCTGATCTGGCGCGGGATCTTCCGTTGCAAAATCGTCTGGATCGTTGAGGTAATATAAATATTCCCCAGGCCAAGAAGCATGATCAGGAACAAGGCCAAAACCAAATTATGAACACCAGACAAAGCGATTAAAACGATCCCCGACATTAAAAAGCTGGCGACCACGATCGTCCCCATCTTGAAGTAATGGCGCAGCCGCTCGAGCGTGAACATGCCGACCAGCATCCCGAAGCCGATGGCAATAATTAAATAACCAAAGTTCCTCTCCCCGATCTTGAGGATATCGCTGGCGTAAGAAATCGCCAGGAGCGAAAGAGTCGCGACCGCCGAAGCCGCCACGAACAATTTATAAAGCGAATACCTGACAACTTGGTTGCGGCGGATAAATTCAAAACCGATCATAATATCTTGGAAGACATGAGCTTTTGATCTCCCCTGCTCGTGCGGTTTGATCGGGATCAGGACGATCGCTACTGTGGAGACAAAATAAAGCCCGGCGGCCACGATCAGCGTCTTGGTTTCCGCCAGCAAGTTAACGATCGGCGCCCCGAGTCCCAGGCCGACGACCGACGAGGCCATCCAGGTGATCATGAAGAGTGAATTGGCGACGATCAGGTTATGTTTTTCCACCAGTTCGGGGATCGAGGCGGTTTCGGCCGGCGCGAAGAACTGGGCCGCTGTGTAGACCAGCAAGCTGACCAAAAAGATCCAGAGGAGCGATTTGGCGATCAGCGGAATCAGCAATAATATCAGCAGGCCACGCACAAGGTCGGAAATAACCAGTATCCATTTTCGGTCAAACCGGTCGGATAGTATCCCCGCCCAGGGAGCGACCAAGACCGAAGGGATGCCGAAAGCGAGGAGCGGCAAGGCCACCCCAACATTAGAGCGGGTCGATTGGTAAATGATGATCATCAGGACGTAGACAAAGATCCGGTCTGCCAGCTGGGACGTTAGCTGGCCAACCCAGAGAAGCATAAAGCCAAAATTGGAAAAGACGGCGCCAAAGCCGATATTAAGATGTTTAGGCCGCAATTCTACCATTTTCGCAAATCCATCCCTGTATGTTCGCTAATGTAATATTTGGGCTCCACACCCTCGCGATAAATACCTTCAACCCGCATAAAGGCTTTTTCAAACCGGCGCTCGACCACCCGCGTATCTTTTTTATCTTTCAACGCGGTCAGCCCCATGAGCAGAAGGTCAAAGAGCTCGGGGTTCTGCTGGCCTTCAACCGTTCCGGAATCAATTAATTTAAGCATGTAGAGCCCAACCTTAAGCATTTGCGGGTCGTTCCTGACCGACTGGAACGTCTCCAGCACTTCGCACTGCGACAGAATATCGAGGCTTTTCCCCTTGGCAATAAAGCAATCGGAATAAGTGAACGATTCGACCCGCCCGCCTAATCGCGACGGGACCCGCCTCGCCCCTTTGGCGATGACGCGGATCTTGCCGTGCTCGCGGGAAAAGAGGGTGACCATCTTGTCCGCTTCCGCAAACGGCTGGTTCTTGATCGCAATTACTTTTGCTTTATAGGGAGGCATAATTTAAATATTGTCCCTTTCCCAGCCGCACTCTCCACCTCGATCGTGCCGCCATGCTCTTTAATGATCCGGTAAGTGACCGCCAGTCCCATCCCTGTCCCCTTCTCTTTAGTAGTATAAAACGGATCGAATATCTTTGGCAACCTTTCCGGCTGGATACCAGCGCCTGTATCCGAAACTTCTATAATAATAAATTCATCATTTTTGACTTTTGCATTTTTAATTTTTAATTTGAGCGTCCCTCCCCCTGCCATCGCCTGGATGGCGTTGAGCACAATGTTAATGAATGCCTGAGAAAGTTTTTCCCCATCGGCCAGGATCGCCGGAACTGGAGCAAATTCTTTCACAACCTCAATCTCTGCCTTGCGGCATTGGTTATCGACTAGACGTAAAACATCTTCCAGCAGCTTGCTCGCCGAGACTTCAGCCATCGATAACTGTTTGGGCTGGCCAAAATCAAGCAAATCTTCAACGATCCGGTTGATCCGGTCGAGCTGGCGGGGGACAATTTCGGTGTATTTAGATATAAATTCTTTGTCATCCAGGTTTTCAGGGAGAACCTGGGTCAAGCCCTTAATCGAAGCGAGTGGATTTTTGATCTCATGCGCCATGCCGGCGGCAATAGTCCCGAGCGCCGCCAGCTTGTCCGCCTGGAGAAGCTCGCGGTAAAGCTTAAGGTTCTCCGCCGACAGGTCGGCGATCTTCTGTTGGTAAAAATATTCCCCTCGATAGAAAAGACGGTCGATCAGCCCTTGGACCAGGTTTTTTAGCGGCTGGAAGACCGCGACCGAGACAAAAACAACTATCAGGATTGTCATAATTTCATTTAAACCGGCCAATCCCCGAAAAAGCCTGTTTGCCGCCAGGATCATCAAAGCGTAAAATCCGGCAAAAATAACAGTCAGGACCGAATAGCTCAATCCTTCCCGGATAACAACATTAATATCGAGCAGTTTATGCACCACAATGGCATAGACTGCGATCGCGATATAGAGCGGAAGGGCAAATTGGCTGACAACCGGCAAGTTTATATTAAAGACCGGGAAAAAAGCGGTCGCGCCGCCCGCAAAGCCGATCAGGGAACCGATAAAAACATATTTAACCTGGTTTCGCCGGTCGCCAAGTGAGCGGCGTAAATAAGCGGTCAATTTCATAAAGCCGACGGAAAATAGAGTTAAAAGATAGAGCGCGAAAAATGGATAGGCCGCGCCCGGGACAGGATAGAAGCGATAACCGGGCCGAGGCGCCACTCCAGCGACAAACAGCGGCGTCAGGTCGAGCAACAAAAACAGCGCGGCGGCAACGTACGCTCCAAAAAGGAGCGGCCGGTTCACCTTTACCCTTTCAATAAAAGCCAAAATAAAATGAAGATAGAGAACCGGCACCAAGACTGCGGCACCGAGGTTGCACCTGGTCCAAAACAGGACCGCTTCTTTGCCTGAAACCGTTTCACCCATGAACTGGCCAAAGCACCAGGCGCTTAAAGCAACGGAAAAAAGAGCCAGTGTTATGTTTGGCGCTTTATCCTTCCCCTGTTGATAAACAAACAAGGCCAGCGACAAGGAAGCGATCGCCGTAAATAAAAGAGAGATCGTGTAAAAGCTCATTAGCTTGTATTATTCTATCACAAAATGATAAAATTAGATGTTTATGACCGAACAAAAACCGACCATTTTAGCGATCGACGACGAAGCTGATATGCTTGAAACCTATCGCTCGATCTTGGCTAAAAAATATAATTTCCTCTCCGCCGCCACCGGGCAAAAAGGGCTTGATCTGCTGAAAAAAGAGCCGGTTGATCTTGTCCTTTTAGACATGAAAATGCCAAAAATGAGCGGCATTCAGGTTTTAAAACTGATCAAAGAGAGCGATCAAGAGATCGAGGTTATAGTGATCACCGCCTCGAAGGAGATCGAAACCGCGGTCGAAGCAATGAAACTTGGAGCATATGACTACATAGTAAAGCCGTTTGACACGAGCGAGCTAAAAATTCTCATCGAAAGGGCATTAAATAATAAAGCTTTAGCCCGGGAAAACCTCTACTTAAAAGAAACCTTAAAAGAAACCACAACTTATTGCGACCTGATCGGCCGGTCAGCGGCGATGAAGAATCTGTTTGCAACGATCGATAAAGTCGCGCCGACTGACAGCACGATCCTGATCAATGGTGAATCTGGGACAGGGAAAGAACTGGTCGCCAGGGCAATTCATAAGAAGAGTAAAAGGGATGGCAAACCATTTGTCGCGATAAACTGCGCCGCGATCCCCGAAAACCTGCTTGAATCAGAACTTTTTGGCCACGAGCGCGGCTCATTTACCGGCGCGCTCGAGCGGAAGACCGGTAAATTTGAATTGGCGGACGGCGGCACTCTCTTTTTAGATGAGATCGGCTGCATGCCGGCGGCAATGCAGTCTAAATTACTCCGGGTGCTCGAAGCCAAAGCGATCGAACGGCTCGGCGGAGAAAAAAGCATCCCGGTCAACGTCCGGATAATTTCCGCGACTAACATAAACTTTCAAAAGGAGATCGATGAAGGGAAATTTCGCTCTGATCTCTACTACCGGCTTAACGTCATCCCGCTTAATTTGACCCCGCTGCGGGAAAGAAAAGATGATATTCCGCTTTTGACCGAATATTTCCTGGGTGAATTCAACAAAGAACTAAACAAAAAGATCAAAGGATTATCCCCTGAAGCGCTCAAGGCGTTCGCAGATTACGATTGGCCAGGGAATGTCCGCGAATTACAGAACATGATCGAGCGGCTGGTCGTCCTGGCCGGCGGCGACACGGTCGAGCTCGCTGATCTCCCCTTCTCCGGCGTGGTGACCGAACCGATGGCTCAGGATGAGAACTTACTGAAGAACGCCATGGAAGATCATGAGAAAAAACTGCTGCTGCGGGCGCTGTCAGAGCACAATAACAACCGGACCGCAGCCGCTAAGGCTTTAGGTATTGCCCGCTCTTCGCTTAACTCTAGGATCGAAGCCCTAGGTCTCGCTTTATCCGATTAATGACCTTGTGGGCGGCGACTTCGCCGGCGGAGATCAGGTGCTTCGCTTTATGCAGGTCAAGATGCCAAACATCCTCATCGATCTGCGGTTCGATCAAAATATCCGCTTTTTTCCGGTTCTCAATACTTAGCTTGTGGGTAAAAATATCGAGCGACCGGCCGAGGACCTGGATCGAATCCTTCGGCATTGTGTGGATCGGCTTGGACGGAACGACATCGCTGGCGATCACATAATTCGCCCCCATCTCCTTCGCGATATCGACCGGCAGGTTGTCGCTTAACCCGCCATCTACCAGCTGATGATGGCCAATCTCTTCGGGAGTAAAAAGACCGGAAACGGCCGAGCTGGCCGCTACCGCCTTGGCCACCCGCCCCTCGTCAAGCACGACCGCGTCGCCGGTCCGCAAGTCGGTCGCGATGACCGAGAACGGGATCTTGAGATCGGAAAATTTAATGTCGCCGACATACTTAACAATAAAATCTTCAAGCCCCTCGCCAGTCACAAAACCGGGACGAAAAAAAGCAACCTTGAGGATGCGAGACCAGCTGATCCGGGCGGCAATCTCTTCAATAACACGAATTTCCAATCCCGCCGCGTAAGCCGCGCCAACTAAAGCGCCTGATGAGGTCGCGGCAATAAAATCGACCGGGATTTTATTCTCTTCGAGGACCTTGAGAACCCCAACATGGGCAATCCCCCGGGCAACCCCGCCTCCCAGGACCAAGCCGACTTTCTTCTTGTTGAACAACCACCAGATCATTGCCCCATCATGGTAGCAAACCCAAATCAGCCTTGCAACCGAAACGGTCGTTTGGTAAAATATCCCCAGGTATGAAAACATACCCCCCCGATAAGATTCGCAATGTCGCAGTTATCGGATCCGGCGGAACCGGCAAGACCTCGTTATGTGAAGCCCTACTTTTTAAAGCTGGCGCGATCTCACGCTTAGGCAAAGTTGATGACGGCAATTCGACCAGCGATTACGACAGCGAAGAGATCAAACGGAAAAACAGCATCCATACCTCCCTCCTCGCGTTTGAATACGACGAACATAAAATAAACCTGCTCGATACCCCCGGCTATATCGATTTTGTCGGCGAAGTTTACGCCGCTCTTAGCGTCGTTGAAGGGGTGATCGTCGTTGTTGATGCCGTCTCCGGCGTCGGCGTCGGTCTTGATACGATTTGGGGAGAGGTTAACCGGCTCGATATCCCCAAGATCGTCGTTATCAATAAGCTGGATAAGAACCAGGCTGATTATGCCGCCAAGGTCGAAGAGGTACGGAAAAAGCTGGGCAAAGATTGCGTCCCGGTCCAGATGCCGATCGGCAAAGAGGCCGGCTTTAGCGGCATTTATAACCTGCTCAAACCGGACGGCGTCCCCGAAGAAATGAAGAGCGATTACGAGACTTTCCGGGAGATGCTGATCGAAGGCACAGCCGAAGTCGATGAGCGGATACTGAACGACTTTATGGAGAACAAACCGATCCCCGAAGAAGAAATCATCGAAGCGATCCATAAGGGGATCGAAGAGAACCACGTTACCCCGATCCTCTGCACTTCAGCGACCAAAGAGATCGGCATCAAGGAGCTGATCGATGAGATCGATTATTTCCTCCCCGGCGCGCAACATAATAAACTGGCCAAAAATAACGGCTTGGCCGCCACGGTCTTCAAGACCACGATCGAACCGCACGTCGGCGAACTCAGTTTTATCCGCCTTTTTTCCGGCGAGATAAAACCTTCAAGCTCGGTCATGAACATCAGCAAGGGGAAAGAGGAGCGGATCGGCCAGATCTCCACTTTGAGGGGGAAAGCCAAGATCGACCTGCCAGCAATTACCGCCGGCGACATCGCCGTCCTTCCTAAGCTGAAAATTACCCATACCGGAGACACCTTGGGCGATAAAACCGGGAGCGAACTGCCCAAAACAGTCTACCCCGAACCGGTCGCTTCCCTCTCGGTCAAGCCAAAGAGCAAAGCCGACCAGGAAAAGATGGCGCTCGGGCTTAGCGCGTTCATGAACGAAGACCCGACTTTCAAAATGCATTACGACCCGGAAACGAAAGAGACGGTCATTTACGGCATGGGTGATATCCATCTCGAAATTATCCTCCACCGTTTAAAAGAGCGGTATGGAGTTGAAGTCGAGACCGGTGCGCCACGTATTCCTTATAAGGAAACAATTAAAGGGCGGGCCAAAGGCCAAGGGAAGTATAAAAAACAGACCGGCGGCCGCGGCCAATACGGCGACACCTGGATCGAGATCGAACCACTCCCCCGCGGCAAAGGCTTTGAATTCGTCGATAAGGTTGTCGGCGGGGCGATCCCTCGGAATTATATCCCTTCGGTTGAGAAAGGGATCAGGGAAGCGATGGGGGTCGGCGTCATTGCCGGCTACCCGGTAGTCGACCTCAAGGTCACGCTGTTTGACGGCTCCTACCATGAAGTAGACTCGTCCGATATGGCATTTAAAATTGCCGCGTCGATGGGCTTTAAAAAGGTTTTCACCGAAGCCGTCCCCACCCTGCTCGAGCCGATCGTCGATATCACCGTCTATGCCCCGCCCGAGTTCATCGGCGACGTCACCGGCGACCTCAACAAGCGGCGTGGCCGGATCACGACGATCGAAAGCGACAAGGTTGTCGCCAAGGTCCCGCTTGGCGAGTTGACCAAATATGCGACCGACCTCCGCTCGTTCACCCACGGGCGCGGCACTTACACATTCCGTTTCTCCCATTATGAGGAAGTCCCGGCCGGCACTAAAGACAAATTGGTCGCCGCTTACACCAAATTAAAAGAAGAAGGAGGTTTATTGCACGAGAAATAAAAGGAATGAGCCCCTCGACTCCTAAAGTCGCTCGGGGCAAGGAGGTTTTGCTATGCAAATAGTGGAATGTCCCGGAAAGAAAGTGTTACCGTTCACCGTTAACGTCACTCGCCCCGAAGAGAGAGAGAACCTGAACCGGCTCGGCCTCGAGATAGCCTCAAAAGAAGGATTGCACTACGAAGGATACGCTGCCATCACGATCGAACCATATTCGATCGAACACGCCAAGGCAGAATTATACTTTAACTAAAGTCGCGCCCGAGATCCCTTCGATCTTGGTGAACTCCTGAAGGATTTTGTCCGGAATGGAGTTGTCGACGTTCAGGACCATAACCGCTTTTTCGCCGACCTTAACACGGCCGACATCCATCGCGGCAATATTGATATTATGCTGACCTAAGAAAGTGCCGACCTTGCCGATCATCCCCGGTTTATCGATATTCTGTAAAATGATCATGTAACCTTCCGGCACCGCGTCGACCCGGAAACCATCGATCGTCACCAACCTGTCACCTACCCCAACGAAGACCGTCCCGCCGACCGTTCGTGTTTCCTTTTCGGTCGTGACCTTTAAAGTTATTAAGTTCGCAAAATCTTTCGCTTCCTTGCTCTTGCTCTCTACGATCTCAATCCCCCGCTCCTTGGCGACCAGCGGCGCGTTGACAAAATTGACTTTAACGTCAAGCATCGGCGTCAGCAACCCCTTGAGGACGATCGTTGTTAAAGGCGAAACATTCAATTCGGCAATTTCGCCGGCATATTCAACTTCTACTTTAGAAATCGCCCCTTTGACAATCTGGGCAGCCAAACCACCAAGTTTTTCGGCAATGCTGAAGTACGGCTTGACCGGGGCAATAAGCTCCGGCTTCATGGAAGGAATATTTACAGCCGAGCGCGCTGCCCCACCCTTAAGAACTTCAATGACCTGCTCCGCGACATCGATCGCCACGTTGACCTGCGCTTCAACTGTTGAGGCTCCAAGGTGCGGTGTAACAACTATGTTATCCAGTTCGAACAGTGGGCTGCTTTCAGTCGGCTCTTTTTCAAAAACATCGATCGCGGCCGCTTTAACCTGGCCGTTTTTCAGCGCGTCGTAAAGCGCTTTTTCGTCAATTATCCCGCCGCGGGCGACGTTGACCAAGCGGACCCCTTTCTTCATCTTAGCGATCGTAGCGGCGTTGATCATGCCAGCCGTCTCTTTGGTCTTCGGAATATGGAAGGTGATAAAATCGGATTCTTTAATAACGTCATCAACGCTCTTTAACTCAACGCCCAAGCTTTTCGCGTATTCAGCGGTGACAAAAGGATCGGAACCAATCACTCTCATCCCCATGCCGAGGGCGTAAGAGGCGACCCGGCGGCCGATCTTACCGAGGCCAATAACGCCAAGCGTTTTGTTTAAGACTTCAACCCCTTTGAACGACTTCTTGTCCCAAACACCAGTCTTTAATTTACCATGAGCTTGTGGAATCGAGCGGGCCATGGAAAGGAGCATCGCCCAGGTATGTTCGGCAGCGGCAACGGTGTTGCCTTCGGGGGAATTAACAACAATTACACCATTCTTGGTCGCGGTTGGGAGGTCAATATTATCCACACCGACCCCTGCCCGGCCAATAATCTTGAGGTTTTTTCCGGCTTCAATGATCTTCGGAGTTGCCTTCGTTTCGGAGCGGACGATCAGGGCATCGTATTGAGGGATTATCTTGATCAGTTCGTCTTCAGATAATCCGGCTTTGGAATCAACTTCGATCCCCGCCTCCCTTATAAGCTTTAATCCTTCCTCGGCGCATTTATCCATAGCTAAAACTTTCATAGTAATCTCCCCTTTCTTACCTAATTATAACATACCTTTATTAAACAAAGCCCATGTGCCGGAGCGGTTTTTCCGGCTAAGCAGCGGTTCTTGGCATTGAGAATGGTTTTGACTTCTGCCTCGTCCCTCGTCCCCCGCCCCACTTCCACCAGCGTCCCAACAATGTTACGGACCATTTTATAGAGGAAGCCATTACCAGTGATTCTTATTCTTATCAGCGGGACTTTCGTTTCGCCCCAAATGACTAATGACGAATGACTAATGACTAATTGATGTATTTCCCGAACCTTATCCTTATCATCCCCGTGAGCCGCGCAAAAGGAGGTAAAATCGTGTTTGCCGACCAAGTGCCTGGCCGCTTTTTTCATGGCAGAAAGATCAAGTTGTTGTTTAATATGCCAGGCAATATTGCGCAAATGGACCGGCATAACAGGGCCATTATAAATAAGGTATTCGTACGTTTTACTTTTCGCGCCAAACCTGGCATTGAATTCTTGTCCCTTGACCCTTGTCCCTATGACTCTGACATCCTCCGGTAATCTTGAATTCAACGCCATTTGTAAATTGTCAGTGGGGATAGGGTTTAGAAGCTTGAAATTGACGACCGAACCGACCGAATGGACGCCGGAGTCTGTCCTTGATGAGCTGATCAGCTTGATCTTCTTTTTAAATAGTTTGAAAAGCGCCTTTTCCATCTCGCCGCGAACGGTCCGCTTCCCCGGCTGTAACTCATAGCCAGCAAAGCCCGTGCCGTCGTATTGGATAGTGAGTTTAATATTCCTCATACTTATATTATATCCCAAATAGTCGCATAAGATATATTACGTTAAGCAGTAGCTTTCTTTCTCTTACTTCTTTTGTCTTGATACAAAAGAAGTAACAAGAAAAAATCAAGCGACTTCAGTTTTGCTCGCTCCGTTTTTCTCCCGATCCCCTTAAGCGCCTTCGGCTGCTAAAGCCGGCTTTGCTTAGGGGGTCGAAATCACTCCGCTCGCAGTGCCACGACCATGTTTTCCGTTTAAGGCGAAGTCGCGGGATTATTCGGCTTAAAATAATAGCTTGGGCTCGGCGGAAACCGATCCGCGCTCTGTTTGAGTCCTGCCGGTAACGGCAGGACGAGTTAGCGCGGTGGGGGTTCTCTAAGGGGCAAAGCCCCTTAGATTAATTTCTTTGCATACTTTCTTTTTTAACAAAAGAAAGTATGTGGGGGATTGTGAAAAAATTAATGATTGTTTTAAAATGTCCACCAAGGGGGCAACGCCCCCTTGACTCTAAATCAACCTAATATATCTTATGCGAAATAAAAAGCGATTTAAAGCATCTCCATCATCGCTTTGACACCGGCACCGAAGTTGATCTTGGCTCCGAGACGTTTAAACAAGACTTCGACTGCCGCCCAAGCACCGATGATGTCGAGTGAATCGACATAACCAAGATGGCCGATCCTAAAGATTTTCCCCTTAAGCTCTCCTTGTCCGGGGGCAACTTCAACATTAAACTCATCCCGCATCGCGGAGCGGACATCTTCACCGTCCACCCCATCAGGCGGGCAGATCGCGGTCACGGCCGGAGAAGCATGCGCGTCATCAGCCAAGAGTTTTAAACCCAATGCTTTAGCCGCCGTCCTGATCAGGTCACGATTGAATTTGTGCCGGGCATGAACATTCTCTCTCCCCTCTTCCTTCAACATCTTAAGTCCCTCGGCCATGCCGAAGATCAATGATTCAGGAGGAGTCGTATAAGTGTGGCCTTTGGGCGCTTCGGCTTTCATCAGTCCCCAATCCCAGTAATGTTTGGCGCACTTTGAAGTTTCATAAGCTTTCCAAGCGCGGGCCGAGATTGAAACAGCCGCCACTCCTGGCGGAACCATGAACGCTTTTTGCGAGCCGGAAACAACAACATCAAGGTCCCATTCATCGGTCTTTAAAGGAGCCGCCATCATCCCCGAAACCGCGTCAACCATAATCAGCGCGTCCGGTTGGATCTTTCTGACGGTTTTAGCTAATGTTTCAACGTCATTCAACACCCCAGTCGAGGTTTCATTCTGCTGGAAAAAGACCGCTTTGACCGGCCCTTTTTTCAGTTCGGCTTCCAGCACTTTCGGGTCAGCCGCTTTACCACGCTCAAATTTAACGTCATTAACCTCGGCGCCGTAAGCCTTGCAGATCTTGGCCCAGCGCGAGCCAAAGTTACCAATATTTAGGACGATGACCTTGTCACCAGGGGAAAGGACATTAACTGCGGCGACTTCCATGCCACCGGTCCCCGAAGATGGATAAATAAAAATATCATTTTTAGTTTCGTAAGCCCACTTGAGGTCGGCCATAACGTCTTTCATGACCGAGGAGAACAGCGGACCGCGGTGGCCGATCATGTCGTGGTTCATCGCCGCCAAAACTCGGGTCGGGATCGGGGTCGGGCCGGGGATCATCAGGCTGTACTTTATCATCTTCCTTTTCTCTGCCATTGGAATTCTCCCTTCTCAGTCTCTCTGCCAGAGGACTTCTACGTACTTTTCCTGCTTGAGAAATTTGTATTCGTGCTTGCCCTTATAGGCGTGTTCGAGCCGTTTGCCAATATGCAGCGCCAAGTTGTGGTCCGAAACCTGGGCCACGATCCCGCCGTCAACTTTTTCAATCGAAGTAACCTTGTGGGTACCGGTTTTCTGTTCTGCCAGCTCCCCCTCATGCTTGATCAGGTTAATGACCTCTTCGGCATGGTCAAGGAGAAATTTGCCGGAGAGCTTTATCGTACCACCCTCCTCAATCATTTTCGGGTCCCGGAAAGCCTCAACGTGCCGGTAAGATCCTTTCATGTTTTTACCTCTTTGTGTATTGGAAGGCGCGGCGGGCGCGTTTGAGCCCGTATTTCTTCCGCTCTTTCATTCTTGAATCCCTGGTCAGCAGCCCCTGCTTTTTAAGCGGTGGTTTGAGCTCTGAATTCATCCTGACCAGCGCCCGGGCAATCCCCATGCTGACCGCAGTCGCCTGCGCCGCTACCCCACCACCCAAAACCGACGCGAATATATCATATTTACCAGCAGAAGAAATAACTTCCAGCGGCCCTTTAATTTTGTACATCAGAACCGGTCGGTTGCAGAAATGATCATTGGCACTCTTGCCGTTGACCATGATCTTGCCGCTGCCTGGAGTAAGCCAAACTTTGGCGGTCGCTTCTTTCCGCCGGCCGGTGCCAAAAAACTTATGCTCTTTCGGCAGGACCGGCCATTTTTTCTCTCTGGGAGCGACATAAACAGGGGCCGGCTTTTCCGCCGCGTGAGCTGTTGGCGCATGATGGACCGGCGTTTTTACTTCTACTGGCTGAACCGTCTCTTTAACTTCTATTTTTTTCTTCCGTGGCGCAACAGCTTTCTTTTTAGGATGCTCCGCCGATTTTTCTTTCGCCTTATGCGCCTTTTTGTGTGTTTCTGCCATCTTTATTGCACCTCAAGTTTCTGGATTTTGGAAAATTGCGCCGGGTCGGTCTTAAAAATTTTAAGTTTCTTGATCATTTTATCACCCAGGCGGTTATGGGGAAGCATCCCTCTGACCGCCAGCTGGATCACTTTTTCTGGTTTAATCTCAATCATCCTTTCAAAGGTCAAGGTTTTATCCCCGCCCGGATAGCCGGAATGGGTAAAATAGGTCTTCCCTTTCAGTTTGCGGCCGGTCACCTTGACTTTATCCGCATTGACCACGACGATAAAGTCGCCGCAATCGGTTTGCGGCGTATAGGTTGGCTTATGCTTACCGCGCAAATAGACAGCCGCTTTGCTGGCCAGGCGGCCGAGCACCTGGCCGGTCGCGTCGATCTTATACCACGTCCGCTTGACATCCTGTTCCCTGGTGAATATCGTCCTTATTTTTTTCATAACAACTCCAATAGGGCCATCGGGGCGGCATCGCCCAGCCGGTTGCCGATCTTAGTGATCCGGGTGTAACCGCCGCTCCGGCCTTCAAATCTTTCCGGGAAAGTTTTGAAGATGAGCGAAACGATCTTCCGATCGGCCAGGACCGATTCAACCTTGCGCCTGGCAAACAAGTCATTAGCTTTGGTGACGGTGATCAGTTTTTCCGCCATCTTTCGCGCTTCTTTGGCCCGCGTCAGTGTGACCTTGACCTTGCCATAAATAAACAACGATTGGACGATCGAGCGGAGCAACGCCAATCTCTGGTCTGTCGCCCGGCTTAATTTACGGTTCCCTGTGCGATGCCTCATCCCTTAATCTCCCTTTAATTTAAGTTTGTACTCTGACAGTTTTTCCCGGACCTCGGTCAAAGACTTGGAACCGAAGTTTTTGAACTTCATCAGCTCTTCTTCCGAGTAGGAAATAAGCTCCCCGACTTTTTTTACTCCGGCTTTTTTCAGGCAGTTGAGCGACCGCGAGGTCAATTCCATATCCTCGATGTTCATTTCCAGCGCGGTGGTCGGAACATCTTCCTTTTTCTCCACGTCAAGGCTAAAGTTTTCCGCTTTCTCGCCCAGATGGATAAAGAGGTCGACGTGCCGGGCCAGTATCTTGGCGCTTTCTTTGACCGCTTCTTCCGGCCCAATGCCGCCGTTGGTCCAGACCGAGAGCACCAGCCGGTCATAATTGATCTCCTGGCCGACGCGGGTCTCTTCGGTCGCGATATTGACCTTGAGGACCGGCGTAAAGATCGAATCAGTCGGGATATAGCCAACCGGCAGGGTTGATTTCTTGTTCCGTTCGGCCGGAACATACCCCCGCCCTCTTTCAATTATTAATTCCATATTCAGCTTGCCACCAGCATCCAGCGAGGCGATCTTATGATCAGGGTTAATGATCTCAATCTCGGCGTCGTGCTCAATATCGCCAGCCGTTACGTCAGTCTTACCCTTTAACTTAAGCGTCACGACTTTCGGCTGGTCGGAATGAGAGCGGATCACGATCCCTTTCAGGTTCAGGATCAGGTGCAGAACATCTTCCTTGACTCCGGAAATGGTCGAAAATTCATGGGAAACCCCATCGATCTTGATGGCGGTAATCGCCGCGCCAGGGAGCGAAGAGAGCAGGATACGCCGCAGCGGATTGCCCAGCGTCGCCCCGTAACCTCGCGGTAGCGGCTCCACCACGAATTGTCCGTAATTATCCTTTGATTCAACGATCCTCACCCAAGGCTTGTCTCCAATAGTTACCATGCGAAATTTACCTCCTTAATTAACGCGAATAATACTCAACGATGAGATTCTCTTCCAAAATGGCATCAATATCCTCTCGTTTTGGAATAGCGGCAACTTTCCCTTCGACCTCGCCAGTTAGCGCCAGCCAGGCCGGTAACACCCGGTCCGGGAACTTCTCCAGCGACTCTTTAGCCAGCTTAACCATTTGCGGCGCGATACTGATCATGTCGCCAGCCTTCAC
>JAQVPA010000037.1 GCA_028702315.1 Candidatus Margulisiibacteriota bacterium
CACCGGACAAAACCAGATCGAACCCGGCACTCTTGGCCAGCGTCTGGACCACGCTGATCACCGGTGCATCCTCAAAATCGATCCGCGAAATTTTTTCCGCGCTGATCGCGGCCCCGTTATAAAAGAGGACGATGAAAATGAAAACCAAATAATTTCTCAACGCTCATCGACTCCTTTCAAGTACGACAGAATCTGCAGACACCCGACTAACTCGATAATCATCAACCATTTCTCCTTTCTCCAGGGCGAGCCCCCTCCCCCCAATATCCAAACAAGCTACCTGTCTGTCCCCACTGACCACCCCAACCAACCGCACGTAGCCGGACGGGAGAAGGACGGGCTCACCCGATATCTTTAATGTAAGGCGCGGCGCTAAATTTTTCGAACTACCATAAGTAAAGACCGCTTCGCGGCTGGCGACGGCTTCTTCGGCCTCCGCGCTGGCAACGTCACTTTCTTCCAACCTTGCGGGCGCTGGCGCCTTGGCGGCGCAGGAGCAGAGCAAAGCACCGATAAACATTATGAATAATAACTTTGTAAATCTCACGAAGGGGATACAGCAATTTTATTACCAACTTGGGGAGGAATAGAGTAACGGGAATAGGGTAACGGGGAAAATGTTGCTAATATAATAAATAATCAATGTACGCGTTACGCATTACGCGTTACTCTATTCTTTTTCAAGCGACGAGATCCCGTCACCGGCCGGCGAAAAGCTGCCGGTGAAGGTGGCCCACGATCTGTTTGGCAAAGAAGCCGAGGTCATTGCGTCCGGCCAGCATTTCATATATTGCCAACAGCACTTCTTTAGCCTGGGGGGATGGATCGTGCCGCCAGCGCTCAACCTCTTGGCTGATAAACGCTTCCGCGTCTTCCTCGAGCTGGTCGCATTGCCGTTCTTTGGCTTCGAGTTCTTCACGTTGGAAGGCCGGATATAACTCGCGGTTCAAGGTTCGCCGCCACTCCCTTGCCCAACCCCGCTTACTTAAATATTCATTGGCGATGCGGCGGCCTTCGTTTGCAGGGTCAATCTCTTCAGCCATATTAAAACAAAGTAGTGGTGGTCGAGGTCGTCGTCGGGACTGTAACAATAAAGTCCTGGGTGACAGTCTCCCCAGACGTAATTGTGACTTCGGCGGAAACGGCGCTCGATTGCGTCCGGCCGTTGGCATCGATCCTCGCTTCATAAGTTCCTGGCGGTATGCCGGAGATCAAATAATCACCGCTGTTATTCGTCTCTCCATTGTATAAGGTGCGGTTCTCTTTTAAATAAACCATTGTGCCAATGACCAGGCTGCCGTTGGTATCGGTCACGTTGCCCGTCAACCAACCATTAGTTGTAATTGTGACCGAGGCGGTGCCAGAAATCGCGCCACTGGTCGCCGTCACTTTCCCCTCACCAGAGGCGCCGCTGGCGGTAAATAAGCCGGTAGAAATTATCGAACCAATGGCGGCATCGGCGCTCCAGGTCGGCGTGATCGCTACCAGAAAACCGGCGCTGTTTCTTCCAACAGCGGAAAAAGCGTAAGCTTTATTTATCCCGATCGTCGCGGAGGAGGGGCTGACCTCGATCGAAGCAACTACATTATCATCCCCGCAACCGGAGAGTGAAACAACCAATAAGCAATAAACAGTAAACAGTAAACAACCAAAAACTAAAAACCAATATTTAAACCGCAAGTTTGCCATCTTTCACAACAACCCGACCGGCAACGATCGTATACAAGACCTTCCCTTTTAGTTGCCAGCCGGCAAACGGCGTATTGCGACTCTTGGAAGCGAACTTGGCGGGATCGACCAGCCACTCCTGCTTGGGGTCGATGATCGTCACATCGGCATCGGCACCGGGTTTTAAGGCACCTTTATTTGCCAGGCTGAGGATCCGCGCCGGAGAGGCGGTCATTTTCGCAACCGCTTGTTTTAAGGTCATGATCTTTTTATCCACCAGGTTTGTGTAAACCAGGCCAAAACCGGTTTCCAGGCCGACCAAGCCGCTCGCGGCCAGGTTGAATTCGACGTTCTTGTCTTCGATTGTATGCGGCGCATGGTCGGTCGCGATCGCGTCGATCGTCCCGTCTTTGAGCCCGCGCATAATTTCCTTAACATCCGCTTTGGTCTTGAGCGGCGGGTTGACCTTGGCGTTCGTATCGTATTCTTTAACCGCCTCCTCGGTCAGCGTAAAGTAGTGCGGACAAGTTTCACAGCTGACCTTGACCCCTTCGCGCTTGGCCTGGCGGATCAGCTTGACCGATTTCGCCGACGAGACATGGGCGACATGAACCCGGCCAAATTCCCGCGCCAGCAGAATATCTCTGGCCACCATCACTTCTTCGGATAGCGCGGGAATCCCCGGCAGGCCGATCTCGGTCGAGACTGCCCCTTCGTTCATCGACCCTTCCATCGACAAGTTAAGGTCTTCGCAATGAGAGATGACCGGCACGCCAAATTGGCTGGCGTATTCCAACGCCCGGCGCATAACATCGGCCCGCATGACCGGCCGACCGTCGTCGGAAAAAGCAACCGCCCCTTCCCCAAAACAACGCCCCATTTCCGCCATCTCTTCCCCTTTTAATCCTTTAGTGATCGCGGCGATCGGTAGGATATTAACGATCGATTCAGCTTTTGCCTTGGCAATGATGTATTCAACCACCGCTGGGTTATCGATCGGCGGTGACGTGTTGGCCATGCAGCAGATCGTGGTAAACCCGCCCAGCGCCGCCGCGCGCGAACCGCTATAGATCGTCTCTTTGTCCGGCCGCCCCGGATCGCGCAAATGGGTATGCAGATCGATCAAGCCGGGAAGAACCAGTAAGCCTTTGGCGTCGATAATTCTTGCCCCTTGACCCTTGACTCTTGGCCCAATAGATTTAATTTTCCCGTTTTCGATTAAAACATCCCTGATCCCGTCCAGGTTGGCCGCGGGGTCAATCACTCGTCCGCCCTTGATCAGCAATTTTGTCATTTTAAATTTATCCTCTTTCTGACATTAGAAATCAGCGCTCTAAGTCCGCCATTTGTTGTCTCTTTTGTTGTTTCCTTTTTTTTCTCCCCGCCCTTTGCACGCTTTAAAGCCATCGCCGCCGCCCGTTGCTCAGCCTCTTTTTTATTCGCACCGCGGCCGACGCCACAGCGCTTCCCTTTTAATTTTACCTCGATCCAGAAAACCCGCCGGTGGCGCGGGCCAGTCTCCTTGATCACCCGATAGTGAGGGAGTTCGTGCTTGCTCTTCTGGGCAAATTCCTGGAAAGCCGATTTATAGTCGCGAATATAGCCGGCTTTTGAAACCGTTTCCACCTCGCCGCGCAGCAGTTCATTGATAAAATCCCTCGCCCGGCCAAGGCCGGAATCAAGGTAAACCGCACCAATCAGCGCTTCAAAAGCATTGGCGACATTGGATTTTCTCTTCTGGCCGCCGCTTTTTATTTCGTTGCCGCTGAACAAGACGTAGGCCCCAAGGTTTATTTTTTTCCCGACAGTCGCCAGGGTTTCATCGGAAATCACCGTGGCGCGAATTTTGGTCAAATCCCCTTCGGCGTAGCCGGGAAATTTATTATACAGATATTCGGTCATGACCAGCTTGAGCACGGCGTCGCCCAGGAATTCCAGCCGTTCGTTGTCGGGCAGGCTTTTCTCGTGGCCATATGAACTATGAAGGAGTGACTGATTGAGGAGGTTTTTATTGAGGAAAGAAACGCCGAGCTTGCTTTCTAGTTCTTGCAGCTCTTTTTCTCTTTCGGGAGAAAGCGGTTCCATTTGACTTTACATTTTACATTAGATAGAATCAAAGTTCAAGGTCGCCATTCAAGTTAAGAGGGTGGTAAAAATGATGGTTTTGTCTCCAATAATGAGTTATGTCGTTGACAAAGAGATCGGCTTCCCCATCCCCTCGGAAAAGGAAAAGATCAACAAGGCCTTAAGGCGCTATCGCAGCATCCTCGCTCAACATTCCAAACGGTCTGACGCTCCCGAGATCATGTTTGGCATCGCCGATCTTCTGGTCGGGCGCAACGATCCTGGTGATTTTGCCGAAGCGATGAAGATTTACGACCAGATCATGCTCCGTAATCCACCGGAATATCTGAAAGCCCGGGCACTGATCGGAAAGTCGGAACTGATGATCGGCAACCCGGCGGAATTCGGCAACGCGATCTCCCTGTGTGAAAAAGCCCGGGAGATATTGGGCAATAATGTTTCTGAATTTTTTGCCGCCAAGACACTGATCGTTGAAGCCGAGCTCCGGCTCGCCCGCCGCGATAAGGGCGACTGGGCAACGGCGTTGGGGTTGATCAACCGGGTCGTCAGGGAAAAGGACGCCCACTGGTATTTCCGCGGCCGGGCGCTCCTCTCTAAAGCTGAGATCATTCTTTACCGGAACCCGGAAGAACTTGGACCGGCCTTAAAAACTGTTGATTTTGCGCTCAAAGAAATGGTCTCCCGCCCCGATGACTATTTCACCAATAAAGCCAAGATCGTTAAAGCGGAGATCTTGAGCCGGCGGGCGAACAAGGGCGATTTTGAACGGGCAGAAAAATTGTTGATGGAAGTCCTGAAAATGCCCTTTGCTTATAAAGACCTGATCGCCCGGGCCAAGCTCGACATGGCCGACATCGTGGCCCACCCGAAGGCGACCAAGCTCCTTAAGGAAGTCCATGAGATGGAAGGGCTTGATCCTTACCTGATCGAAAAAGCCAGCATCATTGAACAAGTCGTCAAAGACAAAGAGAAAAAGCCCGCCAGGGCGAAGAAAAAATAATGGGCAAGACGATTGCCGAAAAGATCCTCTCTAACCATTCGGGCAGAGACGCCAAAGCCGGGGACATTGTCATCGCTGATCTCGATTTTATGATCGGTCAGGATGGGACCTCGGGCGTGGCAATCGATTCTTTCCGCAAGATGAACGCCAAAAAAGTCGCTGATCCGTCAAAGATCGCGATCATTATCGACCACAGCTCCCCCTCCCCCAACGAAGGGGTTTCGGCCATCCACAAAAAGATCCGCGAGTTCACCAAAGAGCAAGGAATAAAGCTTTATGATATCGGCTGCGGCGTCTGCCACCAGTTGACGCCGGAACAAGGGCACGTTGTTCCGGGAAATTTAGTTATTGGCGCTGATTCACACACTTGCACCTACGGTGCGATCAATGTTTTTTCGACCGGGATCGGCTCGACCGATTTGGCGGCCGGAATGATCTCCGGGAAATTATGGTTCAAAGTTCCGGAAACAATGAAAGTTGTTTATAAGGGCAAATTACCAAAGGGGATCTATTCAAAAGACCTCATTTTAAACCTGATCGGTAAGATCGGCGCGGACGGCGCGACTTATTTGGCGCTCGAGCTTTACGGCGAAGCGCTCGACGAAATGTCGGTCGATGCCCGGTTTACGATCTCGAACATGGCGATTGAATGCGGCGCTAAGGTCGGATTGATGGCGGCCGACAAGAAAGTTCTCGACTGGGTAGCCAAACATTCTAATAAAAAACCAAATCCGCAAACCGCTGATAAAGATGCAACTTACAAACAGGTTGTTGAAATCGATGTAACTAAACTTGAACCGCAAATCGCCAAGCCGCACCAGGTCGACAACACCTGCGGTGTTTCAGAGGTCGCCGGCACGCCGATCCAACAGGGGCTGATCGGGACCTGTACCAACGGCCGGCTCGAAGATTTCCAGATCGCGGCCAAGATATTGAAAGGAAAGAAAGTTAACAAGGATTGTCGCCTAATCGTCGCTCCGGCGTCAAAAGACATTATGATGGAGATGATCAAGGATGGGACTTATCAAAGCTTGATCGAATCCGGCGCGGTCGCCGTCACCCCCGGCTGCGGCCCCTGCGTCGGCACGCATAATGGGGTTCCTTCTGATGGAGAAAACGTTATTTCGACCGCGAACCGCAATTTCCTTGGCCGGATGGGGAACCGGAACGCTTTTATCTATCTCGGCTCACCCGCCACTGTCGCCGCTTCGGTTATTGAAGGAAAGATAGCTGACCCTCGGAAATATCTTTAATAACTTTTCCCTCAGTCCCTCGTCCCCCAGTCCCCTGGCCCTATTACTTCCCGCTAATTAAAGTCTGCAGGATCACTCTAAAGGTGTCTGGCTTAATGCTGACATCGCCGGTAAAGGGGTAATCTAGCGTCATGATCGTAAAGAGGGCGAGCGCGATCAACGCCGCCAGCAACATCCCCATCCACAAATGCGGACCAAAGTTCTCCGTGCCAAAGAAAAAGATGAACGAGATCGTGATCAAGCCGCCGGCAATCAGGACAAACCAGAGGACTGGATGGATGCTGGCGCGGGCGTCAAGCAGTCGCAGTCGCCGGAGTTCGCACGCCTCATTGAACTTCTTAACCGCCTCGGTAAAAAAGATTTTTTCCGTTTCCGTGCGCGGCTGATAGCCGCTAAACAAGTTCCACAAGCGCCCCTGCACCGCCTGGACCTTTTCGCTCCTCTTCCCTTTGGCCAGGAGCGGCCATTCGTCATGGACAATATCGCTCACATATTCTTTCAGCGCTGTTTTCACTGAATCACGAAAAGCCGGGGAAAGCGGGGCAGTATCACGATAAATATCGGCGATATAATTCGCTTCTTTCGCCACATCATTGCTGGCGGCATGGAAATTCTCCCAGGCGATCACAACCATAAAAGCAAGTAAAACCGCATAGATCACGCCGACGGTCGCGAAGAGCGGCCCGGCGACATCGTTGTGAAGTTTCCGTTTAGGGATGGGCATTACTGACCGGACCAAAAAAAGCCCGCCAATCGAAAAGAGGACCGCAATAGCGACTATGCAAACCGCCAAAAAAAATGACGGAACTTTATAAAGCAGCAGCTGAATTAATGTCATAGATCGGATAATAATAACATGAATTATTTAGTATTTCGAATTTGACTTGGTAGAATCGTGGTGGCAAAATAACTCAATCGGAGGAACTACAATGACAAACCAAAACACCTGTGACAATTATCCATTCTGGATCCCGTCACTTTCGATCTTATTATCTTTGGCGATCTACTCGTTCGGCGCTTATCTTTTATCGGTCTTTGGGTTGATCGCCGTCCTCCCCTACATCGCTTTTTGCCTCTGGACCGAATATCGCGTCTTGAGCATGTCGTGCCGGTATTGTTGTTATTACGGCAAGCTGTGCGGAGTGGGCAAAGGGCTTGTCGCCCCTCTCTTTGTTAAAAAAGGTGATCCAAAGATATTCCTGGAAAAAGCGATCGGCTGGAAAGAGCTGATCCCCGACTTCTTAGTCTTTCTTATCCCGGTAATTGGGGGGATAATTTACTTGTTTATCCGCTTCAATTTTCTAACCATCCTGCTGATCGCCGCCATTGTCAGCCTGGCCATGCCCGGCGCCGGCTTTATGCGCAGCTGCCTCCTCTGCCCCAACTGTAAGCAAAGAGAGCTCGGTTGTTCAGCCGAGAAATTATTTGGTAAAAAGAAGTAAAGCCTCCGACGACTCGCTTGAATCGCTGCCGAATATTGGCAAGGTCATTGCCGGGAAATTAAGGCAGATCGGGATCGAGACCAAATCCGATTTCCTAAAGCGCGATCCGTTCAAGGTATTCGATATTCTTCTGAAGAAGTGTGATCCAACTCTCTGCCGTTGCGCCCTGGCCTCGATTGTAGGAGCCAGTGTCGGCTCTCCCTGGCACGAAATCACCAAAGAGAGCGCCAAAGAATTCGCCAAGCGGCATCCCCGGCACAAGTGGGGCAAATGCTGATTGCCCCTTGTGGGATGAATTGCGGGCTCTACCTCATTTTTCGTTAGGCCTAAATCCGATCGGTCTACGGGATTGACTCTCCCCTCCCCAAGTGGGACAATAAATTATCTTGGTCAAAGTAATAATCCATAATTCGATCAGCCTCGATGGCGCCCTGACCGGATTCATGCCGGACATGGCCCTCCACTACAAGCTGACCGGCAAATACCGGGCTGACGCGACTTTAGTCGGTTCGGACACGGCGCTTAGCGGTTTTAAGCTGTTCGGGATGCCGGCAGCGGAAACTCTGGCAGATTTTATTAAACCGAAACGTTCCCACTCTCTCCCATTCTGGGTGATACCGGACACCCGGGGAAAGCTGAAGGGGCTGCTCCACGGCTGCCGCCGTTTTGAATATTGCCGCGATATCATCGTTTTAGTCTCGGAGCAAACTCCGCGGGAATACCTGGATTATCTGGCTGAACGCCATTACGATTTTCGGATCGCGGGCCAAGACCATGTCGAGCTAAAACAAGCGCTCGCTTTATTGGTCAAGGATTATAAAGTCAAGACCATCTTGACTGACACGGGGCAGACGCTGATCAACTTGCTGATCGAGCAAGATTTAGCCGCTGAACTTAGCTTACTGGTCCATCCGTTGATCATCGGCAAGCAGGGGCTCAATATCTTTGGCAATCTGCGGGATAAAAAGCTAACCCTGCTGGGATGCAAAAAGTTCCCGTCCGGCCATATCTGGCTAACTTACAAGCTAAAATGATGCCGGCTAGTTTAATCGCTCCCTGCGGGATGAATTGCGCTCTTTGCCTGGGTTACCAGCGGAAAAATAACCACTGTCCCGACTGCTTTAGCCTCTGTAGGAAGAAGCGGTAGCGTAGCGACCTCCCCTTCCCTCTCAACCACCTATCAACCTAACCACCTATCAACCCCGATCATTCCCTATTGTGATTGGGGCGTAAATACGCCGGACCCGGACGGGGTACTCAAGCCTTGGTGCGCTTTCTTCTCTCTCTTCAGCGCGCGTTTTTCCTTGAGCGAATATTTCGCGACTTTCTTCACGTTCTTCTGGCCCCCTTGTTCTTTGTTCGCCATAACATTCACCTCCAAGATCTTTTTAGGCTAACCCACAGTATATCACTTTCAAATGATCTTATAAATTCGCTCGCTCCCTCATCCCTAGTCCCAGTTATGGTATAATTTAACCATCATGAAACTGATCGGTAAAGCCCGCATTCCCAAAAACCAGAAGAACGATATAAATACCGACTACATCATCTCGGGACGCTATAAATTCAAGATCCAGGACCCGGTCGAACTGGCCAAGCATGTGATGGAAGATATTGATCCGGATTTCTACAATCGCGTCCAAAAAGGTGATTTTCTCGTTGCCGGAACGAACTTCGGCTGCGGCTCTTCCAGGGAACAGGCGCCAATGGCGATCAAATACGCCAATATTTCAGCCGTCCTCGCTAAATCATTTGCCCGTATCTTTTACCGCAATTGCTTCAATCTTGGTTTGCCGGCGATCGAATGCGACACCGACAAAATTACCGAAGGCGATGAGCTGGAGGTCGATTTTGACGCCGGGTTGATCAGGAATAAAACCAAAGGGGTGGAGATCAAGATCGCGCCGCTCCCCTCAACCATGCAAACCTTGCTGGCCGATGGCGGGTTGGTCGAACATTTTAAAAAACATGGCACTTTTCAAATTTAAAAGTCAAAATGCAAAAGTCAAAAGTAATGTATTTTTTGTATAATAATTACTCCTTATTTTTGAATTTTGATTTTTGAATTTTAAATTAATTTTATGGAACGCTTTAAGCTAATTGATCATCCTTCCGACATCGGTATTATCGCTTACGGTAAAACCCAAAGGGAAATATTTGAAAACGCCGCCTTCGGCATGTTCTCGCTGATGACCGACCTTGATAAGGTGACGCCCAAGCAGATCATCAGTGTCAAAGTCCTGGGCGATGACCCTCAGTCGCTCCTGGTCAATTGGCTCAATGAGTTGGTTTCCCTGGAGGACGCTAAAAAGATGCTGTTTCGCAAGTTTACCGTCAAACGGCTTTCGGACACGGCGCTGGAAGCCGAGGTTTGCGGCGAAAAGATTGACCCGAAAATCCATAAAAAACGCCAGCCGATCAAAGCGGCGACTTACAGCCAATTGCAGTTAGACGAGAACCAAGCTACAATTATATTTGACGTATAAAAATGGATATCCGCGGCTTCATCGAAACTTCATTCCTCGATTGGGACGGCAAAGTGGCGGCGGTCATTTTCCTCCCCTACTGCAATTTTAAGTGCCCGTTTTGCAGCAACGGCATCCTGATCACCGACCCCGGTTCCCTGCCGGCGGTTAGCCTGGCCAAGATCGAGGATTTCATAAAATTGCGCCACGATTTCATCGACGGCGTTGTCATCACCGGCGGCGAGCCGACGATCCATCCCTGGCTGCCCGATCTTATCAAGCGGATAAAAGCGCTGGGTGGCCTGGTCAAACTCGACACCAACGGCTCAAACCCTAACCACCTATCAACCCTTCTCGCCAACCACCTGGTTGATTATGTAGCCATGGACCTCAAGGCCCCATTGCACAGCCGGTATCACGAAGCCGCCGGGGTAAAGGTTGATCTAAATAAGATAAAAGAAAGCATCGGGCTTATTATGAATTCCGGCATTGATTACGAATTCAGAACGACCGTTGTTCCAACCCTTCACACCGAAGCCGATATCGAGGAGATGGCAAAAGAGATTAAAGGAGCGAAAAAGTTTGTCCTCCAGCAATTCGTTCCCGACCACACGCTCGATGAAAAACTGCGGATCATCGCTCCCTATCCCAAAGAAAAACTCCTGACTATGGTTGAAATCGCCAAAAAACATGTCCCCAACACAATTGTTCGTGGTGTCTAATTTTGATATAATTACCTTATCATGATGTTCTACAACGATCCGACTTTCCTATTGCTAATCCCCGCTATGATCCTAGCCTTCTTCGCTCAGTGGAAGGTCAAGAGCACGTTTGAAAAATACTCCAAAGTCGCCTGCCAGCGCGGCTACACCGGCGCCCAGGTCGCCCGCTACATCCTTGACGACTACCGCCTGCAAAACATCGCCATCGAATCGATTCCAGGCGAACTTTCCGACCACTACGACCCGCGGGCGCAAAAGCTCCGCCTGTCGCAAAATGTCTACGGCAGTAATTCGGTCGCCGCGCTCGGCGTCGCCGCCCACGAAGCCGGCCACGCCATCCAGGACGCCAAGTCATATGTCCCGCTTAAGCTCCGCAATGGCATGGTACCAATAACAAATTTTGGCTCAACGCTCGCTTTCCCGCTCTTTATCCTCGGCATGTTTGCCGGGCTGCCGATCTTTATGGATGTCGGGATTGTTCTCTTCTCGATCGCCGTCGTTTTTTCGGTCATCACCCTGCCGGTCGAGTTTAACGCCAGTCGCCGGGCGATCCGGGTCCTGGCCGATGGTAATTTCTTGATGGCTAAAGAGCTTCCGATGGCAAAGGCGGTCTTAAACGCCGCCGCCCTCACCTACGTTGCCTCGACCGCGATGGCCGTCCTCAACCTGGCCCGCCTCGTCATGCTCCGCCAGCAAAGAGATTAGTGAAGACCTTAGTCCTGCTTGGCCCCACCGCCGTTGGTAAAACTAAGCTTTCGATCGAGCTCGCTAAAACATTTAACGCCGAAATTATTTCTGCCGATTCGATGCAGGTTTACCGCGGGATGGATATTGGGACAGCCAAACCAACGCTTGAAGAGCGCCAGGGTATTCCTCATCATTTGATAGATGTCCGTAATCCGGATGAAGAGTGGACGGTTTCTGACTTCGTCGGAGAAGTTCAAAACTTAAAAGTCAAAATTAAAAATAAAGGTAAGATCCCTATTATTGTGGGGGGGACGGGGCTTTATCTTTGGTCTTTGCTTGAAGGCTTCGCTTTCCCGATCAGTCCGGCAGACAAGGAGGTTCGCGCGCGCTTAGAACAGCGTCCTACAGCTACGCTCTACGCTCAACTCTCTATGATCGATCCCGAAGCCGCCGGCAAAATCCACGCGAACGACAAGAAGCGGATCATCCGCGCCCTGGAAGTTTATGAGCTGACGGGAAAGCCGATTTCGGAACTGCAAAGATTAAGGCAAATCAATTCCCCACACTTAAGTGTGGGGAATAATGAGTTCTTTGTTATTGGGCTTAACCTTCCTCGCGAGGAACTGTATCCGCGGATCAACGCCCGCGTCGACAACATGATCGCCAAAGACCTGATCGATGAAGTTAAGGGACTATTAGCTAAGGGCTTTTCAAAAGGATTGAATTCCTTCCAGGCTCTTGGCTATAAGGAAGTGATCGAATATCTTGATGGGAAGTGGACCAAAGACCAACTGATCGACGAATTAAAAAAGCGAACCCGCCACTTCGCCCGCCGACAAATGACCTGGTTCCGGCGGTTCAAGGACGTGCAGTGGTTTTCCCCGGACGAAAAAGATGCTATAATCAAGCTATGCGGCAAAGAAATAAAGAAATAAAGCAGAGACGCAAACGGAAAAAAGAAGCGAAGCGGAAAAAGGGGCTCCTTAAGAAAGCCTCAGCTTAACCACGGCCTCCACATGCTCGGTCTGCGGGAACATGTCGACCGGTTGGACTTTTTCAATTTTGTAATTATGCTCCGTTAACATCTTCAGGTCGCGCGCCAACGTCTCCGGATTGCACGACACATAGATTATTATCCTTGGCCTTGCCCGGACTGTAACCTTTAAGGCTTTCTCCGAACAGCCCCCTCGCGGCGGGTCGAGCACCACGACATCGGCTTTGCCGGGAAAAGTTTTTTCGATCAAACCCGCTTCCATCCTGATCTTAGTCAGTTCATTTAATTCGATATTCTGCTTGGCATCCTTGACCGCTTCAGGTCGCTCTTCGATCCCAACCACCTCGCCCGCTTTTCCCGACAGCCAGAAAGCGATCGTTCCAATCCCCGCGTAGGCATCAACCACCTTTTCGGTGCCGGTCAGCTCCGCGTATTTTTCTACCAGGTCGTAAAGTCTTTCCGCCTGAAGCGGGTTCACTTGGAAAAACGAAAGCAGCCCGATCTTGAAAGTAAAGCCGCCCATTTTCTCCATCATGAACGGGATGCCGAGTAGTTTGGTGTTTTGGTTCCCCATAATCACGTTGCTCCGGGCCGTATTGATATTTTGGATGATCCCGACAATTCGCCGTTTTCCCTCATATTCCGGATAATCTTGATGCCTTGATACCTGCCGGTGTAATAACCGCTCCCTTTTCTTGATCTCATCCGCGACCGTAAAGCCGGCTGGGAGCCCTTTCCCGTTGATCACTATTCCTAAAAGTAGCTCGTGGGTTTGGAAGCCGCTCCGGCCGATAAAATGGCGCAGCAGCCCTTGGCCGGTTTTCTCGTCATAAGCGGTCAAGCCCCGCTCCTCAAATATCTCCCGCGCTATTTGGGCAACTTCAGTTAGAAAGGGATCCTGAATGTAACATTCTTTAATGTTAACGACTTCGTGTGTCTTCTGTTTAAAATAGCCCATCTGGAGACGGTTGTTTTGCGAGCGGATCGGAAATTGGATCTTGTTGCGGTAGAACCAGGGCTCTTTCATCCCCAGCGTTGGCTCAACCTTTATCCCTGCTATTCCTTGCTTCTCCATGGCCTCCCTGACCATCCTCGTTTTAAGTTCAAGTTGATCCTCATAAGCAATATGTTGGAGCTGGCAACCGCCACAAGCTCCGTAATATGGGCAGCGTGGTTTGATATGTTTACTCGTCATATTATTATATGATAACATAACGGCATGAACATAGATAATCTTGGCCAAAGGATCGAGTTCCATTCCCATTCGATCTTCAGCGATGGGCTGTTGCTGCCGGCGGCGTTGATCAGAGAAGCGGAGATCAGGGGGCATGCGGCACTGGCAATCACCGACCACGTTGACGCTTCAAACATTGAGGCTGTTATCAAAGCTCTCCTAAAATTTGAAAAAGAGATGAGGGGCCGTCTCCCCATAACCTTTATCCCCGGAGTCGAGGTTAGCTACATCCAGCCGCAATATCTTATCGAGTACTGCAAAAAAGCCCGGCGGCTTGGCGCTAAGATTATTATTGTTCACGGCGAATCACCGGTTGAGCCAGTCTATCCGGGAACCAACCATGCCGCAGTCAAGGAAAAAGGGGCGGTCGACATCCTTGCCCACCCGGGCATGATCAACGATGAAGACGCAATCTTGGCGGCAAAGAATGGGGTTTTTCTGGAAGTGACCGCCCGCAATGGCCACCGCGATGGCAATCGCCACGTCGTTGAAATGGCCAGGAAATACGGGGCCAAACTTATCGTTGATACCGATTGCCACACTGACCACGACCTGATCACCCAGGAACAGGCCTTTCAACTCTGTAAAGACGCCGGCCTATCTGATGAAGAAGCGATTAAGGCGATAAAAGAGAATCCCCAAGAACTGCTTAAGAGAAGCGGATGTCGATAGAGCGAGCGTGACCGTCCAATCCTTCGATCTCCGCCAGCAATTTTACATCTTTCCAAACATTTTTTAACGCCGGCTTAGTATACCCCACGATGCTCTGATGTTTCACAAAATCGTAAACCCCTAATGGCGAAGAAAACCGTGCCGAGCCGCCGGTCGGCAAAACATGGTTCGGGCCAGCGATATAATCGCCGACGGCGACCGGAGAATAAGGCCCCATAAAGACGGCCCCGGCATTCCTGATCTGTTCCAGTATCCGCTGGGGTGAACCAACCTCCAGTTCCAAATGCTCCGGCGCGATCTTATTCGCGATCTCGACCGCCTGCTTAATCGTTTCGACCTGGAGCAGGACAATCTCCGCTTGCTCAATTATTTTTTTTCGTTCCAATTTTAACGCCTGTTTTTTTATCTCTTTCTCGACTTTTTCGATCAGCTTTAATGAATTGGTCGCCAGGACCGCGATCGAATTGGGGTCGTGCTCCGCTTGCGCCAAAAGGTCGGCGGCAATGAACTGCGCTTCGGCGTCCCCGTCAGCGATGATCAAGACATCTGACGGCCCGGCCAAGCTCTCGATGCCGACCGTCCCGAAAACTTCTTTTTTGGCCAAGGTCACATAGATATTACCTGGGCCGACGATCTTGTCGACTTTCGGCACCGTTTCGGTGCCATACGCCAGCGCGGCAATGGCTTGCGCCCCGCCTACCTGAAAGATCTGATCGACGCCAACCTCCGCGGCCGCGACCAAAACGTATGGATCGATCGGCGGGGGAGAGGCCAGGACGATTTCTTTAACGCCGGCAACTTTGGCCGGGATAACATTCATTAGGACCGACGAGGGATAGATCGCCCGGCCGCCAGGGACATAAACCCCAACTTTTTCCAGCGGGATCAAGCGCTGGCCCAGGACAACGTCCAGCGGCAAGGTCTCGAACCATTCGTCGCTCTTCTGCTTGCGGTGGAAAGCGGTAATGTTTTGGATCGCTTTGGTCAGCGGGCCGAAAAAGCTTTCTTTGACTTTTTTGTAAGCTTTTTTGACCACCTCATCGGAAACGCGGAGCCCGGCCGCCGTAATTTTTACGTTGTCATATTTTCCCGCCAGCTTGACCAACGCGGCGTCACCCTTTTTTCTGACCTCTTTGATAATCCCCTTGACAACTTCGGCTTCCGGCAGATCGGTCGTGATCTCTTTCCTTTTGATTAGGCGGTCAACTTCCGAGTTAACGTCTTCCTTCGCGATTACTTTTAACATATTGCCGATCCTTTTTTCACGACCGAATTATCGGCCAGCACGACTCCGCCGCCGATCGTCGCGTAATCTTCAATCACACAATTGAACCCAATAATACAATTATCAAGGTTAGCATGAT
>JAQVPA010000038.1 GCA_028702315.1 Candidatus Margulisiibacteriota bacterium
TTGAGGTCTACTTCCAGCGATTGATGGGGGCGCTTAACCTCTACATGATGATTGCGACCACCAGTGACACCAAGAACAAGATCAACGATAAGCTCTGGGAAGCGCAGAACGAGCTCAATATCGAAAGCCGGCGGAAATCGTGGGGCGAACGGGCGGCTAAGCTGATCGAAAAACAACTTGATAACTTTTCCCAGGCGATCACCAGTCTCTTCCAAGCGGTTCAGGCGCATAACAACGCGGTTTACGAAGCGAAGTTGGCCGAGATCGAAAAAAGCAAAAAGAGCAAAAAGAAGAAAGGCTTGTTTGGCGCGGTCAGCGATTTTGTCAAAGATCCAGCCGGGACGGTTTCAAAAACGGCCAAGAATTTAACCAATGATCCGCTGTCCTGGGCCAAGGATGCCGGGTCGTGGCTGCAAGGTTTTGGTAAAAGTGTGTCGGTCGACTTTAAAAGATTTACCCGGTCGGCCGGCGAGTTCTTCCGTGATCCTTCGTGGCTCACATTTGATAAGTTTGCCAGTGATTCCCTTAAACTAATGGGTACGGGGTACCGGTTTGTGCGGGACCTGCTGTGGAATTACGGGGAAGGCGTCTTGGGTGACAACAACGACATTATCCGGACGGCCGAAGAGACTGGCGAAAAGATGGAAGAATCGCTGACTGGTGACATGAAAGAGCAGAAAAAACTGGAGAAGATCAAAGCGGCCAATAAAGAGTACGAACAGGCGATGTATCGGACTTTTACTGCCCTTAGATTGATATTCAATACTCTTTTTGACGGGGTCAACGCTGATATCGACGCGCAGGGCGACCAGGTTTTTCAGGAGCTTTTTGATTACCGGGACAATATTAAATATACGAACAATGGCTATATTGACCTTAGCGCGACCAAACTTTGGATAAATGAACTGCGGGAAAAACTGGCCTCCTTCCTCAACGTTAACCGGATCGTCTATTCGTCCGCCGCGACCTCCCAAGAGATCCAGAATGTCATTTCTGAAGCGTTTACCGGGATTGACGGTGGGGAAAGCGCCCTGCGGAATTACGAAACCCTTTTTGAGGCGCGGGCTGCCCACACGACTGCGATGTTCGACCAGATCTCAACTTCTATCACCCAAGCGCAGAAGATCCGCAACCAGATCCGCTTACTGGAACTCCAGATCAAGAAGATGAAGATCGCGCGGCCGTTCAAGGTTGTGGGCGGGATTTTTAATGCCGCGGCACTCGTTATCAGTGTTGTTGGCTTAATTCTGATCGCCACCGGCGTTCTTTCTCCGCTTGGTGTAGCAGTGCTGGCGGTGGCGGGTGGTCTTTCCCGGCTAATCGGCAGTTCTTTGAATTATGCCGGCGACAAGTATGCCAATGACACGGTCCATGACCGGTACGACCCGACGGTCACCAATAAGGATGACGAAAATGAGATCGTCAACGAGCTGGGCGAAGAACAGATTGAAAAGACCGAAACAGGCCACGAAGAAGTTGATTACGGCGATATTGCCTTGCTTTATGGCCGGCTGACCGGCGAGCAGCAGGTCCAGCGGCTGATGATGAAGAGCCGGAAAAAACTTAACTCGATCCTCCGGTCGATCAATTTGGCTTTTACCGGTTTGCGCGGTATCCGGGGCTCAAATGCCGATGGGATGATGCTGGAAGCGGCCTTTGCTCAGGAGATGTGGGAGTTCCAGCTGATCACTTCCAACATCAAGGATTATGTCGACGGTTTTAATCTGGAAAAAGACCAGGCGCTGGGGATTAAAAAGGCCGGTTGGACGCTTGGCTTCCAGTCAATCTTGGTGACAGATATTGGCCAGCCGCTCGGTGAGCGGTTATGGTATGAGACGACGGCTGAAGGGAAAGCGAGCCGTCACGAAGAAGATGAATCAAATACTGCCATCTTCAACCAGCCGGGAGCTGGCAATTCGGCTTCTCCTTACGGCTACATTGACAATGAGGAACAGCAGATTTACTGGGAACTTTTCCGGAACGGAATGGTTGGCACCGGCGAGACTTCCGCCGGCCTCTTTATCAACCAGAATAGCGAATCGCAGGGGCTCAATGTCAACTACATCAAGAAGCTGCAAGATCAGCTTCTGTCACTAAGTATTTTACAGGAATCTCTTAACTCGATCTATGAAACCCAGCAGAAGATCGCCAATGCCGTTCTGCAGTCGTTTGGTTTTTCACCGACCGAAGCGACCAGTTACAGTGACCTGTCACGCGCCGCTTTCCAGAAGCGGGTCTACATGCTTAACTTTATGACTTCCCTCGTGAGAGAGCGGATCACGATCGAGAACCGGGTTAATATGGCGATCAAGGATTATAATAAGTCGCGCGAGAAGATGGCTTTCGCGATCGTGGAAGCGGCAGCCTCCGTGGCCGGTGCCCAGATTGGTGCTCCGGCTGATGGCCAGGTCAGTGCTTATGCTGAATGGGGTGGGAGGGGTTTGAGCCTTGCTGGGCAGACAGGAAATTCAACTTACGATATTGTTTATAACGCGCGCAACGCCGACGCTGGTTATGGGGCGATGAACAGTTATAAGCGCAGCCGGTACCTGGAAAGATCGGCCGGCGGCAACTGGCTGGTCAACGGTGGCGCGCTGGAGATCGACCTGCTCAAGATCGAGAACCAATACCGGGCACTTACCAATCTTGCTGATTTGCGCGAGACCGCCAGCGGGATCATTGCCGAGATCAACCAGGTGGCGGCCGGTTCCGCCGGCGTAACCGGCGTTTCCCCGCTTGGGCGGATCGCTTATTACGCGCAGGTCATGGCCCAGACGGGAATCCAGCTGGAGCTGGAAGCGGCGCAGACGGTGAGCGATCGCCACAATACGATGAATAATTACCAGCGTGCCTTACTGCAAAGCACGCTCGCGGCGGCGATTAAATTTGCCGTGGCGATGTTGATGATCGCCGGAGAGATGAGCAACGAGAATGATGGGACGGGGGATGGCCTGCTGGCCGAAGATGGAGTCCCGGCTCCGAAAAACAATGCGCCAGGAGCCGCGCCGGGATCAGTTGGGAATACTCCGGAGTTGTTGGCGGTGCCGGCCGCCACGCCGACTATGGATACTTCTGCTGGCGGAGGTGAAGTTTCTTCAGCCGATAAGGCGGAAAAACCTAACGGCGGAAAGGCCGATCAAGTCCATAAACCGAAAGGTTTGAATGGTTACCTGAAAGCCGCCCTGGTCTTGCAAACTGTTTCTGTCATGACCAACTGGATATCCGGCCTGGTCTATGACTCCTCGGTTACCGACCGCTCGGTTGATAAGGGAACCGGCACGCAAAAGTCAAAACAGCGGAAAACCGATCTGGCCAGAGCGGAAAAAAAGCTAAAGAAGGCCAAGACTCTCGGCCAAGTAATGGCCGCGCTGGACGAGGTCAGCGCCATGTTTAGCGCGCTGGCCGGAGAACTCTCTCTCCAGACGCAGGCCGACCAGGTCCGCGAGAACCAGATCAACGAATTTGTCAGCGCCGCCCAAGCCTTGGTCGCCAGTGTTGGCGATTACATAAAAAAGACCGCTAATCCTGATGGCCGCGCTAAGGGAGACAGTTTGACAAAGTCGATTCTCGAAACCCTGGCTCCCGGCTGGCTGACCGGCATAATTGATGCTTATAAAACGGCGACTGATCCGGAACAAAAAGCGGCCAAAGCGGAAGCGGCCGCCGCGGCTATCCTGAAGTTGGCTGACAAGGAGGGGGCGGTCAAGGCGGCGTTTGAGTTCGCGGCCAGTTCGCCGGAGGCTGCCGTGGCAATCAAAAATGCTTTGATCAATGTGAGCGTTGATCCGAAAGCTTCAAAAGAGAATAAAGAGCTGGCGGCGATCATTCTCTCTAACTTAAGCGGCGAAAAGGCTGCCAACCAGATCGAAGAGGTCGAAAGGCTAAAACTAAGAGTGACCAGCAATCCGGCTGAAGTGGCCGCGGTTCTGCAAGCGATGGGAGTATCAGTCCCTCAAGCGGTAAATCCGACTCCGTCCCAGCCGCAGGCGGCGCCATCTTCCACTGTTCTGCTTGCTTGCTTGGATAAACTAGAACAGGATATCGAGGCAAAAATGGCCGAGTCGACATCAACCGCCCAAACAACGGCAACTACCGCAACAGCCACTCCCCGCAAATTAACGGTCGTTCCCACGGAAGTGAATGATCAGCCAGTCGAACAATTCACCACTCCTCAGCTTAAAACAGCGATTGAGTCCAAACTTATCCAGCGAGAACAGCTGAACCAGCAGGAGAAAGCGGTCATTGATGATTTCAACGCCAAGAAGATGTCGACCGCGGAACGAAACGCCAGTTTGAGCAAGATCAAAGGGGAAAGGGTTGAAATTTCAAGCGCGATCAGCGCGCTCTACCGTGAGCTTGGGAACCGGGCGACTAAAGGGGAAAATATCCAGTCGGCGGTCCGGGAGATTGAAGAATTAAGAGCAACGTTGAACTCGATCAGCTCGGTAATAACTACGGGCCAGCCGGCCAAGATCAGCGCCAAGGCTTTGTTGCCTTTTGGTGTGGTAGTTAGCGATGAGCAGGCCATTACGCCTGATGTTGCGAAGCAAATAATGGCTGCGCAGACACCGGAGAAACCTGCGATCCCAACAAAAGCTATTAGTTTCTCCAGAACACAGCCTGCACCGGCGACTAAACAGCCTAAAGCCCCATTGCCGGCCGTGAGTCAGCCGCCGGCCGTGGTGCCGCCAGAAGTGGTTGCGGAGATCTTGGGCCAAATCAAAAAAGAAGAAAAAGATAAATTAGAAAATAAATCAAAAAACACATTATTGGTTGGGATCGGGTCATTCAAAAAGAAACCAGCAGTTGAAAAGAAGGTGGATGTGGTCGATAATAATAGCCAGCGCATTTTGCCTACAATGTTTGGCAATGATTTGTCGTTCAGCCAACCGGTTCCGCAAGAGGTCGATAATCCGGCGTATTTGCCGGCGGAAAAATAACAATGAATATAGCAGGACTTAATAATTATAACGAAATAGCAAACATCAGGCCGGCGGATAAGGGCGGCTCCCAGGCTAATAATAATGTTGCCGGGAACGCTTTTTCCCAAAGCCTAGCCGAGGTGGCCAAAGCGGTTAACATGCAAGTGGCCAGCGAAAGCGGCGCCGCCACGCTCAATTTGTCGACGAAAAAGGATAAAGAGGTCGAGCTGTTCAGCTTTACCGAAGCCGGAGAAAAGATAATCGACGAGCACATTGCCCAGATCGAGAAGCTCCTTAGCGATTTTCAACGAAAATAACTACTGACGATATTTCGCCGCTTATTGACTTGGTTTCGTCGTTTTTATTCCAATTTACCCTTATTTAACCCTGGTAATAACCTTGCTGATGGCTATGAAAGGCCTGAGAAGGCCCAAGAAGACGATAAAGGGCTTAAGGCTATAAAAGGCAAGGAGGGCGTAAGGCTATGGGGGCAGAAAAGAGTGAGTTTGGGCATCGGAAGATGATCGTGTGGCAAAATTTGGACAAGGCGGAGTTTTTTATCCGCCAGAGGGTTTTACCCAGTATTCCAAAATACAAATATTCAATGATCGATCAGATTGATCGGTCTTGTAGTTCCTCTGTGGCAAACTTTATCGAGGGTTACTATAGCGGAGCAATAAAAGAGTATTTGAGATTTTTATCATATTCTAAAAGATCAATGGCTGAATTACAGGATTGGGTTAGGCGCAGTCATTATGATCGATTTATCACGGCAGAATTATTCCAGGAATTTGACGATTTGGCAATCCGCACCATATATTTATTAAACCGCCTCATTTCATCGCTAAAACAAAAAGTTGAAAATGACAAAATTAAAAAAGGCTATAAAGGCCAGGGAAGGCCTTAGAGGGCTATTAAGGCATTGAAGGCCTATGAGGGCGACGAAGGCTCAAGGCGAAAAGGGCTATAATGGCTTAAGACGATAAAAGGCGGAAATGTTTTCAATGAATTCCTGTATTTTTCACGTCTTATTGCCCTCTTAGCCTTCAGCCCTTATAGCCTTCTAAGCCCTCAGCCTTTAATCGCCCCTGCCTGCCGGCAGGCAGGTTCTCAGGCCCTTTCTGGCCTTCATAGCCTTCTTTTCTTAATGCAAGTTTTCCCCCATTTAACCCGATAATAATAGTGTCATGGGTATTAATGCGCTGCAGAATAATTCTGGCCTGTCGTCCGATCGGAAGTCGGTTGGCGGCAGCAACGATCCGCTGGCCGAGCTTGGTAAACGCGTTTCCGACACACTGCAGAAATTAAACAATAATAACAACGGGCTCAACCTCGACAGTCCCCTCAATAAACAAAATTCCCTGAACGTTTCACCAATTGAAGTGCGCAATTATATGGCCGAGATATCGCAGCAGCCGCTTCCCGGCCTGTCCCAGAATGTTGTTGTTTAGGCGCAAGAAAAGCGCCGGTTGATACGAATAATAAGTAGGAGTGAACAATGGGAAATATTATAGAAAAAGCTAGCAAAGCAGTTGAAAAAGCGGCAGAGAGTTCTGGTGTTAACGGTGTTCTGTCGGACGTCAGTAAAAAACTCGGGCTTGGCGGCAATAATAATTCCAAGCCTAAACAGAGCAGCCCCGCCAGCAGCAAGCTGGACACCTCAAAAATGTCATTGGCCCAGCTCATGGAATTGCCGCAGAAGCAGATGCCAAAGAACCTGACCGCCTCGCAGACAAAAGAGATGGCCTTTAAGATATTTAGCGGCGCCCAGGAAAACATTAATAAGAGGAAAAGTAAAAGTTCGGTTGTTTGAATTTGCCCGCCTCTCGACAGGGCGGGTGAGAATAAAGGAAAGAGGAGGTGAAAAGGTATGGCAGGATATGTAGAAGGAGCTTGTAAATTAGCGGCAATGATCGATGACGGATTATCGGAACCATTCGATAATCTTTGCAATGTTGGCAAGGATGCTGCGAGTGATGTTTGTACGGTGCTTGAAGGTACTCCAACAGACGAGATCAAAGCAAAAGCGGGGGTTGAATGTGAGGGTGGTGAAGGAACCGGCATCTATACCATGATCGGCGGCGAAGCGGTTAAGCTTGACAGCGTCGAGGGTGGTATGAAGATGGGCTTCCACAATGACAAGGTCGCCAAAGAAGGCGATGTGTTGACTGGTGTGATCAGCAACAAGAAAGCGATCGATCAGAAGGTCGCGAGGACCCAAGGTTAATTTTTATAAGCAACGGGCCCCGAGCCCTCGGCGAGGGGCCCTTCTTATAATACCGATCTTTCAGTGGTCTTATTATAAGGAGGGAACAAAATGACACAGTTAAGCGGTGTAGTAAGGCAATATTCTGATGTTAATCTCACGTCCTCATCGGTCAAGGACCCCAGGGATGTGGTCAAGACGTTTTGGGATTTTATGACCGATAAGCTGCAGGAGTACACGGACGCTGACAGCGATTTTACCTACAAAGGGGTGACGGTTGATTCTTCGGAAAAGACCGGCACTTTGGGGACGGCGCTTTTCAATATGTCCCAGACCGACAGCACCAATGTGATCGAGCAGATCATGACAATGTACAACAACCTGCTTAGCCTCGAAAAAGAAGCCGCCCGTCTGATAGGATAAAAATCGATGTTTTATGCAAAACCCGTTAAACCGACCTTTCCGGTAGCGCTCGAAGCGCCGGACGGCACGAACTTTTTCCTCCACAAAGGCGAAAGCCAGGCCGCTTACCAGAAGGCGGCGCAGTTGGTCAATTTCCTCCAGGAGATGATGAAGTGGATGCCGACGCCGGAAGTATACGGGTACGAAACCGGCAGTGAAACCCCTTATAAAGTTAACGGTGATTACCAGACCGGGCATGGCGATATATATTATGTTGATGATGCGGGCAGAATATGTTACGACGCAGACAGAGACGGCAGTGTCTTATCATTTTCTGATATTGATGAGGTTATGAAGGTAAAGTACCAGCATGCATATTCGTATAATGACAATCAATTGGCGGATGTTAAAAATAGGGTGGCTGGGACTGAGGGGTATTTGAGAAACAATACCACAGACGCTTATACCTATGATAATTATACCAATAACATGGTCGGTGCCCACCATCCAATCTCGGTAGAGGATGCGGGCAGTCTGGTCGGTTACGGCTTTGGCAAAGAGTATAAAAACATCGATTTCCATTCCAGTGCGGGCGATTTTAACTGTTTTGAAGACGAGGCCACGGCAAACCTGATCGATGAAACAAGTTTTTTAAATGTAGTTGATTACGAGAACGCCTTAAAAAGCGCCGATCCTTACGGAAATAATCCATTAATGAATAAATTGGTCCAGTATTATGACGTTTCTAGGGATTCTACTTTTACTGGCATGAACCTTCAAGACATTAGTGCCTTCATGACTGCCAATTTTGGCAATATGACTTTTTATGAGATCATGATTAAATGTGTCCAGGCTAATTGGAATGATAAAAACGGAGATGGATTTGTTGACAGCGGTGAGATCGCGCCGGAAATAGTTAATCTGGCTGGTAACAAATTGATTGATGATGACGCTAAAAAATTCGTTCTCGCTATCCTGGAGTCGCGGCGGCGGATTTATTACGGGATGTCTTACCTGTATGGCCATTGCTCCTTGAAAAATTATGGGCCGATGCTGGATGGGACAACAATAAGTGATGGCGATTTTGCCGTTAATACCCAAGCGATGATGGACCGGCTAAGTTATGTTATGAATGTGGAGCTGAAGGGGCTCGACCAGCATAATGCAAAAATATTAGGTAATTATCTGACCATACAACACGCTTTCGCGCGGACTTGTGATAATTATACTAAAACCGATTATGTAAATGGTATGGCGATTGAGACATGGCTGAAAGATAGGGATAGGACTCTCGTGTCTAGTAATGGGGATGGGACCGCGCAGACCACGGATGGAGAATTGACCGTTGAAGATGGATCATTCAACCAAAATATAATGTGTTTGGGAAATGATGCGTACCTTGTTTCTCATAAGAACTACTGGGACGAATATGATACAAAAGTTGTAGCCGATATCCCCTCAACGGCAACAGTAACGTGGGGTGCTGATGGGGTGCCGGTTGATATGCTATGGTTGCCGAAACCGACCAATGGGCTTAGCCGGTCGCAAATCTTGGGATATAGCCAGGGGACAGCGGTCGGTGGTTCGATGAATTTATTTGAGAAAAACTGGGCCGTCCATGCTTTTGGCGAATTCTTAAAATTGAAGGAATCTGATACCCAGCGAGTTTATACGACCAATACTATAAACGATTTGCGTCGCCAGCAATACCGGCAGGAAAAGCGTTCTTATATGAGGAGAATGGAAGAATACAAGGATGCCCAGTATAACGAGGCAAGGGCGGCGGCGATGGCAGAATCAAAATATTACAGCAAGAAAGAGTCTGAGCAGAAGCAGGCTGAGAGCGCAATCGCCAAGCAAGCCGCTCTAACCAAGAGCCAATCCAAGCGAGATACGACCGACAAGTTAAAAGCCAGCCAAAAGAGCAAAACTAAGCGTAAATAAGCGCAAAAATCGCTCTTCCCCACGCAAGTTTTCCCCCTTTAGATACGATAATTATATAGAGGAAAGATATGTCATATGACTTAAACCTTAATTCTGAAATGTCCAGAGAATCGGTGCGCGGCGCATCGCTTAAACAGAAACAGCAGGAAAAAGATGTTAAGATCCAGGAACAACTGGTAAAACAAGATCCCAGCCTCGCTTCCGGCTTGCAATGGGCCTACCAGGCGCAAACAGCCCAAACGGCTGTCCTTAATAACCAACAGCCTAAACTGGTCAATAACCAGACCCAAGGCCCGAAGATCGTAACGCCTGGAGTTGAAGATGTGGCGGTCATTACTACGGCGGTTGCTTTGAATGAGGAAACAGCCGAGGCGCCGGGCGCGCAAAAAAGCTTTTTTTCCCGAGCCGCTGCTTTTGCCGGTATTCTTTGCGCCGATGAAATTAAAAAGCGGTTTAGGGACGCGTACTTAAAGTCCAAATCGCATAATTTATTGCTCGAAAGATTTATGTCCGGCGTCAAGCTAAGCAGCCTGAACATGATGCTGACGCTTGCCGGGGTTTCCCCGGGAGAGATCGAAACGATCAGGTCGGAGTGCCGCGACGCGGCGTTGAAAGAGATCGATACCAAGATCTCGCAGGACTGGGCCAACGCCAAGGCAATGCTGGAGGTTTTCGGGTAAAAATATGGCTAGAAAAAATCCTAAAAAAGGGCAGCTCAAAATACTTGATGAGATCAAGAAACAGTTGATCCTCCAGGCGGAGCGCTGGGGGAGAACGGATTATTATACGCCTGTCCGTCTTGAAGAGATGGAGCTGGGCCAGTGTCATAAGATCATCAGCGATCTTTATATGGAAAAAGCGAACATCGAATACGAGCTGGCAACGGCCGGGGCCGATACCAAGGCGGTCGCGATCAAGCTTGAAAAGCTCGGCCTGTATATCCGCAAAGCGCAGAAAGTGATCAGTAAACACGAACGGAACCTCACTAAACAGTTGGTGAAAATGATCGGCGATAAGGCGCAGACCAGCAAAGGGCTGTCGTACTACCAGCCCAAATCGCTGGTCTCGGTATTTCTCAATGAAAACTAATATGTTGTTGACCATTTGTCTGATCGTAAAAAATGAAGCCGAGATGCTCAAGCGGCACCTCCCTAATTTGACGGCGGTTGCCGACGAAGTGATCGTCGTTGATACCGGCTCGAGCGATGAAACCGTCAAAGTTGCGAAAGAACTGGGAGCCAGGATATTTAAATTCAACTGGATCAAAGATTTTGCCGCCGCGCGCAACTACTCGCTCCAATATGCCCGGTCGCGCTGGATTATGTGCGTCGACGCCGATGAACTGGTGCAAAAAGAGGATCTGCTCAAGATCAGGGAATGGCTGCAAAATGCCCAGGCAGAAGTTTACGCTCTGCCGGTCTATGAATGCGAGCGCGGGGAGCTTAAGCCGCTCTCTATTTATTTCCGGCCGCGGATATTCCGCAACCACCTTGGCTACCATTATGTCCGCCCGATCAACGAGCAATTGGCTGATGCGAAAGGGAAGGTCCAGGCTGGGAAGGAAACACAGGATCCGCCAGTCTACCATTTCGGCGCCCACCTGACCACGGAAAAAATGGAGCAGAAACGGGAACGGAACATCGAGCTTTTTGAAAAAATGGTCAAGGCCAAACCCGCCGATATCTATTTCCATTTTCTCCTGGCCAATAATTACCAGGGGAAAGGGCTGGTCGACCAGGCCCTGGCTGAATATGAAAAAGTGATCAGCCTGGCGCCGGCCTCTGACCTGGCGTATGAATCGATGATCTATCGCGCGATCATCCTCAATAACCGGAACCAGCTTAAGCCCGCTCTTGACCAGGCGATCGCGGCGCTCAAGATCAAAAAGAGCCCGGCGGTCCTGAATATCCTGGGCAATATATTCATTGCCGCTAAACAGTATGATTATGCCAGGGAGGCGCTCGAGGAAGCGGCCACCCTGCCAGCGGGGAACAGCCCTGACCAAACCAGATTGACGGACGAACTTAGGCAAAAGCTGGAGGCATTAGGATGAGCGTTAACGCCGTAATTGGCAATGCGGGCTCACAGGAGATGGCAGTCGCCGCCACCCAGGGACTGATCAACCAGATGGAAGAAGCTGTCCAGAAAATGGACGGCAAGAACGAAAAGCGGGCGGCCGAAAAACTCCAGATCAAGACTTTGCTCGAAAGCAAGGAGGGAATGAATGTCGGCACCGAGGTCCTCTCCAACCTGGTAGCGAAACTGGCCGAATCCGGTATCAATGTCCAACTTGGCAAGAGCGCCGAAACGGCCAAGAACAAGCAGGATGACTATGAACTGATGTTTGAGAACAAAGAAGATATCCAGGACAGCACGAGCGTTAGCGATGCTTTTAAGAAGATCGCCGGGGCCAGGAAAACTGGACAGCAGAAAGGGGGAGGAGGGGACGAAGGGATGGGAGATGCTGACCCGCGCAAGCTGGCCGGTAAGATCGAGGAATTTAACCAGGCGGTCGCCCAGTACCTGATTGGCGGCGGGGATGAGTTTAAACAGAAAGTCCTTAAGCTCCGGCAAGAGCTGGAAAATCTCGGGGTATCGCACAAGCAGGTCCTGCAGACTGAACTCTCGGTTAAGAACCAGATTCGCGGCCAGATCGCTTCCTTGATCAAGGAAGGGGTCTTAAAACAATTATTTGCGCCAAAGAAGACGGTCGAATCGGTCATGACCGAAGTTGGCACCAACAAGGCGATCAATCTGGCCTATCATAATGACCGGATCGGCGGCTGGGATTTTGGCGGATACAACGAACATCTTCAGGGAACGACCGACAAAGCGATGGCAGAGGCCAAAGGTGAGATTAAAGATTTTATCGGCCAGGAGCTGGAGCGCTACATTATGGCGCGCCACGCCGGCACGGAAAAGAACGATAAATTGCTTAAGGAGCTGGTCAAGCTAGCTGAACGGGTCGGCTTTGACTTGAACAACTTTGTCAAAGATGTTACCAGCAAGAAGATCGATTGGGGAATGATTGAGGTGCCCGAGGCAGCGTTGGCCCAGGCCGGCAGCGCCGGCGCCGGCAGCGGCGGGGAATTTTCTTCCGGCAGCCAGGGAAAAACCGGCTATGAATACACCTTGACCGATGAACAATCGTTGCTAACTAACCAGCTGCGGGCGGTCTTTATGCAGCGAGCGCTTTTTGGTGATATCCGGACGACGATCGCGACATCATTCAAGATGATGCAGCTTAAGAACGGTTTGATAAAAATGGGGATTACTTTTGACGTCCTTAAGGAGATCGAGAGTGAAGGGACAACGCTGGCTAAGCAGAAGCTTAAAGAAATGCTGGAAGAAGCGCTGCTCGAACGGGCGACGCTGTTTGATCTTTCCGGCCCGGCTTTCAAGCTGATCGAGACCAGGATAAAAGGGATCATGAAAAATCTGGACCGGCTCGGCGCGCCGGTCGGCAAGAGTGAATTTGACACGGTCCAAGGCCAGGCCGACCGCGAAATGTTCGAAGTGGCGCGGACGGAAATGGAAAAGACGCTGGCGCACTATCGTGGCAGCCGTGCGCCGCACCTGGCGAAAAAACTCAAACTGCTGGTCAAGCAGATCAAGCGGCTGCAGGCGGAAGCGGGGATCTATCCCGATTATCAACCGGAAGAGGAACTGGCGGGAATAAAGGCCGCCGCTTAGGAGCAATAAAACATGACTTCAGTTGAATTAAATTGCGATCTTGTCCGGAAGCCGGTAAAACCGTCTTCGGGAAAAACACCTTTAAAGGATCAACGCTTGGCGGGCTCCGCTTCATTTAAAGACAGCGTCTTGCTTGGTAAGAGCGGCGCGGCCGATCAGACGCTAGGCGCCGAGCTTGCTATCGGCCAGGCGGAATTAGGGAAGCAGATTGCGGCTGTGTTGGCGGAGGCGGATGGAGCGGATGTCAAGGATGGCGAGCTGGTTGAAACCAATGGTACCGGCTTTTCATTATCCGCCAGTTCTTTTTTAACCCCGCTGTTCGATACCCTGGAGTTGGGACGGGAATTGATCAGGAAAATGTTCGGCCTCTCTGAAACGGAGGACGAAACAAGTGAAAAGACCGAAGAAAAGAAAAGGGATGAAAAAGAATTTGAAAAGAAATTGGCTGACGCCAAAGCCTTGAAGCAGAAGATCGGCGCGCTGCTTGCTTCTCTAATGATAGAAATGAAGGCTCCCACGAAAGCGACGCAGACCACCGCCGATCTTAGCCAATTGCGTTCCTTACTAAAACACCTTGGCGAGGCTATCAATGGATTAGGACTGTCCGCGCCAAACACTGAAGCGCAGGACGAAGTTACCAGCCTGGCCGAGGATTCGGACCAGATCGGGAAAATCGTTGATCGCTTGCACCAGAACCCCCAAAACAATATTGTGGTATAATTCCCGCTGATGAAGATCTTATACGTCGCCCACGGCCATTTCTGGGGCTCTACCTGGCCATACGCTTTTATCGATAACTATATTGTCCGGGCGCTGAAAAAGCTTGGCCACGAAGTCAAGGTCTTTGATGTCTTTGCCCGCGCCGACATTTACCGTGACTTCGCCGCCAAGTTCGTCAAAGACCATAATCTGTCCCCCGCGCAGACTCTCGGCATCCTTGATGACCGCGCCTCGGCCGACTTGCCGCTCGAAGTGATCAATTACCAACCGGACCTCGTCTTGCATATCGTCGGGCGCTTGAGCGAAAATTGTTTAAAGGCCTTGCGGAAGTTAAAGGTCAAAACGGCGATCTGGTTCCTGGACGACCCGCAAGAAATAAACAAAACTTCACAGATGGGTTTGCTCTATGACCACGTTTTTACCGTTGAATCGCAATGTCTCGAAGCGCATAAAGCGGCCGGGTCAAAAAGCGTTGAATTTCTCCCGCTTGGCTGCGATCCTGATATCCAGAAAAGCTTCCCGGTGGAAGAAAAATACCAGTCGGATATCTGTTTTATCGGCGTCTGCTTTCCGCGCCGGCTGCAATTCTTTGATGAGCAGGCCGATTTTCTCAAGCAGTATAATGTCAAGATCATTGGCGGCGGTAAGACGATCGGCTCCGCGGCCGACCCGTGGCTTTGGCAAAAGAAACTTAAGCGCGTTGATGTTCTTGAGAAGTTTATTATTGATGAAGTGGTTGGGCCGGCGGAAGCGGCCAAGTATTATAATGGCGCCAAAATAAATCTCAATATTCACCGGGCGGCCGAAGACGATCGGTTCACCGGCACCCACAAAATTATCCCGACCGGCGTTTCGGGCCGGACTTTTGAGATCGCCGGCTGCGGCGGCTTCCAATTGATCGACGAGATCAGGAGCGATGTCGGAAAGCATTTCGCGATCGGCAAAGAGATCGTGACTTTTGGCGATAATAATGATTTTAAAAGGGAGGTCGATTATTATCTATCTCATGATGAAGAGAGAATGATGATCGGTTCCGCCGCGCAAAAACGGGCCTATGCTGACCATACTTACGAGCAACGTTTGGCCAAAATAGTTCAAAAAGTCCAATCCGGATAGTATATGTCGAATATCTATTATTTGTGTCCAGATAGTAACGAACCAATTGGCGGGATTAAAGTTTTGTATCGCCATGTCGATGTGCTCAATAAAAACAACCTCAAGGCTTTTATCCTTCACCAAAAGAAGGATTTTAAGTGCTCCTGGTTTGAAAATGAGACAAAAATCTCATATTTTACGGATATTCAATTTGCTCCAGATGATTATTTGGTTATCCCTGAGGTTTATGGGCCAAAGTTGTCCAGTTTAGCTCCGGGGATTAAAAAAGTAGTTTTCAATCAAAATTGTTATTATACATTTTTGTCTTATAGCCTTGATAAGGCCGCCACAAATACTCCC
>JAQVPA010000039.1 GCA_028702315.1 Candidatus Margulisiibacteriota bacterium
CTTGAGCCGGACGGTGCCGGTGACATTTTCCTGGGTTTTATTGATGAAGGCGTCCAGCGATTCTTTTAACGGCGTAAACCATTGCCCATTATAAATAAGCTCGGCATAGCGCTGAGCAATGATTTGTTTATAGTGCGCCGTATCCCGGTCAAGCGTCAGCGATTCCAGTGCTTGGTGGGCGGCGTAGAGGATCGTGCCGCCCGGCGTCTCGTAAACACCGCGCGACTTCATCCCGACCAACCGGTTCTCGACAATGTCGACCCGGCCGATCCCATGCTTGCCGCCGATCTTATTCAGTTCTTGAATGAGTTTAACCGGCTGTAATCGTTTATTGTTTATGGTTATTGGTTCTCCCCGGTCAAAGCCAATCTCAACGTATTCCGGCTTACCCATCGCATTCTCAGGGGATTCAGTCAGAATGAACATATCTTCTTTCGGCTCGAACCAGGGGTCTTCAAGTATCCCACCCTCATAGCTGATATGCCAGAGGTTCCGGTCCGAAGAGTACGGTTTCTTTTTGGTGACCGGGATCGGGGTGCCGTGCGTTTTGGCGTATTCGATCTCTTCTTCCCGCCCCTTAAGCTCCCACTCCCGCCACGGAGAGATGATCTTGATCTCCGGCGCCAGCGCTTTGAATGTCAATTCAAACCGGACCTGGTCATTACCCTTCCCCGTTGCGCCATGGGCGACGGCGTCAGCTTTTTCCTTGAGGGCAATCTCGACCTGGCGCTTGGCGATCAGCGGCCGGGCAACGGACGTCCCCAGCAAATACTGATTCTCATAAATAGCGCCGGCTTTGAGCATTGGAAAGATAAAGTCTTTGGCAAATTCATCTTTCAGGTCTTCAATGTAAACTTTAGAGGCCCCAGTCCCCAGTCCTTTTTCCTTTAGTCCCGTCAGTTCCTCTTCCTGCCCCACATCAGCGGCATACGCGATCACCTCGCAGCCGTAATTATCCTTGAGCCACTTGATCATGATCGAGGTGTCGAGCCCGCCGGAATACGCCAGGACTACTTTTTTAACTTTGGCCATTTTCCCCTCCCAGCAGTTTTACTAAGATCGCTTTCTGGACATGGAGTCGGTTCTCCGCCTGGTCAAAGACAACGGAATTCTGGCTTTCAATGACTCCCGTACTAACCTCTTCGCCGCGGTGCGCCGGCAAACAGTGCATGAAGATATAATCCGGCTTAGCCAGTTTGACCAATTGTTCGTTCACCTGGAAAGACTTGAATATCTTCTCTCTTTTTTTCTTCTCTTTCTCCTGCCCCATCGAGGCCCAGACATCGGTGTAAATGACATCGGCATCCTTGGCGGCGACGACCGGGTCATTAAGAATATCGATTTCGATCCCCGCTTTTCGACCGTCGGCCAGCGCCAATTCCGTAATTTTTTCGTCTGGTTCGTACCCCTTTGGCGTCGCAACCACCAAATTCAACCCGATCTTGGCCGCCGCGAACATCAGCGAATGGCAGACGTTATTCCCATCACCAATATACGCCATCTTCAAACCCTTGAGACCATCTTTCCCCTTTTTTTCGATAATAGTAAAAATGTCGGCCAGCGCCTGGCAAGGATGCGATTGGTCAGAAAGCGCGTTAATGATCGGCACAGAGGCATATTTGGCCAACTCGATCACTTTTTCGTGGGCAAAAGTCCGGATCAGGATGGCATCGGCAAAACGGGACAAGGTCCGCGCCACATCGGCGATCGATTCGCGGGTCCCAAGCCCGATCGCTTCCTGGTCGAGGTTGATCGCGAGTCCCCCCAGTTGCCACATCCCGATCTCAAAGGAGACGCGGGTGCGGGTCGACGGTTTTTCAAAGATCATCGCCATCGACTTGGCCCAGAGGTATTCGTGCTTGATCTTGTTCTGCTGTTTTTCCTTGAGGTCGGCGGCCAGGGCCAGGATATCTTTTACTTCGGACGCGGAGAGGTCATGGATCGAGATAAAGTCCTTCATACAGGGGATTATAACATAGTCGGAGCGCCGAAAAAAAGCGGTTATTGGTAAAAAATCATCCAGCTGCGATCAAAAATATTTATAACCATAAACCCTTTTTCCGGGATCGCCGCCTCGATCAAAGTATCATAATCCAGAAATAATTTCGGGCTCTCATGAATTAGGAAAAACCTGTGTGCCAGGTCGCGCCGCCAGATATCAACTGCGGTGTATTTTAGACCCTTCTGTTTACTGTATTCGACTCCAAAAGAAAACAGTCGCACCAAATCATTAGGGGAAATATCATTATGCGGCAAGCCAGAAAAGACCAAAACCTGTCCCTTCTTTCTCGCCTGATCGATAAAACTGACCAGTTTATCTTTAACTATCCGCCCCATGATATTAATATCCGCCGACTGGTGCATCATAATATATTGGGAACAATTCAGATCGATCGAAAAATACTGCCAATTATAACTCCGCGCCAGGTCAGCGGTCGCCTCCAACTCGGCGACTGTTTTGGTCACCTTATAATAATCGTACTTCTTCGATAAATTTTGTCGGATTATCGGCAGTTGTGCCTGTTCGGCCAAGCTGCAAGACGCGAAATCATAAGTAATATCTTCAAAAACAAACGATTGGTATAAAGCATGGATCGGCGGCAGGATCTGTTGGTACAGAACTTTGAGCGGAGAAGTTGGCGCGTCAGCGTTGGTATCGTGCGGGGCAGCAACCGCCATTATGTCGGGATGGTCCTGTTGGTCGATCATCAGCAAAGCTTCGCCGGCATCATCATAACAGCGCGGCTTATACCGCTTGGTGAATTTTTGCCAGTCATTGGCGCTCATCGCCGCCGGTCTGAGACATTCGGCCATCCGGAACACGCTCCTTTTAAATAAGGATTCCTATTAATTATCGAGCGTTTCCGGCCGAAATTTCAATGACTTTTAGCGATCGTGGCCAAGCGACGTGGCCATTGGATAATGCTCCTCGTGGCCATTGAGAAATTCAGGGAAATAACGGGTAATAACCTGCAGATCGTGCTTGTATTTATTTTGCGCCGCCTTAAAGGCATCTTGAGTTTTACTATACAAATCAGCGGCCTCCCGGTAAAGCTTTGCCTCTCTATCATACTCGCCCCATTCCCGGTTATAGTTTTCTAAATTAATCATATCATTTTGGTACTCGGTAATATATGAAGAGCTTTCCCGACGTGACCAGTTTGGGCCGAGTTCAGATGTGGCAAAATCCACCCAATGAGTACGCGCGTATTCGTACTGTTTTGCTTTTGCTAACCTTGAATCATCATACTTTTCGCCTTTATGGGTCCGGTAATAAAATCTAGCCACATCTGTATCGATTTTACTCATCCGGTCGGATCCATTTTCGCCGCGCAATCGCGAGCTAAGCGAACAGCCCGGATTATTTGGCCGAGTTGGTGCCGGCGGCAGGTCCGCAGGCTTAACTGGCAATGGGCCGTTTGAATAGCGGCTGTATATTTGCGCTTGTTCCTGGGTATCAAAGAGATATAATGTTTCCTTTTTTTGTCGCAATAGCTTAAGAGAGAGGCAAAGGGTAGTCTCCCCTTTCCCCTTTTTTTCAAGGTGCTCGATCATTGCGTCAACATCAGCGCCGCTATATTGACCAAAATTAGTTGACAATTTCATTTCCTGCCTGGTTGCAAAAAAACCATCCAAAAAGGCTTTTTGTTCACTGCCATGCGATGCAACAATTTTAATTTTTTCCCCATCAGGCAAATCTCTAATAAAACTTAAAGCCCGGATTGTTTCGCCGGCCTGATTCTGTTGCGTTCTTAACGCTGTTATCCTGGTCAGCTCACTATCCTGGGGGGTCCTACTTCTTACGCTTGCGTCCATAATTTCCCTCCTTATATCCTTACAAAAAAGAGCAGTCTTTTGGACTGCCCTTTCATACTATAAATACACTATTATCGGGAAACAGGCAATCCCATCGCTCTCACCTATATTATCGTAGCTAGTGACCTAAAACTTGCATCAAAACAGGGAGGAAATAAACAGGGGAAACCATCTATTTTTGGCTATTTTACCACTAAATATCGCTACTTCCTTACCATCGTCCCAATTCCGTGGTCGGTAAAGAGCTCGAGGAGGATCGCATGGGGGAGCCGGCCATCTATAATATGGGCGGTTTTGACCCCCTTGCGAAGGGCATAAAGGCACGATTTGACCTTGGGGATCATCCCGCCGGAAATACCCCCGCTCTTGATCATCAGCTGCGCTTTATAGGTATTGACCTGTGAGACCAGCTTGCCATGATTATCGAGGACGCCGGAAACATCGGTCATCATGATTAGTTTTTCCGCTTTCAAATAAGCGGCAATCGCCGCGGCTGCCTTGTCGGCATTAATATTGTAAACCCCACCCCTTTTCCCCACCCCAATCGAAGTCAGGACCGGAATATACCCCATTTTCATCCATTTATTGAGGAAGCGATAGCGGATCCCGCCGACTTGGCCGGTAAAGCCAAGGTCGATCCTGTTCCCCTTCTCATCCTTCTTCCAGTATTTAAAGGCCTTGATGACGTGCCCTTTCTTGCCATAAAAGCCTTTCGACTTACCCCCCGCTTTCTTGATCATCGAGACGATCTGCTGGTTGATCTTTTCGCCCAGCACTTTCTGCACGACTTTCATCGTCTCTTTGTCGGTTACCCGATAGCCGCCGATAAACTTCGGCTCGATCCCTTTCTTGCGCAGATGTTTGTTGATCTCCGGCCCGCCGCCATGGACGAGGACCGGGTTCATCCCAACCATTTTGAGTAGGACAACGTCCTGGATCACGCCATGCTTGAGCTCCTCACTCTGCATCGCCGCCCCGCCATACTTGATCACAATTGTCTTGCCATTAAACTTCGTTAAATACGGCAACGCTTCAAGTACTGTATTTGCCCTTTTTATTAAATGCCTAAACATTATTTTTGACTTTTGACTTTTGACTTTTCAATTTACTCACGTATGATACTCCGCGTTGATCTTGATATAGCCCTCGGTCAGGTCGCAGCCCCAGGCGACCGCTTTTGCTTTGCCTACCCCGAGATCACAAGTAATAATGGTTTCATTTTTACCAAATTTCATGTCGGCTTTCATTTTGTCCTGGTCGATCTTTGCCGAAGTCGAGCCAACCGCGGCAAAGATCCGGCCGAGATTAAGGTCGCGGCCATAAACCGCGCATTTTAAAAGATCGGAGCCGGCGATCGCCCGCGCCGCGAGGCGAGCCTCCTTCTCATTCTTCGCTCCGCTCACCCGCACCTCCATCAACTGCGTCGCCCCTTCTCCGTCCCGCGCAATTTCTTTTGCCAAGTATACACAAACTTTTTCCAGTGCCTCATAAAATTTTCTTGCCCCTTGTCCCTTGACCCTTACCCCTGACATTCCGTTCGCCAACACAAAGACGCAGTCGTTAGTCGACTGGCATTGGTCGACCGTGGTCATGTTAAATGAATTATCGACCGCTTTCGCCAGCATCGCCTGCAAAGTCTTCCGGTCGATCTTGGCGTCGGTCGTGATGAACGCGTGCATCGTCGCCATATTAGGGTGGATCATGCCGGAACCTTTGGCGACGCCGGCGATCGTATAGCCACCGACCTTAATCGCGATCTCTTTGGGCCGGGTATCGGTCGTCATGATCGCCCGAGCGACATCGTGCCCGCCGTGACAAGAGAGCCGGAGAGCTAATGACCGGATGGCGGGAATAATATTTTTCATCGGGAGAAATTTGTGGATCGAGCCGGTGGAAGTGACCAAAACGTGTTTCTGGTTAACGCCGAGAACTTTAGCCGCCTCTTTAACCATCGCCCAGGCGTCGGCCAGCCCTTGTTTGCCCGTGCCGCAATTGGCGTTGCCGGCGTTGGAAATGATCGCCTGGCATAAGCCGGACTTTAGCTGCTGCTCCGAAACTAGGACCGGCGCCGCTTTGAACTGGTTCGCAGTAAAGACTCCAGCCGCGACCGCCGGGACTTCGGAATAAATCAGCGTCAGATCAGGTTTGCCTGACTGCTTAATGCCTGCCGCCAGCGCCGCCGCCTGGTAGCCTTTTGGTGTTGTAATTGAATTATTCATTGCACTCGTTACTCTATTCGCGTTACTCGTTACGCATCACTCTATTCTGAATGTTATTCCTCGTACGCGTTACGCATTACTCTATTCTACGGATACAAAGCGATCTGCTTCAATCCCAGCGTCTCCTCAAATCCACAGATCAGATTCATATTCTGGACCGCCTGCCCCGCCGCCCCTTTAACCAGATTATCGATCACCGACATGACAATGACCGTACCGCTCTCCTCATTGATCGAAATACCGATATCGCAATAGTTGCTTCCCGCCACATTCTTGGTGCACGGTTCGCCACTCTCATAAACGCGAACGAACGGCGCTTCTTTATAAAACTCTTTATATAATGAAACTAATTCATTACTTTTGACTTTTGACTTTTGACTTTTCAATTTCGCGTAGCACGTCGCCAGTATCCCCCGGTTCATCGGTACCAAGTGCGGCACAAAAGTAACGTTGATATTTTCGCCCGCGATTTTGCCGATCTGATAGCTGACCTCCCCCATATGTCGATGGTTATTTACAGCGTAAGCCATGATCCCTTCATTTCGCTCGCAGAAATGGACCTTGAGGGAAACGCCGCGACCAGCGCCGGAGACACCCGACTTGGCGTCCACGATCAAGGAATTATTGTCGACTAATTTATGTTTTACTAATGGTGATAAACCCAAGATCGAGGCAGTCGGGTAACAACCGGGATTGCCGATCAGGCGGGCTTTCTTGATCTCATTTTTATAAAGTTCCGGCAGGCCAAAGATCGCTTCGGCCAAAACGGCCTTATCAGGATGCTCAAGCTGGTACCATTTTTTAAAGACCGCTTCGTCATGGAAGCGGTAGTCGGCGCCGAGGTCGACGACTTTTTTCCCGGCTTTGATCATCTTGGGGACATAATTGATCGAGATCCCATGCGGCAAGGCCAGGAAGATCAGGTCGATCTTGGCCAGTTGTTTATCAAAATTATCCAGCGTATCGCACGGGAGTTCGCAGATCCCTTTTAACTGGGGATAAAGTTCCGAGATCTTTTTCCCTTTATGCGCTTCTTCCGACATCAACCAGACAACTTCCGCTTCCGGATGCCTCAGCAAAATCGACAAGAGAGTTACTCCAGCATATCCTCCTGCTCCCACTATCCCAATCTTTATCATATAATAATTACTCCTTCATTAGGCATTAGGCATTCGTCATTAGTCATTTTTCAGTGATATCTCCTTACTTGAAACCTGAATAATTCGACCGGCTCGCTGTCGCCGATCCCGCCTTTGCGCCGGCAAATCGCGATCTGATCTTCGGGAGTATCAACTCCTTCAAGGTCGGGGAGCAAAAGGCCGCGCCGGCCACCTGCTTTTACTATAACACCAAATTTTTTCGCGTCAAGTTCGGAAATTGAACTGACCGGCTCCGGGGCGGATAAGAGATCAACCGAGATCTCAAGATCGGAGAGTTCAGCCTTGGTCATCGGCGGAAAACGGGGATCCCCGGTCGACGCCAGGATCGCGTTGCCGATTATTTCTTGCGCCACATTAGCGGTCGTCGGTGAAAACGTCCCGATACAGCCGCGCAAATTATCTTGCCGATGAAGTGAAACAAAAACCCCGGCTTTCTCTTTCATTTCATCGGTCAACTCTTTTGGCGGAGCAATTATATTTCCTGTTTTCAGGTAGGTTTCTATGGTTTGTCTGGCTAGTTTTACCAGGGGGTGTTCCATCACCCTCACCCGCTAACCCTTAAGCTGCCCCCCTCTCCCAGAGGGAGAGGGGTTGGGAATGATGGTTTAAAAGCCGCTATCATGTAGCCAACGCCGAACGGGCCTTCGTAAGAGAGGACTTCGGGTTTGACCTTTTGGCCGTCGAGCGCGCCGAGCAAGATGGCGATCGACCAGAGCGCGTCCTGGCCGGCATCGTCCGCCAGCTGGGGATCAAAATTTAAAATTCCGTTAATATCATAATTCTTGACCAGTTCAACTAATTTGTCGTCGAATTCCTTGCCGCGCGGCGAATAGCCCGACGGGGCGCCTTTGGTCAAACGATGGGACATGTCGGACGAAGCGATGAACAGGACTTTTCGCCCCAACCGGTCAGAAGTTTTGGCCAGGGCCTGCCCAAATTCAAAAAGTTTTGGCAGCGGCAGAAAAGCGATCGCCATGGGTAGAACAGGTTTCTTTACCCCGGCCGCCGTTGGGAAATAGAGGGGGACCAAAGCACCGTGGTCAAGCAAAGTTTCGGAACAGGCGGTCGCTAAATGTGAATCCTTGACGATCGCCAGGCCGAGCTGAGGATCGCCTTTAAATGAAAAGGCAAGCTTGGGCGCGCCGAACTGCGCGAAATTACCTTCAAAAACATGGCTGGTGTAGATCGGGACCGAGGCCTGGCCGACGTCGCCGTGAGGGGTAACGACGACAATCGTGTCGAATTTTTCCGCTTTAATTCTCTTGGTGATTTCTTCCAGCGCTTTTTTACTGGCCGCCGCTTCTTTGATCCGGTCCTTACCAATTTCGGGCACCAGGATCGGCGGATGCGGCATGATCGCGCCAAAAACAATGCTCATTTTGATTCTGATAATATAATAATGTATGATATTAGTCAACATGACCTTAAAAATATCCATCTCCGGCGTGCGCGGGTTTGTTCCCGATTCCCTGACGCCCGAAGTCTGCCTCGATTTTGCCAAAGCGTTCGGCACCTACCTCGGCGGCGGCACCGTCGTCGTCGGGACCGACCCAAGGAAATCGTCCGAGTTCATCAAAGGAATTATTTTTTCCGGTTTGCTGTCGACCGGCTGCAAAGTGATCGACCTCGGCATCTGCCCCACGCCGACCGTCGGCGTCATGGTGACTGAACTGGAAGCAGCCGGCGGTATCGTTATCACCGCCTCGCATAATCCTCTTCCCTGGAACGGGCTCAAATTCATGCGCGGGGACGGCATCTTCCTGAACGAGACTCAAGCCAATAAATTTTTGAAGATCTACGAAAGCAAACAGTTCACCAGCGCGGAGCCGCAGGGAGTCGACATTGACTACTCCGGCATCGATATCCACATCAAAAGGGTTTTAAAAATCATTAATCGCTCGGCGATCAAGAAAAAAAGATTCACCGTCGCGGTCGACGGTTGTAACGGAGCCGGTTCGGTCGCGCTCCCAAAATTATTGGAAAAGCTGGGCTGCCGGGTCATCCCGATCAATGTCGACCTGCGCGCCCCTTTCCCCCACCCGCCGGAACCAACGCCGGAAAACCTGACCGTACTGGTCGCCCTGGTCAAAGAAAAAAAAGCGGATATCGGCTTTGCCATGGATTCGGACGCCGACCGCCTGGCCGTTATCTCTGATGAGGGCGCGCCTTTAGGCGAGGAGTCGACCCTAGCCTTGGCGGTCAAATTCGCGCTGATGCAAAATCCCCATTTGGCCGCCAAGAAAAGGCTGATTATTGTCAACCTTTCAACCAGCCGGGCGATCAATGATATCTGCCGTGATTTTCAAGCGACCTGCATCAGGACCAAAGTCGGCGAGGTCCACGTGTCGGAAGAGCTTAAGTCGCTTAAAGGCTTGATCGGCGGCGAGGGGAACGGCGGCGTTATCTATCCGTGCGTCGGTTTTAACCGCGACAGCCTGACCGCGGCCGCGCTCCTGCTCAACTACCTGGCGGTCAGCCGGAAAAAACTTTCCCTGCTGGCCAAAGAACTGCCGCAGTACTTTATGGCCAAGGCCAAAGTTGAGTGTAAAAACAGTGACGAGGCCAACGATTTTGTGGAAAAAACCAAAGCGATCTTCAAGAAAAAAGACCTGATCTTGACCGAAGGGGTTAAAGTTGTCCTGCCTGACGCCTGGATCCACGTCCGGCCGTCGAATACCGAACCGATCATCAGGATAATGGCTGAAGCAAAAAGCCAAGAACAGGCCGAAGAATTAGTCCGCCAAGTCCTCTAGCCGGTCGGCCAAAGCGGTCCGCGGGATATCCAGGAACCTGGCGACCGCTGAAACGTCGCCATTTTTTTTCGCTAATAATAAGTTATACAATTCACTTTCGCTCCCTTCGGGCTGCCTTGTTCCACCCCGGAGAAAACTGTTAGCGTCAAGCGCCAGATCTTTTAATTCCACCAGCTCCGAATCAGCCGCCAGCACCGCCTGGTCGACCAGGCAGGCAAGCTCCTGATAGTTGCCGGGCCAATCGTAATTGGCCAGGAAATCGAGCGCGTCAGCGGACCAGCCCTTCACCTTTTTATCATATTTAGCCGCCGCTTGTTTGAGGCTGTGGCTCAGCAGGATAAACAGGTCTTCTTTTCTCTCCCGCAGGAGCGGCACTTCGATCCATGAATAATCGCCGGCCAGTTCCGGCGGGAAAAAGCGTTTGTCAATCAAACCAAGGACAGAAATAACGTCCGCGCCCGATCTCTCTTTTCGCCCGCGGAAATACTGCACGATACTCGCGCGAAAAACATCGTTGACCGCGTCAAGCTTATCGATAAAAAGAGTGCCGCATTTTTCCTCCAGCGCGACGGACGCCGCGGTCGCTTCTTTGACCGCGCCCCAAAAATGGTTTTCCAGTCCGCTTTTATTGAACTCTGACAAGTCGATTGTTTTTAGCTTCTGTTTCCGCCGCGGGCCGGCCTCATGAAAATATTTCACGACCGCGGCCACCTCTACCCCCACCCCGCCCAAGACAACCAGATTCTTGGCGGCGGTAAACGCGGCCGAGCGCAGGTCCGCGTACATTTTTTTCAGCGGCCGGCTCTCGCCCAATAGCCAGCCGGCCAATTGTTCACCGGCCAAAGGTTGGCCGGCCTGGTTAAGCTGTTTTTCCACTGCCGCTAAAAGCGCTTGGGCAGGTACCGGTTTTTTCAGGAAATCAGCGGCGCCCGATTTAGTGGCCGCAACCGCCAGCGGAATATCATTCGAAGCAGAAAGCATGATCACATTTATCCGAGGCAGTTGCCAACGAACCTGCTGGAGGAGATCAAGGCTTTTGGCCGCTTTAATATCAGCATCAATAATAACTAGATCCGGCTGGTGTTGCCCCGCCGCACCGGCATCAGTGATCACGCTGACCTCATAATCAGCCAGTATTTCCCTGATTTTCGCGCCGGCCGCCGCGTTATCTTCAATTAATAATATTTTCTTCTTCATTTCCCTGATCCCCTGATATCCAGATCCCCTAATCCCCCGAATTATAACAGTCCCTGCCGGACAGGTAAAGTAATGGTAAAAGTCGTCCCCTGCCCGATCTTGCTGTCGAGGTCGATCGAGCCTTTATGGCCGTCAACAATACTATGAGTAATGGTCAAGCCAAGGCCGGTGCCGCCGTACTTCGTGGTAAAGAACGGATCAAAAAGCTTTTTTTGCATCTCTTCTGATATCCCGTGGCCGGTGTCCGAAATTTGTACTTTGATCGTCCGCAAAATATCCTCGTCTTTTTTATCGGGCAGCGTTTTAATCGTTAATTCCCCGCCCTCCGGCATCGCCTGGATAGCATTTAGGATCAAATTAGAAAAAACCTGCGCGATCTGCCCTTTATCAACTTCGATTTCCGGCAGGTTGCTGAACGACCGAACGATCTTCACCCCGTTGTTCTTCGCTTGGTCTTCATAATATTTAACGGTCTCTTCGATCAATTCTTTCAGGGAGGCTTTTTCAAAAGTCATGGCGGTCGCCCGGGCGAAACCAAGCAAGCTCTCCACGATCCGGTCGATCCGGTTAATCTCCCGCGGCAGGATCTCTTCCAGTTTTTTCCGGTATTCCGGGTCGTCGAATTTTTTCGGCAGGAGCTGGGCAAACACTTTCATTGAGGATAACGGGTTTTTGATCTCATGAGCCATGCCGGCCGCCATCGTCGCCAGCGCCGACAACTTATCCCCCCGCCGGACCTTATCCTCCAACTCCTTGATCTCGGTCAGGTCCTGAATGGTCAGCAAGATCCCGGTCTTTTTCCCCTGGCTGTCGCGCAGGACAGTTGAAGATAAAGAGATCGGGACCAGTCCCTTTTCCGGCGAAGCAACGGTCGTTTCCAAATTCAGGCAAAAAACATCTTTGATCGTATTCTCCGCCGCGCGCGCGATCATGCTTTTTTTGCCCCAAATCTCGGCGCACCCTTTCCCGATCACTTCGCTCCGTTTGCGGCCGGTAATCCGCTCCGCCATGTAGTTAATAGTGATGATCTTGCCTCGGAGATCGGTCGTCAACACGCCGTTGTTCATGCTTTGCAGTATTTCTTCGCTGTAATTTTTCATGGTCAAAACTTCGTCATAAAGCCGGGCATTATCCAAGGCAACGGCCGTCTGGCTGGCCAAAGTATTGAGCAACGCCAGGTCTTCGGCGGAAAAAACATCGCCCGAAAGCTTGTCCCCCAGGGCGATAATGCCGATCATGACATCCTTGGAAACGATCGGCACCCAGACCGAGATGCCAAGCCGATCCATCGCCCCCTGGACAATTTCCAGCTCCGGCGCAGCCTCAACCTCTTCACGCACCAGGATGTCCCGATTTTTATTCAACCAAGTAACGATCGGGCTCTGGACATCGATCTCGATCCGTTTATAACGAGCAATATTCAAAGGGATGGAGCAAAAATGCTCCCCTTCTTTTTCGAGCAGGAGAAAGGAGATCTCAGCAACCTTCATCGTGTCGACAAAGGAAAAAGCGATCAGTTTTGCCAGTTCTTCAAGCCGGATAACAGCGGCGATCTCTTGGCTGATCCGGTTAAGGGTTTTCTGATAATCGTAGCGGCCGCGGAAAAAGATCCGGTCGGTAAAGACCTGGAAACTTTTGACCAGCGGCTGGTAGGCGACCGCGATGATCATGGCGGCCAGCGCCGAAATTATCAAGGAAGTGTAGCCGATCACTTGTCGCAGGTATATTTCCGACACCAGAACCGCCAGGGCGTAAAAGGCCATAATCAGGATCGTGGCAAACGCGTAAACGGTGCTGCGCTGGATAATGACCTCGATGCTCATTAAGCGGTGGCGGACGATCGCGTAAGAGATAAAAGTGCTAGTAATGATCGTGAAAAAAGGGCCAATCCCGGCTAATTGCGTAAAACCCAAAAACGGCAGGACCAGATTGGTAATGATCGGGAAAAAACTCCCCAAAAAAAGCCCCACAAAAACATAACGGATCTGGAGTTTTCTCGTGCCGGAATAATGGTAGTACTTGCGCAAGAGCTTGATCAGCGCGGCACCGATCAGCCCGAGGAAATAAACGACAAAAAGCGGGAACGCCGGCCCCGGCACAAAGGCAAACGACCCGGGCGGGCCGCTAACCCCGCTAACGACCAAATTAAACTGGGTCAAGACAGCCACCACCACTGCGCTCGCCACCCAAATGACAACCCAAACCGAAGCCAAGCTTTCTTCTTCTTTAGGAAAAACATAAGAAAAGAACAAGATCAGGGCCGGAATGCAGACCGAAATAGTTGCCGCCGCCTTACTCCAGAAAAACGCGGCGGAACTATCAGCCGCTTCGCTGTAGAAAAATATTGCTACCGTCCACAACACCACCATCAGTGCCAGGGCAAAGAAAGAAATATTTATCTTGCTCTTGTAATTGTTCAAATAAACGATCATCCCCAGTGCCAGCGAGCCAACCACGGTATAGAACGGAAAGACAACATTAAACTTTTGCATCGCCAGCAGCAACAAGGTCCCGACTATCGCCAAAATAATAAAAAACAAATAGAGCCCGCGGGAAAGGAAATCGTCAATATTCAACAATTTGTGCCGCACGATCGCGTAGCTGATAAAAACAGTCATGATCAAGGCGAAAAGCGGCGAAATATTCGCTAACTGGGCAAAACCGAACAACGGCAGGAAAAAGTTGGTGACAATCCCGACCGCCAGCGCGACGACACTGCCAAACAGTACATAAAAGATCTGATTTTTTTCCTGGCTGCCGGCTTTTAGGTATTTGGCTACCAGCAAGCAAAAGGCGAGCACGGCACAACCGATAAAATAAGCCATAAATGGAATAAAGATCGGCCCATAAAAGACCCGCCCAAGAAAAGGGAGTGCGGGATTATCAATAATAATGCCGGTGATCATCCAATTCGTAAAGACCGAACTCAAAGTGAAAATATACGCCGGCAAGAAAATCGCCGCCCGGACAATCAGCGCCGGCCGCTCTGCATATTTGGGAAAGAGAAGCGCAAAATAAAGAAAATAACCGGCGATCAGCGCCGCGCCGGCCGGTGTCAGCCGGCGGAAAAACAACAGCCAATATGAACTCTGGGCGCGCTGAAAAAGAAAGAACCCGAGGGTCCAGAACGCTGTCCAACAAAGAATCATCCCAACGGTTTTATTGATTTCGTTGCCCGACCCGCGCAAGTAGACAAAAATCCCTAAACCAATACTAGCGGTAAAGGTCAAGACCAGCAGCAGCATATTCAAGCCGACAAGTAATTGCATTCGCCGGATGAATTATAAGGTTAAACCAGGGGGGAGTCAATCGGGCGCCGGACGATCAACAACCACGCCTGGTCAGCATAGACTGGCTCGCAGTTAATGATTTCAAAGCCAGCCCGGCGGTAAGCGGTAATTAGCTCGTCCCGTTGGTAAAAATGCCATTCGCCGATTTTAGCCTTGAGCTCCGCGATCTTGCCGAACGAAGCGGCGGCCAGTCCGAGCGGCAGCCGCTTGATATTTTTGATGATCGCTTTTTCCGCTTGGCGCTGTTTCGCTTCCCATTTCAGCACCTGATAAAAGCTCGCCCCTTCTTTGGGCGTCACCACCGCCAGCGTGCCGCCAGGCGCCAGCACACGCCAACTTTCGCTGATATGCAACGCCTGGTTTTTTAAATAGCCCAGGACCAGGATCTCGGCAATTTTGGTAAATTCCCCGTTCGCGAAAGGGAGCGCTTCGTTCAAGTTGGCCCGGCTAAATTCCGCGGCGGGACAATTCCTGCGCGCCACTGCCAGCATTTTTTCTTCATAATCGACGCCAACCGCGCGCGCCACTCCTGCTTGCAACGCTTCTTTAATCCACAGTCCGTTGCCGCAGCCGAGGTCGAGAACTTTATCAAGGGGTTTGAGCGCCAGATGCTGGCCGATTCTTTCGTGGATGAGACGGAGAGCATATGAGTCGCCGAGGATTTTAATAATTGGAGAATAAGCCGACCAGAAATGGTTGTCAGTCGGAAGCAGCCAACTTAGCGCTCT
>JAQVPA010000040.1 GCA_028702315.1 Candidatus Margulisiibacteriota bacterium
CCCCCAAAATTATCGCGACCGCGCCAGCGATCTTCCACCAGAAATAATCAAGGTCGAACAGCGGCTGGGGAAAAAGAACGGTCAGCAGCGGCAAGACGGCAAAGATAAAATTACCCGGCAGGCGATACCAGCGGAACTTGCCTGACAACCGCATCCCCCAGATCAGGGCCAGATTCAGCGCGAACAAAACAATAAACAATATTTGTGTTTTCATGGCTTAATGCAAATGATACAACTTATTCCCCCGCGAATCAACCAAGAAAGAAGAAGGCCGGAGACAGGGTCGTTCCGGCCTTCGGGCTGTCAGTCAAACTTTCTGCTTCTACTTTTTCAGCTGCTCCATCATCTTTTTCTGCATTTCCGGGTTATTTTTCATCATTCTCATAATCATTTTCTCAGAATCTTTCCCTGTCATATTCTTCCCCATTGGATAAGTTTTGCCCATTTTTCGGCCATAAATCCCGCCGTATAAAAACGTGACAACCATCAAGATCGCGATCGCAGCGGCAATTATCTGCCCGGCCATTTTGACCCAACCGCTCTCTTTAGAAGCAAGGATCCAGATTATTAGAGCATAACCCAACGCAATAGCCAGCGATAACAAAGACCAAATTATGACCATATTCCCCATTCCGTACATCATATTAATTTACCTCCTACTATATAAACAAGAGACTAAATTCACCACCTCCTTATTCTAGAATAAGTAATTTAAGATAATTGATAAGATCAAAACTTGAGGGACGGTAATGACCGGCAGCCAGACCGCCGTCCGCCAGCCAACATTCGTCCAGAGGAGCCCGATCTCAGTGTAATCGGTCACCACGCCGGCCATCAGGAAAGTAAAGCTGTTGCCAAGCGCCCCTGTCTGCCGGTAGATCTCAAAGGCGAGCGGCGCCGACCCTTCGGAACAGATTTCAATGATTGTCGCCAAAAACAAGGTAACGGCCAAACCGATCAGCGTCGGCCCCATGTATTGATGCATGAAATGCGGCGGGATATAGGCGGCAGCAATGCTCGCCAGCAACATCCCCAGCATTATCCACCAGAGGACCATATTGGCCAGGGACAAGCTCCCCGACCAGACCGCTTTCACGCCTCGCACAATGGAAGCCAAATTCAACTTAATATTTTTTATGCGCGACCGCGCGTCGCCAATGATCGAATAATCTTCACTAATCTCCCGGGTATTCGGATTATGTTCGATCCAAGACCGGCTTTCGAGGAACATAAAAATAAAACCGGAAATCATCGCGATCACGACCGCGCCAAAAACTATTAACAGCGCCTTAAGGCCGAAAAAGCCAAACATGATGATCGTTAAAGGCAGGTTAGCCCACGGGCTGGCCAGGAGAAAGGCAACAACTGCCGGAGGCGAGGCTCCTTTCTTATATAACTGGATCGCCAGCGCCAGTATCCCATGACTGCAGGCCGACATTAGAAAACCGGCCATGACCGAAAAGATAATTGTCCGTTTTTTCTTCTGTGCCAATAATTTGGAAATATATTCAGCCGGGATCAGCCAGTCGATCACACCGCCAAGCAAAAGACCGATCAGGACCGGCACGGCAACGGTCCGAATATACATTGCCAGGGAATTAGTTAAAGGGGAAAGAAAAGAGAAAATATCCCCCAAAACAAAAATCAGGCAAAAAATGACCGCCAGAATGGCTATTTTATTCTTCCAGAACGGGGATCCTTTGGCTGGGGCGCATTCGAGACAGGTGTTTTCAATCTTATTTTGGGCAATAAATTTTTGCCGGCAGTGTTCAGAGCAGAAATAATAGTCCTGTCCCTGAAAAGAGAGTTTTAATGCGGTCTTCTCGTCAACTTCCATGCCGCAGATCGGGTCTCGTGCCATATTCACACCTCACTTGCGGTCGCGGTACAGTATAGCACCATTATTCGGCGGAAGTAAGCCGGCGGGTTATTCTGTTCTTAAACGCCGGCCGCGCCGCCAACAAGTCATCCAGCAGCCTGACCAGACGGATGCTCACCGCGAAAAATATCAATCCCCAGATGATCGCATAGCGCTGGGAAATGAAGCTTCCCAAGATTATGCCGAGAAAAAGGAAAAAGACCGGCAGGCCAAAGGCGATAATGGGGGCAAGCATTTTCCCTTTTACCGGGATATCGACTTCGACCAAGTCGCCAATCTTTGCCCCAACCAGATTCTCCGCCTCCACCCCTTTTTGGCCGGAAGCCAGCAGCTGACAAGCCGAGCAACCCCGGCATTTTTCCGACGCGGCGATCTCGATGAACGCTTTTTCTCCTTCGATCCGGCAAACAATTCCTCTGTCAAGCATCTAAAAAACTATTTCGGCCAGGGTCATTAGGCCGAAGCCGATAAATAGCGCGGCGCCAAAGTATTTGACCAGTTTTTCCGGAATATGCTTGCTGAGCCAGCCGCCGGCAACTACGCTTAAAGAATTGACCGCGACCATGGCCAGCGTGGCACCGGCCCAGACCAGAAGAGGCGTCCCGTACTTGGCCGAGAGGCCAAAAGTCGCCAGCTGGGTTTTGTCACCAAGTTCGGCGACAAAAAAAGCGGTAAAGACGAACCAAAAAGGGCTCTTCTTCCCATTCTCCCTTGCCCCTTGCCCCTCGCCCCCTTCTTCTTTCCCAAATATCGTCCACAACCCAAAGCCGATGAAGATCAGACCGGAAAAGAGCTGGACATAAAAGGCAGGGATAAAATGATTTATTACCCCACCGATTAAAACAGCCACCGCCATCAATAAAGCGCTGGCCGCGGCTACAGCGGAAATGACAGTCCAAAGCGGAAAACGAGTCGCAAAGCCAAAAGTTAAAAGCTGGGTTTTATCGCCGAGCTCGGCAAGGCCAATTATCGCCAGCGTAGCCAGTAAAGGTTCTATAGCTGTCCCTCTTCAATAATCTTTTTCTTTTTTTCGTGCCGGCGCTCGCAGTCGGCGCAGTTGCTAGGATCAAAGATCGGTTCTTTGCAGATCGCGCAGGCCAGGACATACGACCCGGCGTGCTTGAAGAGACCAAGCTGGGCAAAACAGTTTGGGCAAGTCATCCGCTGTTTGTCTTTGACATTATCAAACAACTCTATCTCGGCTTCACAGATCGGACAAGACAGTTTTTTCATACAGCCTCCTTAATACGCCTGCTAATGTGAAGGAACTCAACGATCTCGCCCCGGTAGTTCTTAATAGGATAAGCAATAATTTCAACCTTAAACTTATTCCCCTTTTCATCAAAATGCTCGTGAACAACATTTTTCGCCTCTCCTGAAGCGATGATATCCGCGATCGGGCAAACATCATGTGGGGGAATACAGGGAGTAGTCCTGTGATGGGTAACATCATAACAATATTTGCCAACTATGTCATTGAGCCCGCAATTGTATTCTTTTAATATCGCGTTATTCGCCCAGACTATCTTAAAATCCTTTGAGATCAATAAAACCTCATCTGTTATCCCCTGGGCTATCTTCTCAAATAATGCATTAGTTTCTTTAAGCCGCTCTTCCGCTCGCCTGGTTTCCTCCATTCCCTTCTCCAGATCCAACATTTTAGCCTCCTGACCGACAGTGACGCTAAAAACCGTATCTAACTCCTGAGTTTTTTTCTCCAATTCAGCCTTCGTTTTTTTATCAACCGTGATATCAAACGTAGTGTGGAAGTAAACCTTTTTCCCTTTTTTAGTTTTGAACGCGGTCGGATAAATAACACTGTTAAACCAGCGATCATACCGGGCATCGTACAATTCACGCCCGATATAATGTCCAGCCGCCTTCGCTTCTTCCAGCGGACAACCGGGAAAAGGGGAATCCATCCCATGCACAAGCTTTGGACAGTAACTGCCAATAATTTTTCCCACAGGAAGTTTTAATTCCTTAGCCAGCTGCTCATTAGCCATTAAGATCGTATGGTCTTCATCGACCAGGATAACATAGAAAGGCAAAGCGTCGATCAGTCCTTTTACGCTTAGACCAACTATTTCGTTGTTTTCATCCATTTTTACGCCTAGAGTCAATAATTCTCCGCTAAAACTTCATAATACGACTGCGGGTGGGCGCAGGCCGGGCACTTCTGGGGCGCTTCCGGTCCTTCGTGGACATAACCGCAGTTGCGGCAATGCCATTTCACCGGTTTGTCTTTTTTAAACACTTTCTTTTCTTTAACGTTCTTCAACAATGCCCGATAACGCTTTTCATGTTCTTCTTCCACTTCCGCGATCTCCTTAAATTGTTTCGCGATTTCTTCGAATCCCTCCGCTCGGGCGGTTTTTTCGGCGTCGAGATAGAGCTTACTCCATTCCAATTTCTCACCGGCCGCCGCTTCGGTAAGATTGGTCACCGTGTCGCCGATCACGCCGGCAGGATAGGTCGCCGTAATTTCGACATCTCCTCCCTCCAGGAATTTAAAAAATCTCTTGGCGTGCTCTTTTTCATTCTCCGCCGTCTCTAAAAATATCGCCGCGATCTGTTCATAGCCTTCTTTCTTCGCCTGCGAAGCAAAGTAAGTATAACGATTCCTCGCCTGCGACTCACCGGCAAACGACGCCAGCAGATTCTTTTCCGTCTTCGTCCCTTTTATACTTTTCATTTTTCCCTCCTGTTTCTTCTTAGTCCCCTAGCCCCATTCCCCGATGTTTATTGTATATCAACTCAGCCAACCGGTCGAGCGCCGCCAAGTCAGTTTCTTTCGGATAACCCTTGATCATAACTGGCTCTAATATCTCGACTTTTAAAGCGGGAAGCAGGCCCGCAATCGCTTCCACCGCTTTACCGCCCCAACCAAAGGAACCAATGATCGAAGCGAATTTGGTTTTTGGCCGGAGTGCATTAGCCAGGAATGCCGCATAAGCCGCGGACGGATGCGGCCCGACCAGGACGGTCGGCGTTCCGATCACGATCGTCGCCGCGTCGACCAGAGCCATCGCCAGTTCGCCGATATCAACCCCGGTTAAATTAAACGGTTTAACGGTTATACCTTTTTTCATTAAAGCATTAATAAGCTGATCGACCATCACTCGGGTACTGCCATGCATGGAAACAAAAGGGATAACGACTTCGTTCTTCACCTTATCAGAGATCCAATCTTTATACGCGTTTACTATTAATTCCGGTTTCTGGTAAATTGGCCCGTGGCTCGGGGCAATCGTTTTGATCTCCAAACCTTTGAGTTTTTCCATGTTCTGCTTGATGCTGACCCGGAAGGGCATCATGATCTCCGCGTAATAGCGTTTAGCCGATTCCAACGTCTTGGCTTCGTCTACTATATATAGTGAGCTGGCAGCCAAGTGGGAGCCAAAGAAGTCACAGGAGAAAAGAACCTTATCTTCCCGCAAGTAGGTAACCATCGTTTCTGGCCAGTGGACCCAGGGGGCGTAAATGAATTCCAGCGTTTTATCTCCCAAAGAGAGTGTTTCACGATCATTAACAGTGATAAATTTTTCTTCAGGGATAAGAAGTAGTTCTTTGAGCATCTCCTTGCACTTAGGGTTGGTCACAACCTTAGCCTTCGGATAAGCCTTTAAAATAGCCGGGATCGAGCCCGAATGATCCTGTTCCGCGTGATGCGCCACTACAAATTCCAAATTCCGCACTCCGCATTCCGCAAGGTTCTTAAGCAACTCATCGGTCTTGGTCGGGTCGACAGTATCGATCAGGGCGGTTTTATCATTCCCCTTTATAATGTAAGAGTTATAGGTTGTGCCGTCCGGCAGCGGAATCAGCTCATCAAACAGCCGCCGGTCCCAATCCAGAGCGCCAATTGCGTATATGTTCTTCGTTATTTCTCGATTCATGGTTTATTCCCGGTTAACCGTTATTTATGTTTCTGGTTTATTGTTTTTACGGGCTGACCGGCTCAAACTGGTCCTTGCCAGCGCCGCAAACGGGGCAAACCCACTCCGGCGGAAGATCTTCAAATGGAGTACCAGGGTTGACACCGGAATCGGGATCGCCCTTTTCCGGATCATAAATATAACTGCAGAGGAGGCATTTATACTTTTGCATATTTCACCCCTTAACCGACCAGAGGCCATGCAGATTGCAATATTCTCTGGCTGTAATATTCGCCCCGGTCAGTTCAAAAAACGCTTCCGGCTTATCACCCGGCTTGAGAAACTTGCGATAGGCCGATCCATCAACGATCAATTCGATCCATTCAATATAATGTTTTTCTTCCATCGGATGCGGTACCGCCCCGATCTTGACCAGATAGCCGTTCCCATCTTTTTCGATCACCGGAACATGCTTCTCTTTGGCTGCGTCAACCGTATTTTCAATCTGTAAGACCATCGGCTTGCCGCAGCAGACTAGTTCGCCACCGCCAACGTGAATAACTTCAACCATATTACCGCAGACACTGCACTTGTAAACCTCTAACCTGTTCTTAACCATCTGCCTCGCCTCCTCTTTGAGAACCTATTCGGGTAAATTGTACCATTTATTTGCTAAAACTACGACCGTCCCGCTTGCCTTTCAACTTTTAGTTTGTTACTATTCACCCATGGATATAGAGTTAACGATCAAATCGCTTGGAATCCTGACTTACCTGCTGGCCCTCTCGACATTACTGACCGGCCTGAAAAGAACAAAGTTGAGTATCCACCGGACACTTGCCTTCACAACTCTCGCTCTGGCAACCCTCCACGGGGCGATCGTCATTTACCTGACTTTCTTTGCCCGTTAAGGAGGGTTGGCATGTATGACTTGTTAGCTGATGTTAAACTATCCATTGATCTAGAAGAAAAAGGACTTACTTTTTATTCCCAAACCGCCGCTAAGGCCAAAAATCCCCTGGCCGCATCAACTTTAAGCAGCTTGGCCGACCGGGAAAAAGAGCATATGGTCAAGATCAAGGAATTTTATGAAAATCTTTCGGGCAGCAAGAAGCTGGAGAGCGGCTGGCTGATGGCCGTCGAATTCCCTCCGTCAAAGCAGGCATTACTCGGCCCAATCATCGCTAAATTAAAAGCGAATCTAGACAAAAAATTTGAGAGCGATAAAGATATCAACGACGCTTACTTGATTGCCGAAGGTTTGGAGCGCGACAGTTTTAACTTATATGAAAAGATCTCAAAGGAAACAACGGATGATACCGCCAGGAAATTCTATGCCGCCCTCGCCTTGGAAGAAAGGGAGCACTTCTCCATTCTCGAAGACACGCTGCTCTATCTGAACGATCCCGGCGAGTGGTACCGTCTGCAGGAGCGCTGGATCGTCGAAGGTTAATGGGTCGATAAATATTTAAAAGCCGACAGCAAAGCCTTCGCCCCTTCGCCCGCCGCAATGATGATCTGTTTTTCCGGCACATTGGTCACATCACCGGCCGCAAAGACGCCAGGGACCGAAGTTTCAGCCGCGCCGTTAATGATTATTTCCCCAGCCGGGTTCTTGGCCACAAAATCAATACAGTTTGAATTAGGAACCAGCCCGATCTCGACAAATATCCCCTCGACCGGGATATCTCTCCCCGCCCCCCGCACCTCAACCCTCACCCCTTTCAGAAATTGATCCCCAAAAAAGTCAACGGTCTTGGTCTCATTCAATATTTCAACCTTTGGGTCATGCTGAACCTTTTCGATCATGACCGGATCGCCGGTCAATCCCTGGCCGATATTGATCAAGTAAACCTTGTTGGCGATCCTAACCATCTGCAGGACGGCATCAAGGGCCGAATTGCCACCGCCAATTACCGCCACATCCTTGCCGGCAAAGAGCGGGCCATCGCAAGTCGCACAATAAGTTACACCCTTGTGCATGAATTTCCCCTCGCTCGGCACGCCGAGGAGCCGCGGCCTTTTACCCGAAGCGATTATGACCGTTCTAGCCGTATATTCTTTTTTCGACGAAGTAATAACTTGAAAGCCCCCCTCGATCTGTTCAACCCGGGAAACACCTTCCTGTTCCTGGAGGTCAAAACTAAATTGTTGCAGGTGTTCGCGGAACTTTTGCGCGAGGTCCGGCCCCGAGATATACTGGTAGCCGGTATAATTCTGGATATCGCTCGACCAGGCGGCCTGCCCGCCGATGTCGCGGGTGATGACAGTGAAATCGAGCTTCTTGCGCGCGGCGTAAACAGCGGCGGTGATGCCGGCCGGGCCGGCGCCGATGATGATCAAGTCTTTCATAATAGCTAATTATCAATTAACAATTATCAATTGTCAATTAAGTAAGGGCTCGATGTTCTTTTTCCCTTGCATTATCATTACCATTTGACTAGAATACCGCTAGAGGTGATTTGTGATGGAAACCCTGTTGCGTGTTTTGCTGGTCGAGGATTCAGAAGATGATGCCGAATTGATCCTCCGGGAGCTGCGGCGCGGGGGGCTCAAGGCGATTTTTGCCCGGGTCGACACCCCTGAAGCAATGAAAGAGGCCCTGCAAAAACAAGAATGGGACGTCATTATTTCCGATTACCTGATGCCGCGCTTTGATGCCATGGCGGCCCTTAACGTCCTGAAAACCTTTGATATAGATATCCCCTTCATCGTCGTCTCCGGCAGCACCGGCGAAGATACTGCTGTCGCCGCCATGAAGGCCGGCGTCAACGACTACATCATGAAAAATAACCTTCCCCGCCTCTTTCCAGTGGTCGAGCGCGAATGCCTGGCCGCCCAGATGCGCCGCGACAAGAAAGCGGCGGAGAAAAAACTGGCCGAAGATACCGCCGCGCGGGTTAAAGAGCTGAAACTGATTAACGAAGTGGCAATGGGGAACGAGCTTAAACTCATTGAACGGGAAAAAGAGGTCAACACGCTGCTGAAAGAATTGGGCAGGCCGACGAAATACTAAAATGTCCGGCAGGATCAACCCAGCTGATTACCTGACTATTTTTAACGCAGCTCACGAAGGGCTTGTTGTCCACGATATTCCTAACGGCACAATCATAGAATGCAACCAAAAGGCGGCGGATATTTGGGGCTATAGTATTGCCGAAATGCAGCAGATGACGATCGGCCAGCTAAGCGGCAACACCCCGCCTTTTGATCAAGCTCACGCTCTCCAAATGGTCCAGGAAGCGGCCCGCCACGGCCAGGAGAGATTTGAATGGCTTGCCAAAAATAAATCCGGCCGGGAATTCTGGGTTAATGTCAATCTTAATAAGATTGAACTTGAGTCCCAAGAATATATTCTTGCCATAGTAAACGACATTACCGAGCGCAAACAAGCGGAAAAAGAGTTACAGGACAAAGAAATTAGGTTTCGGACCCTGTTTGAATCATCAGTTGACGCGATCTACCTGATGGCAGGAAGCACGTTCATTGAATGCAATGCCGGGGCGGTCAAGATGTTTGGTTGCACTGATAAAAGCCAGATGGTCGGCCATACACCTGTCGAATTTTCTCCCGCCTTGCAACCCAACGGCCGCCCTTCCCAAGAAAAAGCAATGGAATATATCAACACCGCTTTGGGCGGCCAACCACAAAGGTTCTATTGGCAACATTGCCGCCGGGATAAGACAGTTTTTGACGCCGAGGTTTCTCTCAACAGCCTGAAGCTTGGAGATAAGCTCTTCCTCCAAGCAACCGTCAGAGATATTACCGAAGAGCGGCGGGCAAAGGAAGCGCTCCTATCCTCCCGTCAGTTTCTTGAGCGGGTCATCGAAAACACCCCGAATCCCATGTGGATCTCCGATGCCAAAGGGACGGTCATCCGGCTCAACCAAGCCCTGCGCGACCTGCTCAACCTGACCGACGAAGCGATCGTTGGTAAATACAATGTATTTAATGACACCCAGGTCAAAGAACAGGGTTTTCTCCCGCTGGTGCAAAAAGTTTTTGAAAAAGGCGGGACAGTTGAATTTGAGATCGATTATCAGACAGCCAAAGAGACCCAAGTCAAATTTAACCAGCCTATCCACAAGATTTTGGATATCATGATTTCCGCCGTGGTCGATAATAACGGCCAGGTGGTCAATGCGATTGCTCAACACAAAGATATTACCGAGCGCAAGCAGATCGAGGGGAAATTAAGTATCTCGGAACTTCGCTATCGGCGGTTATTTGAAGCAGCCAAAGATGGGATACTCATCCTGGATTATGAATCCGGGATGATCGTCGACGTTAACCCCTTCCTGGAAAAATTACTGGAGTATCCTGTCAAAGAGATACTTGGCAAACAACTCTGGGAGATCGGCAGCTTCAAGGATATCGCCGCTTCCAAAGAAGCGTATACAAAACTGCAAGCCAAGGATTATATCCGCTACGAAGACCTGCCGCTGGAAACCAAGGGCGGTAAAAAAGCTGAAGTGGAATTTATCAGCAATGTGTATCTCGTCGGCAGCCAGAAAGTCATCCAATGCAATATCCGCGACATCACCGAACGCAAACGGGCAGAGTTATTAATAAAAAAGAGCGAGGAACGGTACCGCCGCATTATTAAGACCGCCAGCGAAGGCATTTGGGAACTCGATCGGGAATTCCGGACAATCGCCGCCAACGATAAAATGTGCGAGATGCTTGGTTATTCGCTTGCAGAGCTGAAAGGCCGCCCAATCAGTGACCTGATGCCATCGGAAGAAATCGCAGACCACAAGATAAGGATGGTACATCGCCAGCAAGGGATCGGCGAAAGTTATGAGCGGGAATTTATCCGCAAAGATGGAACAACACTGTGGACGCTTATCTCCGCTTCACCGATCTTTGATGAACACAACCAGATGATTGGCACGTTTGGCATGCTGACCGATATAACCGAACGTAAACAAGCGGAGGAAGAGATCCGGCTGCTCAACGCCGAGCTTGAACGGCGCGTTAAAGAACGAACCGCCCAGCTGGAAAGTGCCAATAAAGAGCTGGAATCGTTCTCCTACTCCGTCTCCCACGATCTCCGAGCGCCGCTTCGGGGGATCGACGGTTTCAGCAAGATTCTGGTTGAAGATTACGCGCCCAAGCTCGATGACCAAGCCAAAGATTATATCAAGCGGATCCATAAAGCGACTGTTGTGATGTCCCAGCTCATTGACGATCTGCTTCGGCTTTCCCAGATCAGCACGGCAAAGGTAAATCAGGTCGATCTTAATATCAGTGATCTGGCCAAGGAAGTAGCGGACTGCTTGCGGGCCGAAAATCCTCAGCGAAAAGTCGAGGTCATTATTACCCCGGGATTAATGGCCCATGGAGATCGCGGCCTCCTCTGGATCGTCCTCGAAAACCTGCTTGGTAACGCGTATAAATTTACCAGCACAAAAGAAAACGCCCGCATCGAATTTGGCCAGACCAAAAAGGATGACAAGGAGATGTTCTTTGTGCGCGATAACGGGGCCGGTTTTGACATGAATTACACTAATAAGCTCTTTATCCCGTTCCAGCGCCTGCACAGCGCCAGCGAATTTCCCGGCACGGGAATCGGCCTGGCCACAGTCAAACGGATCGTCAGCCGCCATGGGGGGAGCGTGCTGGCGGAGGGGAAAGTCGGCGCCGGGGCAACTTTTTATTTTTCCATCGGAGGCGATGATTATGGCAAGTAAGACGATCCTGCTGGTCGACGATAATCTCGATGATGAAGACCTGACCATCCGCTCGTTCAAAAAGCATAATCTGACCAATAATATCGTGGTCGCCCGCGACGGAGCGGAAGCGATCGAGATCCTTTTTGGCGCCAAACCGCTCAAACCAGTCCTCATCCTGCTTGACATCAAACTGCCCAAGATCGACGGCAAAGAAGTCCTTAAGCGGATCAGGTCCGACGAACGAACCAAGCTCCTGCCGGTCGTCATCCTCACTTCATCAAAAGAGACCAGAGACATTTATGACAGCTACAACCTGGGAGCCAACAGTTACATCCGCAAACCGGTCGAGTTTGGTGAGTTTATGGAAACGGTCCGTTTGCTCGGCCTCTTCTGGCTTGTGCTTAACGAACCGCCGCCTGTGTAATGACTACGAAGATACGGCTGGCAACAGACAGCGACATCGATCAGATCAAGAAAGTCTTGAGCGAAGCTGATTTGCGTTTTACCCAGGAAACACTCAATGGTTTTTGCGTCGCGGAAATTAACGGCGAGATAATCGGCCTTGTCCGCCTCGAAGAACATGATGACTTTCTTTTCCTGACCTCGCTCGGCGTCGCGACCGCTCACCAGCACAAAGGGATCGCCTCTGAATTGATGAACTCCATAATCTCCAAAGCCAAAAAACCGATCTATCTCTACACCATCATTCCCGCTTTCTTCATCAGATTCGGTTTTAAACCAGTTTCCCAACCATACCCCCAACAACTTAATTTACCGCCTAAGGGAATTTATGGCTGCGACAAATGTGTCCCCGGCCACTGCCTAACTATGGTAAAATGCCCGGGTGATACCAAAGTATCCTGAATTCAAACCGCTCGGGATCGAAGATAAAGCGGTCATAACCCGGCACTTGAGAGCGACCACTCGTGAGATCTGCGAACTGACCATTGGTAACCTCTTTATCTGGCAAGGTTTTGACCGGCCGCAAGCGACCTGCGTCAACGGTAACGTCTGTATCCAGATCAACCCATTTAACGAAGCCCCCTACTTTCTCGAGCCGCTTGGCCGCGAAAAACTGCGGGAGACAACGGATATATTATTTAACCATTCTCAACGGCTCTCCCGGGTTTCCAAAGGATTTATTAATGCCTTAAAAGAATTCGGCTATAAGTTCACCCCCCTGCGGAACCATTTTGACTACCTCTATCTCCGAACCGACCTGGCAGAGCTTAAGGGACGAAAATATGACGGCAAACGCAACCATATTAAACGCTTCAAGCGGGCGCACCCCAACTATGAATATGTAACGTTAAAGCCGGAAATGAAAGCTGGCGCCATGTCTCTCTTTGAGAAATGGTTCGCCTTCCGTGAAGAATCAAAGTATTTTCCAAAACTGGCCCACACGGCGCAAAAGAACGCGATCATGGCGGCGTTTGACCTGTTTTCAGAGCTTCACCTGATCGGCGGGGCACTTTATGTTAATAATGATTTGAAAGGGTTTGCGCTGGGCAGTAAATTGAACCCGGAAACAGCTTCTGTCCATTTTATGTACGGCGATCCCTCATTGCCAGGGATCGCGCAAATCCTCAATTGGGAAGCGGCTAATAAGACTTTTAGCAGTTTTAAATATCTCGACCTGGAACAAGACTTGGGGATACCGGGATTGCGAACCGCTAAACTATCCTATCATCCGTTTAAACTCGAGGAGAAATTCGAGGTCAGCCAATAGGCAGCCTTTCTATTTAAGCCCAAGCAGTTCTTTGATCTTCTTTTTATCAAAACCAACAACGATCTTGCCGTCGATGTCGAGAACCGGGACGCCGAGCTGGCCAGATTTCTGGATCATCTCTTGCGCCGCTACCTGGTTGACCGAAACATCAATATTCTCATACTGAACTTGATTTTCTTCGAGGAACTGTTTGGCCATTTTACAGTAAGGACAGGTCGGGGTGGAATAGATCTTGACGCTTTGAGCCATAAAATTACCTCCCTTAAAGGGCGTTCAGCTCTTTAAGCAACTCTTCGCCGTCGAGGCCGTGGACTTCGGCCGCCTGTTCCAGAGTTTCCCCCTGGGCAATAACGCAGCCGAGGCAGTGCATCCCTTTGGTCATTAAGACGCTGGCAATCGCCGGCTTCAGCTTGAGCGCTTCGGCGATCGTCATATCTTTATTCAGCTTCGTTGGTTCCGCCATGAGTTTGATTATACCAAATTAAAATATCCCGCGCCACATAAGCGGCCGCCCGGTCGCCGTGTTCACCATGTTCAACAAATGAGGCGATCACAAACTTTGGGTCATCGGCCGGCGCATAGCAGAGAAACCAGGCGTGAGGCAACCCTGGGGTCTGGGCGGTTCCGGTCTTGCCGGCAGCCGGCAGGCCTTCAATCTTGGCGGCGATACCGGTCGCCCGCTCCACCACCGCCCGCAAAGCGCTTTTTATGACCGACAGGTTAATCAACGAAACCGGCACCTTCCCCACCTCTTCCGGCTGCGCGCTGTACAAGACTTCCCCATCCTTGCTCTTTATCTCCTGGACAATAAACGGCCTCAGCCGCCGGCCGGAAGCCAAAGTAGCGTAGACCGCGGCCATCTGGAGCGGCGTTACCTGGACAAAACCCTGCCCAATGCCGTAATTGATTGAATCACCGTCATACCATTGCTCTTTAAATACCGTTCGCTTCCATTCGCTCGTTGGGATCTGTCCCCGCTTCTCCTGCGGAAGATCAACCCCGGTCTTCTCGCCCAACCCGTACTTGCGGGCGTAGGCGGCTAGTTTATCAGGACCAAGCCGCCGGCCAAGTTCATAAAAAACTATATCGCACGATTGGGTCAACCCTTCCTGCGCCGTAATCCGCCCATGGCCCCCTTCTTTCCAGCATTTGGCGATCCGGTTGTTGATCTTATAATAACCCGGGCAGTAGAAGCTTTCATTGGGTTTGGTCACCCCTTCCTCAAGAGCGGCGGAGAGGGTCACAACCTTAAAGATCGATCCCGGCGGGTAGATCGCCAGCGCCCGGTTCATGAAGGGATGCCGGCCGCTCAACAAGAAAGCGGCTTTTGACTTGTCGAACGGATCGATAAAAACATTCGGGTCGTAATTGGGCCGGCTAACCAGGGCTAATATCTCGCCCGTTCTTGGATCGAGAATAACGACCGCCCCAGCCTTATTACCAAGCGCTTTTTCGGCCGCTTCCTGCAGGGCAAGATCGATCGTCAGCTTAACGTCGGCGCCCGGTACCGGCTCGGCAAAATCAAGCATCCGGGTCGGCTTGCCATAGACATCGACTTCAACCTTGCGGCCGCCATCTATGCCTCGAATCAATTTATCATACTGTTTTTCAACCCCATCTTTCCCTATCCAGTCTCCCAACCTGTACCCGGCCCCTTTTAGCCGGGCTAATTCATCAGGTTCGATCTCCCCAACATAACCCAAGAGGTGCGCCGCCGTATTGACATGCGGGTAGAGCCGGACCGGGCGGACCGCGACCGCGACTCCTTCCAGTTCTCTTTTTCTCTCTTCGATCCTGATCGCGACCGCCTCATCAATGTGATCCTTGACAATGATCGGCTGATCAGCTGAAACTTTATATTCAATTTTTTGGCCAAGCAGTTTGCTTAGTTCGGCCAGCACCGCGCCTCTTTTTTT
>JAQVPA010000092.1 GCA_028702315.1 Candidatus Margulisiibacteriota bacterium
GCCGCTGGCTAAGAGCGGAGGATCTCCAGGCAAGTGTTCCAGGCGAGAAGTTTGTCGCGATCAAAATGATCTTGCCTATGGTGGCGGAAAAATCAGAAATACAGGATCGCTTTTATCTTGAAAGCAAATATCTCCAGCGCCTGAAAAAACTCTCTCCTCAATTCAGCATGCATTTTCTCAGAATTAAACACAGCGGCACGACTGAAGACGGCACTCAATTTATGGTAACCGTGCTATTAACAGGGCCGAATCTTAAAAAATTTATCGAGGATGGGAAGAGATTTGATTCGAAGACCGCTGCCGGTCATCTCCTCTCTCTATTAAACGCCATGAAAGCGGCCACAGAGCTCCCTGATGGGGCGATCGTTCACCGCGACATCAAACCAGAAAATGTCAATCTCGAGACGTTTCGCCTCCAAGATGTAGAGGTCGGCGCCCTGGTACTAATGGACTTTGGCATCAGCAAAAGCACCGACGACAATATCCACCTGACCGAGACCGACAAAGTTGTCGGCACGCCGCTTTATCAAGCACCTGAAGCGGAAGAGTACGGCCGGCGGCCAAAACCCCAGACCGCAGAAGAAAAGAAAGAAGACCTTCTTTGGCTCGTTCGGATGGACATATTCTCACTCGGCAAAACTATCTGGGAGACGGTGACTGGCCAAGAAGCGTTTGGTATCAAGAACCGCCAAGATCTTAATGATTTCCGAAAAGGGGACAGACGTTTTACCCTCGCTCGACCGGAAATAATGGAAGACGGGCTGTTCAAAATCTTAAGCAAGATGATGGCGATCGCTCCCGACAAGCGCTACCAAGGCTATGCGGAGATCATTGCCGCCGTGAACGCTTATTTGTTGGGGGACGCTATCAAGGACAACGCCCCCCAGCAGGCCACCGGTGATTTTTCTCAATTGGATGACAAAGGAAAACTACAAAAATTAGAAGAAATGCTTAAGGGCGGAGATGAAGCGGCGGCCACCGAAGCGCTGGAAATTATTTTTAATGCTGACGTTGAGATCTCGGCGCCATTAAAACGCCGTTTCATCGGGCTGGTCAATGCCGCCGCCGAACGCTTTGAATCGAATACGGAGTTAGGCGAAATCGCTGACGCCGTGATTGCGTTCCTGCAAAGAAAATAATATTTATAAGAGGAGATTATGGATTTTAGCATCAAAACTTTAGGCGCAAAAATTACCCGGCGGCTACCAACCCCGCCGACAAGACTACTTAAAATCGGCGGCCAAATCGGTTATTACCAGCAGTTCTGGCCGGTGCGCAACCATGTCATGTTCGGTGAACTGCGCAATCCCTTTGGCGTTGTCATCGGTGGCGCTTTGGGCGGCGGCGTCTCGCTTGATGCTGAACGGCAAATATTAGGCCAAATTACCGATCCGAACGAATCGGTCGCGACCCGCAAGCTCCGGCTAAAAAGTATCATTAGCGGCAAGACCACTTTCGACCATGCTTCGCTCGATTTGATCGAACCGGTGTTACAAAAAGTGATTGCGGAAAACCATCCTGCTCTCTCCCCCCTCGCCCAAGAGGCATTGGCTAAAGTAAAAAGCTTCCTTGCAGGCAAAAACGATCAGACCGACTCAACTGATGGAGAGAACCAAATGGGAGGAGGGAATAAGTCTTCTGACGCACCCGACATCAGAAATCCTGAAACATTCGTCGACTTATTCCTGACCATGACCCGCACTACCGGGGCGGAAGATCTTTCAAGAACGATGTCCCATACCATGGCAGTTTTTGGCGATGTTCTGCCAAAATCAGAAAGGGCCTTCAAAATCGAGCAACTTTGCACCGATACGTTCCGGATCTTTTCGGACATTGTCAGCAAAAAACAAGAAGATATTAATAGGATCACCGCACTTAGCCAGCTGCTCATTCAACTTTCCGCCACCCTTGATTTCGAGCTGACCCGTGAATTGGCCGCCATGGGCATCAAAGACACAAAAAAATATTATGACGAAAATTGTGACCGGATCTTTTTTAAGTTTGTTGAAGCGTACAAAAAAATTGCTAATGATAAATTGCCGGAGAAAAATGAACGGCTCGATTCGGCCGAAGCGATCTTCATCACCCATCTTTTTGTAGAGAACTTTGCCCAGCAGCTTTTATTATTTGCCAAGACAATAGAAGAAAAAATAAAAGCCGCGGAGGCATCGCAAGCCGGCTCCGTTGACCAAGCCAAGCTTATCGAGAAGCAACAGGTCCAGATCGAACAATTGACAACCGAACTCGAGAAAGCAAAAAAGCAAAAGGTCTCCGCCGCTCCCCAAGATTCTTATCTCGACACGGCTTCCCTGGTGAAAAAAGATCTCCAGAATTTGGCGAAACAATTCGCCGCGATTAAATCGGAATTAGAGGATTTACAAGCAAAGCGCCAGCGAGTACAAGACAATCCTGATTTTGAGGATATTTTTAAAAAAGAGCAAGTAGCAATCATTGATAAAAAAATCGCCACGGCCAAAGAAGACGCCGTAGCCGAAGCAAATCGGATCCTTGATGAGATCAGATCGGGATCGGGCCATATTATTGATATTCAAAAAACTTTGGTTGCCGCTAAAGACGATCTTGAGAAATTAGCCGGTTTTGTCAATAAATTGATCGCCTCGCTTGACGGCGGCGATAGCCCTATCCTGAAGTAGTGCTTGGAAACCCTCTAAAATATATTCAAAATAAACTGAAATTTTTGCCACAAAGTGCCGATAAATATATAGAGAATAATAGGCTCCGGCCAGGCCGGCCGCAGTCTTATTTTGTCGTCTATAAATTAGGAGAGTGAAAAAATGGGTGGAGTACCAAGACCCAACAATGACCCTGGTATCTGGCGGACCTCCTATGCGTATTGGCAAAAAATACTTACGAATAAAACTGTTGATCCAAACAAAGTCAGCCTGGCCGATGCGATGATCGGAACTTTTTTGGTCCCGCTCGACCTATTGCTGGCCGGCAGCCCGGCTGGCTGCACCAGCCAGCCAAGTTCATCTGACCAGAGTGTTAACGAAGAGTTAGAAGAGGGCATACCGGGAACACAACCATCGCTTGATGATTATCCAGAAGAAGCAACGACAACCAGTATTTCCGGCAATAATGATCCGACCGACGACCCAACCTGCGTCGATCTCAATCAGAACGGCGTCTGCGGCGAAATTGACGATAATTTGATCCTGGCGATCGACAACAATGGCAACCCGATCCTCTCTGATGAGGCCTTTTTTGATAACACTACGGTCAGATATCTGGGCGGGACTCCAATTATCCCCTTTAGCTGGTCGTTCAAAGGTAATTACGCCGACGTTAATTGGCGCGACGATGTCGAGATCAGCCTCGGGCTCAACACCACGCTCCTCCCGGGAATGCCGGACAACGCTGAACCCCTCCCCGGCCTTGTCACTGCCGACCAGGCAACTCAGGAAGAGGTCGATAATGATTTTTCCTGTCAGGAACCAGGTTATGAGGCGTTCTTGAACTGCCCGCAATATGAATCGAATCAGGTTCCCGTTTATCTAGCCAGCTACACCATCCGTGCGTATGACGAAAATGGCGCATTAATCGGCGAGCAGACAGTCATCAATATCGACTTGATTAACGAAGCGGGCGCCAATGATTTCTTCAGCAATCCCAGTAATTATTCCGCTTATCAGCTGCCAGCCACGGGCGGCCTGCCGATCACTATCCCGGGCGACGGCAATGACGGCTTTAATAATGCCCGAGAAATCAAG
>JAQVPA010000041.1 GCA_028702315.1 Candidatus Margulisiibacteriota bacterium
AATTACGGCGAAGAAGCAGGCCATGTTATCGGCATGGAATCAACGATCATGAATGCGGTGCTTATCGAAGCCGAACCCGCCCTGTCACTGATCGGGCTGCTTTCAACCGTGGTGCACGAAGCGATCCATCTCGAACAGGATAGAGGGATGCGCGACGATTACAACAATTTTTTCTACGCGGAGAAAGACGCTTATGCGCAACAAATCGTTTTTCTTCAAGCAGTCAGAGATATTATATTAAAACAGCCCGGCGTTAACGCCGAGCTGTTAGAAGAAGTCGAAGCCCTTTTAGCAAGAACCAGCCAAATCTACCGCAACAATTTTATTCGTTAATCCCGCCGATAATGCCTTTGCTTGTCCGCGCCATATAAGAATATTTAGTTATATTACCATCCGGATTGGCGTCAGCATTTTTAAATCTTTTGAACATGTCAATGACACCTTGTTGCAAGTTACTAAGGCGCGTCATCCCCTTTTCATCTAAAGTGAAGAGAAGCTCATTCCCTTCTAACCCCCCATAGACATCCCCTGATTGCGTATCAATATAAACGGGTTCATCTTTATAAGTACCTTTATAATATGTGCGCCCGCCTTCTTGGATTGTTGGTAAACCATTACTATTGGCCTTCGCAAAAGTGATATCAGAAACACGCCCTGACACATCTAATGTCGCTTCACCATTAACAGTTGCAAGAGAATTATCTCCTTTCACCCAAGCCGCACCTGCTCCAGCGGCAAGAATCCCAGCTGCGCCAAATATTCCAGCCATCTTTTTTCCTCCTGGCCCGCTTTGAGCCGAGCTCTTACTATATATATCGGATCAGGAGGGTTAGAACTTGCGGGTTTTGAGGAGGTTTTTGACGACTTCCCGGTCATCAAATTCAACTTTCCGGCCGTTAAAATCCTGGAACTTTTCGTGCCCTCGCCCAACGATCAGCACAATGTCCCCTTTTTGGGCAATTGATAAAGCCTTTTCGATTGCTTCTTTTCGTGATATTAGCGTTTCCTGCTTTCGACTTTCTACTTTCGACTTTCTACTTTCTTCCCTAAAAAAACCTTGCTCGATTTCCTTAATAATCACAGCCGGATCCTCCGAATAAGGGTCATCCGTTGTTATTATGGTATAGTCCGCCAGCCGGACGGCGATCTCGCCCATGATCGGCCGCTTGGCTCGATCACGGTCGCCGGGGCAACCAAAAACTAAGATCAATTTACCTTTGGCCAGCGGTTTGTAAGTTTCCAGCAGCTTCTGCAGGCTGTCGGGGGAATGGGCAAAATCGACAATGACCCGGAATGGTTGCCCCATCTCGATTTCCTCCTGCCGGCCGGGGATCACTTTAACCGCCTCAATCCCCTCTTTGATAATGACCGAGCGGATGCCGAGCGTTAAGCCGCACTGGAAAGCGGCGGCAATATTATAGGCATTATGGATCCCGATCAGCGGCGTCCTGATCTCGGTGGGATTGATCTTGACTGTCATCTCTCTTTCCCTGATGTCAACCGCCGAAACTACGGTATCAAATTCGTTGTGCTTGGTGCTGCGCAGTTCATGTTGCGCCTCTACCAGGCCGTAGCCAATGACCTCGCCGGGGACGACACCAATGATCGACCGGCTGGCCGGATCGTCAACATTAACGATCGCCATGCTCTCCCCGTCAAGCATAGTAAATAACTTTTGTTTGGCGACCAGGTAGTCGTCCATTGTTTTGTGATAATCGAGGTGGTCGTGGGTCAGATTGGTGAAGATCGCGACCTCAAAGTGGCAGGCGTGGACCCGGTCCTGGGCGAGCGCATGGGAAGAGACCTCAAGCACGCAATGCGTATATCCCTCTTTGACCAGGCGGGCCAGCTCCGCCTGAAGGTCGGCTGATTCCGGCGTAGTCATCGCAGAAGTTATCGTCCCGATCAAGCCAGCTTTATAACCAGCTTTGTTCAAAATAGATTGAATCAGATACGTAACCGTTGTTTTCCCTTTTGTCCCGGTCACGCCGATAAGTTTTAACTTCCTCGAAGGGTTGCCGTAATACTCAGCCGAGAGTTCGGCCAGCGCCCGCCGCGCGGAAGAGACCTTCCGGAATTCTACGCCGGCCGGGATCTTAACCTCTTTTTCCGCGACTATTACCTTGGCGCCATTAGCTAAAGCCTGGGGGATAAATTCAGCTCCGTCCTGCTTTAAACCGGGGATGGCAACAAACGTGTCGCCCTCTTTAACTTTGCGTGAATCATATTTAATAGCCATAAACTCCCTCGTAACGAGTAACGCGTAACGGGTAACGCGTACAATGAATCATTATTCAGCCAAAGAGTCCTCTATTTTGCCTTTGGTAACTAAACTGCGCAGATTTTGCCACCAGACGACTCCTTTTTCCAGCCCTAAATAAAGGAGTGAACTGTAGGGAAAATCATAAGTGCCGATATATTTGACCAGGTCACCTTTAAATCCTTTTTTAAAGCGATAAACGCCATATAAGGGGTGCTTTTCGCCCGGGTTAGCCGGTATTCCCCATAGATCGTATTCTTTGTAACCCCTATCCTTGGCCCATTTAATGACCTCCCAGTGGAGCAAATGGTTCGGCATGACATTGCGGTATTCCGAAGCGGACGCGCCGTACATATACCAGATTCTTTTCCCAAAAGCGAAAATGATAACTGCCGCGATCGGCTTATCCTCAAAATAAGCGATAAAACAGGTCCCCAAGCCGGCCGTAAAAAGGACCTCCCTGATCTTCTGGTAATAAATTTCCGGGTGGACCAGAAATTTATCGCGCGTCGCTGTCACTTTGTAAAGCTCGTGGAAGATCGCGATCCCTTTTTCGCTGACATCCTCCTTGATCGTAACCCCTTTCTTTTCGGCTAAACGAATATTGTATCTGGTCTTTTCTTCAAAACTCCCCAGGAGAGCGTCCAGATCACGGTCAATATCCAGGATATAGGTCGCCCGCGGCTGGACCTGCTTGGGCGTTTTTTCAAAACCGAGCGCCACGATGTTCTTGACCGCCTGCTCATTTTCCTCCGAGACCTCCGGATCGATCTTGAGAGAGATAGCATGGTTCCTGTCCGCCTCTTTTTCAATGACATCGAGCAGGTTGTGCAGCAGTTCTTTATTGGCAAAATCGATGATCGGGCCGCGCGGCGCGTAAAAGAGTGAATGACGGATGAATGGGACTTCCCTTTTTAAAATGGAAATACCGGCAATATACTTGTCGCCCTCTTCCAAGACTATCCTGATCGGGCGCCAGCCGAAAAACGACTTCAATTCCCCCCATTCGTACGACTGGAGGACCGAACTGTTCGGGGAATTAGCGACGAAATCATTCCACTTTTCCCGTTCAAGGTAAGTGATAATCCTAGAATTCATTTATGATATAATTATAACATGATTCTTGTTATCGATAACTACGACTCGTTCACCTATAATCTGGTTCAATATCTCGGCGAATTGGGGCCAGAGATCAAAGTTTTTCGCAATGATGAAATAACTATTCCGGGGATCGAAAAAATGAAACCGACACATATTCTGATCTCCCCCGGACCGGGCGTTCCATCTGAAGCGGGAATATCGGAAGATGTCATCCGGCGCTTTGGCGGCCATATCCCGATCCTTGGTGTCTGTTTGGGCCACCAGGCGATCGGCGAAGTGTTTGGCGGCAAGATCGTCCGGGCCGGCCGGATCATGCATGGTAAGACCTCGAATATCTATCATGATAAAAAAACTATCTTCAAAGGACTTCCCAACCCTTTCACCGCGACCAGATATCATTCATTGATCGTGGAGAAAAAAAACCTGCCCGGCGAACTGGAGATTTCCGCCTGGACCAAAGAGGGCGAGATCATGGGACTGCGGCATAAGAAACTGAAAATTGAAGGTGTCCAGTTCCATCCGGAGTCGATCCTGACCGAAGCGGGACGAAAATTACTTGCTAACTTCCTTGCTCTTTGACTCTTTTGATTCTTTTTTTTCTGATTTAGGAGCGGGAACAGAGGCCTTCTGGCTCTTTTTGGAATCGGTCGCATAAAACCCCGAACCCTTAAAAACTATCCCGGCAGCCGAGATCAGCCTTTTGATCTCCCCTTTGCACTGGGGGCAAAATTTGAGCGGCTCTTCTGATATCCTTTGCATAACTTCAAAGATATGGCCGCATTTAGTACATTTATAGTCGTAAAGTGGCATAAATAAATTATATCACAAAGCGAAGCTAGACTTGAATGTTTTCGATCTTCAGTGAGGCTAAAGTTTGGCTGCTTTGAATTGGAGTGTAAATGCCCGGAGCGATTTCCTGGCATTTACTCAACCCCTGATTGAATTGTTCCGCCAGTTTAAGCAAAAATTCACCGCTCTCTTTTTTTAAAGCCGGCTTCAAGCCAAGCAAGTTAGTATTTGCCTGGGTCTTCTCAATTTTAATTCCCATTCCAATCTATTTATCGGCCGTTAGCAGGAAAAACTTGCGCCTGCCTGCCGGTTTACCCGCCGGAGGGAGGCAGGCAGGTTTATAGGTAGCGTTTCAAGACTTCGGGAATATCGAGCGTACCATCCGCTTTTTGATAGTTTTCTAAAACCGCGGCAAAACAACGACCAACCGCTAAACCCGAACCATTAATAGTGTGGACGAACTCTGTTTTGGCATCCTTATCCTTCCGATAGCGGATCGCTGACCGCCGGGCCTGGAAAGATTCGAAGTTGGAACAAGAAGATATCTCCCGGTATTGGTTCTCTGACGGAAACCAGACTTCAAGGTCATACGTTTTAGCCGAGGAAAACCCGAGATCGCCCGTACAAAGCTCGATTACCCGGTAAGGAAGATTTAATTTTTGCAAGACCATCTCCGCGTCATGAGTTAAACTTTCCAGTTCCTCATAAGACTTATCTGGCTCAACGAACTTTACCAGTTCGACTTTATTGAACTGGTGCTGGCGAATGATCCCTTTGACATCCTTGCCGTAAGAACCGGCCTCCCGGCGGAAACAGGGAGAGTAGCACACATGTTTGATCGGCAGTGAACCGGGTGGCAGAATTTCATCCCGGTAAAGGTTAGTGACCGATACTTCCGCGGTCGGGATCAGGTATAGTTCATCGTCACGGCATTTAAAAAGCTCCTCTTCAAATTTGGGGAGCTGTCCCGTCCCCGTCAGGCTCTCCGGTTTAACCATGACCGGCGTCAGCACTTCGGTATAACCGTGTTCTTTAGTATGCAGATCAAGCATAAAGCTGATCAGCGCCCGTTCTAGCGCGGCGCCCGCCCCTTTATACACAACAAAACGGGAACCGGAAATCTTGGCTGCCCGGTCAAAATCAAGCCAGCCGAGCTTTTTGCCAAGCTCATCATGTGATAGCGGTTTAAAATCAAAGGCTTTCTTTTCTCCCCAGACCCGAACTTCCTTATTCTGCTTGCTGTTCTTGCCGACTGGAACGCTCCGGTGCGGGACGTTGGGAAGGCTCATGACGATCTCATTCAGCTGGCGGTCGTAATTGCCCTGCTCTTTTTCCAGGTTCTTGATCTGTTCGGAGAGCGTTTTCATCTCGGCCAGGAGGCCGGACGCGTCCTGCTTGTTCTTCTTCATTTCGGCGATCTTGTCGGAAGCAATATTTCTTTTGCCTTTAAGTTCGTCGATCCGGGCGGTAAAGCGGCGCCACTCCTCGTCGGCAGCCAAGAAGTTCTCGACCGGGGCGACCGGCATGCCCCGGTTGACCAGTCCGGCCATGACTTCGTCCGGCTTTGTCCTCAATAGTTTTGGATCGAGCATACCTCCGAGTATACACAATAAAAAAAACTGTTGCAACGTCTCGGATTAAAAGATAAGATAGATGGAATATTCAAGGAAAAGGATGTGTAGAAATGGTTATTATCGAACGGTCTGAATTCAAAGGGAAGCCGATGCTGGTCATCAAGAGGGATGAGAACGACAAATACCCGTTCTCTTTTGGGATGGCAAAAGCTAAACTGATCCTCGAAAACCTCGAAGAGATCAAGAAGTTCGTGGCGGAAAACGATAAAGCTTAACGCTTAGGTTTTCAGTAACGAGTAACGAGAATAGAGTAACGGGTATCAGGTTGCTCTTATAAAAACAATGCGCGCGTTACCCGTTACTCGTTACGCGTTACTTTATTTCAACAAAACCGTCGCCTGGTTGTCTTTGACGATCAGAAAGCCCTGGCCGGCATCAAGCCGGACCTCGTCTCCACCCTCTAATTGATAACGAAGCGGACCGGGAGCCAGCATGGTCGCCAGCGGCGCATGGTCGGCCAGGACACTAAGCCCGCCATCAACAGCGGTGGCCGAGACCGATGTTACCGGCCCCATGAAAATCGTTCTTTCAGGCGACCTGACTTCCAATAGGAAACTCTTCATTTCGCTTTGGCCTTCGCCCGGACATCGTCCATCGTTCCGGCCATGTAGAACGCCTGCTCCGGCAGGTCATCCACTTCACCATTGATTATCTCCGAAAAACCTTTGATGGTGTCCGTTAGTTCAACATGCTTGCCCGGTATCTGGGTAAAACGTTCGGAAACAAAGAACGGCTGGGAAAGGAAACGCTGCAGCTTGCGCGCGCGCGCGACCAATAACTGGTCTTCTTCCGGCAATTCGGACACCCCTAAGATCGCGATAATATCCTGCAGTTCTTTGTAGCGCTGGAGCATCTGCTGGGTCCGTTTGGCGGTCGAATAATGCGCCTCGCCGAGGATATGCGGATCCATGATCTTGGAAGTCGAGGTAAGAGGGTCGACCGCGGGATATATCCCCATTTCCACTAGTGAACGGGAAAGGACCGTCGTCGCATCAAGGTGAGAAAAAGTCACTGCCGCCGCCGGGTCGGTAATGTCATCAGCCGGCACATAGACCGCCTGGACCGAAGTGATCGAGCCCTTTCTGGTCGAAACGATCCGCTCTTCAAAACGGCCAACCTCGGCTGCCAGGGTCGGTTGGTAGCCGACAGCCGAAGGCATCCGGCCCAATAGGGTTGAAACTTCCGCCCCAGCCTGGACAAAGCGGAAAATATTATCGACGAAAAAGAGGACATCCTTGCCGGCGACATCGCGAAAGTACTCGGCCATGGTGAGGGCTGAATTGCCGGCAATAAAGCGGGCGCCGGGCAGTTCGGTCATCTGCCCGAAGCACATTACCGTGTTGGGCAGAACGCCCGATTCCTTCATCTCCAGCCAGAGGTCGTTCCCTTCCCTCGTCCGCTCCCCAACGCCGCCAAAAACAGAGATCCCGCCTTTCTGGGAAGCGATATTGTGGATCAGTTCCATTATCAAGACGGTCTTGCCGACACCGGCGCCGCCAAATAATCCGGTCTTCCCCCCTTTAACAAAGGGAGCCAACAGGTCGATCACTTTGATACCGGTCTGGAAGATCTCCGAGCGCGCCACAATCTCGTCAAACGGCGGCGGGTCGCGGCGGATCGGGGCCATTTCCGCGTCTTTAAGCTCGGCTAAGCCGTCAATCGGGTAGCCGAGAACGCTAAAGACCCGGCCGAGCGTCTGCGGCCCGACCGGGACGGAAATTGGGCTCCCCAGGTCGGTCACTGCGGTGCCGCGGCGCAAGCCGTCGGTCGGCTGCATCGCCACCGCCCTCACGATCCCCTCTTCAAGCAACATTGAAACTTCGGCAATGATCGGCGGATCTTCGATCTTTAACGCGTTCCTGATCGACGGGACCGAGCCAACAGGAAATTGCGCTTCGATCACCGCGCCGATCACCGAGACGACCATACCTTTATTCATCATCGCTCCTTATCGCTTCGGCCGCGGACACTATCTCCAGGAGTTCGCCGGTTATGCTGGCCTGCCGCGCCTTATTGATCGCCAGCCGCAACCCGGTAACCATCTCCTTTGATGTGTCGACCGCTCCTTTTAGGACCATGAACCTGGCCCCCAGCTCCCCCATTTGCGATTCCAGGACCAGCTGGTAAAACCTGGTTTCTAGGTAATGGTAATAAAGTTTTTCCAACAATTCTTCTTTATCTGGCTCAATGATAAAGTCTCGCGCCTGGGCGGCCTGGTCGAATTCTTCCGGCAGAGGAGAGAGCCGGTAGATCTTGGGATTTTGGATCAGGGTGCTGCGATAAGAATTGAAAGCGATATAAATATCCGCGCCCAAAGAATAGAGTTTATCAAAGAACGCCGCGGTGTGCTCAAAACCAGGTTTTTCAACTACGCTCTGGTCGGTGAACAAGACCCGCTGCCCTTCCCGGCGCAATTGCTCGGCGCCGCGCCGGCCCAGCACGACCAGGTCAACTTTTGGTTCGCGCTTGGCGAATTCAACCGCCACTCTGACCGCTTGGTGGTTAAAGCCGCCGCACAGGCCCCGGTTAGAGGTGATCACTACCAGGACTTTTTTCCCGCTCTCCGACCGGCCGATCCTGCCCGCTAAAACATCTTTCATCGGGGCCAAATACCGGTTCATGGCCGAAAATTTGTCTTTGATCTTTTGCGTCCGGACCATAGTCACGACCTGCAGGGCGGAAAAGATCGAATTAAGCCCCTTGATCGTTTGCAGCCGGTTGCGCAACCTAGGCAATGACATTGAAAGTCTCCTTGAATTGCATGATCAGTTTGGCCAAACGGTCTTCCGTTTCCTGGGAAAATTCCTTAATGACTGTAAGGATATCGGGATCGGTCCGCCGGACAAACCCGGTCACCCCCATTTCAAATTCAGCGACCCTGTTTAATGGGACCGAATCAAGGTAGCCGGAAGAAGCCGCGTAGATAATAACGATCTGGTCTTCGACCGGTAAAGGGACATGCTTATCCTGTTTGAGAACTTCGACCATCAATTCGCCCCGCTTCAACTGGCGCTTGGTCTCATCATCAACCTCGCTCGCGAAGAGGGAAAAAGATTGCTTTTCCCGGTATTGCGCCAGGTCGAGGCGGAGCCGGCCGGCGATCTTCCTGATCGCGGGAACCTGCGCTTTGCCGCCAACGCGTGATACAGAAATACCAACATTGACCGCCGGACGAACCCCGGCATTAAAGAGATCGGCTTCGAGAAATATTTGCCCGTCGGTTATTGAAATGACATTGGTCGGGATGTAAGAGGTCACGTCCCCCAGCTGGGTCTCGATCAGCGGCAAAGCGGTCAGCGAACCGCCGCCCAATTCCGGTTTTAGCTTGGCCGCCCGCTCAAGCAGGCGCGAATGCAGGTAAAAAACATCGCCGGGATACGCTTCCCGGCCCGGAGGCCGGCGAAGGAGGAGAGAGATCATCCGGTAAGATTGCGCGTGTTTGAGCAAGTCATCGTAAATGATCAGGGCATCACGGCCGGAATACATGAACTCCTCGGCCATGGCACAGCCGGCATAGGGGGCCAGGTATTGCAGCGCGGCCGGCTCTGAGGCCGAAGCGGTAACGATGATCGTGTAATCCATTGCCCCGTGTTCTTTTAAGGTCTCGATCACCTGGACGACATTTGATTCTTTCTGGCCGATCGCGACATAAACGCAGAGAACCCCCTGGCCTTTCTGGTTCAGGATCGTGTCGATCACCATCGCCGATTTGCCGGTCGAGCGGTCGCCAATGATCAATTCTCTCTGGCCCCGGCCGATCGGGATCAACGCGTCTACCAGTTTATAGCCGGTCTGCAGCGGCTGGACGACCGGCGTCCGGTCAACAACACCAGGGGCGATCCGTTCCACCGGCCGGTAAGTTTTTGTCTCAATTGGCCCTAATCCGTCGATCGGCACGCCCAGCGCGTCCACGACCCGTCCGATCAGCGCGTCGCCGACCGGGACCTGCATGACCCGCCCGGTCGTTTTAGCGGTATCCCCTTCCCTGACCGCCGTATGAGGGCCAAGCAAGACCGCTTTGATCCCTTCCCGGTCAAGGTTGAAGACCAAACCATAATGTTTACTGGAAAACTCGACCATTTCACCGGCCATCGCGCCGGTCAAACCCTGGATATGGACGATGCCGTCGAGCGATTCGACCACGCTGCCGACCTCTTCGATCCGGACATCGGGCGAAAATGCTTCGATCTTCTTTTTGATTATTGATGAAAAATCTTCAGCCAAGGGCGGCCTCCTTCAATTGCTCCAGCGCGGCGGACAAAGAGATGTCGATCTGCCGGCCATCTTCCCAGTTCAGCCTGATCCCCCCGATAATACCCGGATCGAGCTCAAAAAGAAAACGGTAATTACCGCCGGCGTAAGCCCTGATTTTATCAAGTTCCGCTTCGGTCAGGCGCTCCGCCGAGGTTACCTTTAAATAGCAAGTTTTATTTTTTAACGAAACCTGTTCGGAGAACTTCTGTGCCAGCCAGTGGATCCGCTGGACCAGCCCCTGGTCGATCAGGAAACAAAATAAGGCATGAAAACGCGGTGAACAGTCGGGATAAACTTCTTCAAAAACAGCGATCTTGTTCTTGGCCGCCACCCCGGAATCAGTCAGAAAGCGCTTCAGCTCGAGCTGCTTCAGCAGCAGGGAAGAGAAATAAAATAGCTCCCTTTCCATCTGCAGCGCGTCTTTGCCCGCTATTTCGTATAAACGCTCAACATCGATCTCTTTCACTGTTTCACCTCGTCCAAGCTTTCGATAATTATCCGGCGGTTGTCTTCCGGCGTAATGCTCCGGCGAAGCACCCGGCTGGCAGCCGCGGCGACCAAGTCAAGCAGGGTAGCCTTTGCTTCGGCCATAATCCGCTCTTTTTCCCTGGCCAGGTCAAGCTGGGTTTTTTCCAGGACTCGTCCGGCCTCGCGGTTGGCCTTATCAAGGATCTCTGCCCTGGCCTTTTCCGCTTCACTCTTTGTCTCGGCCATTATCTTTTCGGCGCTATGGTGGAATTCGGCCAGCTTTATCTTATGCTCTTCCAGTAGCGCTTTCGCTTGCTGCTGGCTGGCCGCCGATTCCGCCAGCGCAGCGGCGATCTGCCCCTCTCTTTTTTCCAGCAGAGCGAGCAGCGGTGGCAGCGCCACCCGGTAAAGGAGCAGGACCAGCAGGCCGAACGAAACGCTGGTCCAGATAATTAAACCCGGTTCAAATTCAAACATTTATTTTGTGGCCAGGATGAGCGACACGACCAAGGCATAAAGCGAGATCGCTTCAACGAACGCGATCGCCAGGATCATCCCCGTCCGAATGTTACCCGCCGCTTCCGGCTGCCGCGCCATCCCTTCCATCGCCTTGGAAGATAGCCAACCGATGCTGATCGCCGTCCCGAACGCCGCGAACGCCATCCCGATCCCCGCCGCAAAATAAGCCGTTACTTTTGGATCCATTTTTTCCCTCCTTATAAATTTATTTCAATGACCTTCCTGAGCTGTCGCAATATACAGTGCGGAAAGGTAAGTGAACACGAACGCCTGGATAAAGGCGACGAATATCTCGAACATCATTATCGCAGTATTGCCGATTATTGGCAACGGCAAGATCAGATAGCTCTTGAACAGGAAGATCAGCGAAATGATAAGCAGCATGACGGCATGGCCCGCGAACATATTGGCGAACAACCGGACTGCCAGCGAGAAAGGCTTGGCAAACTGGCTGACGATCTCGACCGGGAAGAGAAAAACAGCGATCGGCAGCGGCACGCCGCTCGGGATCATTGATTTAAAATAGCCCAACGGCCCGTGCTTAACGACCCCGGTTGCCTGGACGGTCAGGAAGACGATGATCGCCAGGGCGGCGGTCACATTGATGTTGGTCGTCGGCCCGGACAAAAGAGGCACTAGCCCAAGCAGGTTGTTAAACAGGATAAAAAAGAAAAGCGTGATCAGGAAAGGGAGCCATTTTTCCCGATCGGTATGGATCTGGGACGCCACTTCGGACTGGATAAAACCGATGACCACTTCGGTCGCGTTCTGCAGTTTGCCGGGGATGGTCTTGAGCCGTTTGGATAAAGAATAAAAAAAGAGAAAAACCAGCGCCGCCGCCAACCAGAGCGTGGTCACGCCATTTGTGATCGAAAGGTCCACCCCGCCAACCTCGAGCGGAACGATCGTCTGCTGGTTCAAGTGTTCAAGAACGTTCATGGTTTTTTCCGCAGGAATTTATAAACATTCCAAAAACCGGTTACCGCGCCCGTCAACAGTCCGGCGACCATCGACCAGGGGGCGCTTTGCAACTGGATATCCAGCCAATAACCGGCACCGGCACCGAGAAGGACCGGGACCGCTATTTCCAAACCCAGCGAAGCTGCCCGCGCGTAATCCGCTTTTAGATCGCTCAATTCGGTCTTATTTTAGCAATTCTGCCGGCTAAAAACCACCGGCAATATTCAAGCTGAACCAAAAGACATTCTCGGATGTTGGGCGGGTCTCTTTACCGACTACCGTATAGTTTACGGTCGGCGTTAAGGTCAGCTGATTAACCGGGATCGCGGTTGACAGTGCCAGCGTCGCATCGCTAAAACCGGGGGTCACGTTATATTGCCCATTGTCATAGCCAGCTGTCAAGGAGCCGTCGATCTTCAAGCTCCCCGCGTTAAATGAATTTTTCCCGGCCAGGCTGACATACGCCCCTTTCCCCTTGTCGTTATCGTATGAATAGGTCAGCGTCGGTGTAAAAGGCCAGCTCCGGGCGGTCAAGTTAAGGAAAAGTTCAGCGGTATTGGCGTATTCTCCCGGCGGGTAATTATATTGGGTCAAATAGACCGAATAAGTCCAGTCATCGTTAAATTGTGAAGCGTAGGTCAGCGTATAATCGATCTCGGTGAACTCCTTATTGACGACCGGACCGCCAAGCCCAACGACATAACTGTCGCCAATATTGTAGTTTCCCCAGGCCCCGATCGACAATCCTGTCTCGCCAAGATATAAAGTTACGCCGGGCTGAAGCGCCGGCTGGCCGCTGTCCTGGTCCTGTCCCCGCCAGATATACTTGGATACATAAGCCAAATTATAGTCGACAACATTACCATAAGCGACTGATGATAACACTAACAACCCAACCACCAAACCACCTAACAACCTAATCTTGTTTCTCATGTTTTTCCCTCCTTAATGGACTAACAGCAATTATATTGCCAGGCAACTAAATTAGACCCCACACTAAAGTGTGGGGAATTCACGAAAAAAATCACTAATTATTATAATTACTATTCCCCAGACTTTAGTCTGGGGTTCTCCTTGCAACCTAAGCTATCATCAAAAATAAAAATTGACCGTATATATCGGCCTGGTCTCGCCAGTCGAGTTCATGAACCCCCCAACAGCCAATTCCAGCCCATCCCGGATCATTTTATATATTCCCAGCTCGGCCGTATAGCCATTATTTAGCGGCCTGATACCCGAGGTTGAAATATCGCCAATGAACTGCAGGTGTCCGGCCACCCGCCATCCCTCTCCCATTTTAATGGTGTATAAGATACCGGGACCGATCAATGAAGGATCCGTGTTCATATTTACGACCTTCCGCACACCAAGACAGGTCGCCAGGTCCAGATACTCCCATTCTCCCCACTGTTTTAAGAACCCAATATAGCCTTCATAAATGCTGTTATCCCAATTGGTGATCGCCCCCCACTTGCTGGTATAGCCGTGGATCTCCCATTTATTGCCGAGTCCATAATGATAAAAGAGCCAACTTTGGCCATAAGTGATTGAGCTGAAGGGATTGACGCAGACATCGAGCTCAAATTTACCCTTTTCAAGCGCGGTGCCGGTATCGAATAGGGCTTGGGCGGGTAAAGCAAAAGCCAAAAAACAGCCAAACACCAAAAAAATAGCTGTGCTAGCGCGAAGCGTTGAATTCATAATACAATATTGTAGATATCAGTTACATTTTTGTCAAGGTAAAAGTTGACACCTCCGTCCAACAGTGCGAAAATGCCTTTGACATGCCGATCGAGAAAGCGAAAAAACATTATTTAGGGAAAGACGGCCACGAACGGCTCGATTGCGCGCAGTCGATCTTGAAAGCGTTTGCGGAATTAGATAATGCTGACAAAGAATCGCTCTGCAAAGGGGGCGGCCGGGCGCCGGGCGGCGAATGCGGCGCCTACTGCGCGGCCAAACACCTGCTGGCCAAGAAAAACCCGGACAAGCTAAGAGAATTCGAAGACTACTTCCGGCAATTAGCCGGTTCCCTCAAATGCAACGAGATCCGCCAGCTAAGAAAACTCTCCTGCCTTGGTTGCGTGGGAAAAGCGGCGGAATATCTGCATTCATCCAGTTAAAGCGCGGCTTCCAACAAGTTGACTCCCGGGTCCTTAAGCCCTTCGCCAGTTTCAATTTCCTTGAGTACTGCCAAATATATGTTTACCGCCTCAAATATATTTTGAAATTTCTTCGTCGCCTCTGGATCCATTGGGTTGTGGTCGGGGTGCAATGCTTTGGACATTTTTCTCCAGGCAGCCTTTACTTTGCTCTCGTCTGGAGAGAGCAGCGGGACACCAACTAAAGAGGCAATAACCGCCATTGACTGAGGGATAAGCTTGGCCTCGCGATCCTCTTCCCTGTCATCTATTTTAATATTTTTTAACAGCGACGCTGCAATCTCTATCCCCTCGCGAGTTGCAAATCTTTTTATCCGATCGCGCAAGCCATAAGATATCCCTATCAATTCATATTGGCCATCAATTATAGCGGCAACAAGATCGGCCTCAAAACCAGACCGCTCATGGTGACAAAGCAACCGGACAAAAGTTTCGTCTTCTAGGGCAAATATAAAATCATTGATCTTATCAAGCCGGCTTGCAATCTCATCCAGTGATAAGGCAAAGAGCCGATCAAGATTAATAAAAACCTCTTTGAACCTTGAGGCGGTAAGATTACTGCCCCACCACTGTTTCAGCTTCCCTGGCCGTTCCATTAGCAGCATAAACTTATCTTTATCTTCTCCGGCCAGCGCCAAAATCCAGGCAATGTTTTCCCGATAGACATTTTCCGAATCTTTAAAAAAAGCGGCCTGCCAGAGCCGATGAATATCACCGATCGACCAGTTGTTTGTTTCGTCCAATACTGTTTTGACGACATAATAAATTAAGAACGGCATCT
>JAQVPA010000001.1 GCA_028702315.1 Candidatus Margulisiibacteriota bacterium
CCCTTTTGATTTGCTCATCTTGGCGCCGTCTTTGACGACCATTCCTTGCGTCAGTAGGTTGGCAAAGGGTTCGTCGGTGTTTGACCAGCCGGCATCGAATAAAACCTTGGTGAAAAACCGGGAGTAGAGGAGATGGAGGATCGCATGCTCGATCCCGCCGATATATTGGTCGACCGGCATCCATTTCTTCGCTAGCTCTTTACTAAAGGGCGCCTGATCATTCTTCGGGTCGCAGTAACGGAAGTAGTACCACGATGAGCAATTGAAAGTATCAAGCGTGTCGGTCTCCCTCCGTCCCTTACCGCCGCATTTGGGGCATTTTGCTTCCAGGAATTTCTTTGACTGCGTCAGCGGCGAGGCCCCTTCGCCGGTGAACTTTACATCCATCGGCAGTTTGACCGGGAGCTCTTCTTTGGGAACGGGAACGATGCCGCACTTGTCGCAGTAAATTATCGGAATAGGGGCCCCCCAATATCTTTGGCGGGAGACGAGCCAATCGCGGAGCTTGAACTTCGTTTGCCACTCGCCAAACTTATCTCCGATCTTTTCCAATGCTTCTGCGCTCTTCAGCCCGTTGAAGTCGCCAGAATTTATCATTATTCCTTCTTCAACATACGCTTCGGCCATGCTTGGTTGTTGGGTGGTTTGGTTGATAGGTGGTTGGATAACGACCTTGAGTGGTAGTTTATGCTGTTTGGCGAATTCGAAATCTCTTTGATCATGCGCCGGGACTGCCATCACTGCTCCAGTCCCATATTCCAGCAAGACATAATCGGCAGTCCAGATCGGGACATCTTCGTTAGTTGCCGGGTTGATCGCGTAGCCGCCGGTAAAGACCCCATCCTTGCCGGTCGAAACCGTCCGCTCGTGGATGCTTTCATGCCGCGCTTTCTCGACGTAATCGCGGACGGATTTTTCCTGAGGAGTCCCTTTGGCGAGCTCCAGGACCATAGGGTGTTCGGGGGCCAGGACCATATAGGTCACTCCAAATAGAGTGTCGGGTCTGGTCGTGTAGATTTTAAGTTCTTGACCCTTGCCCCTTGCTACTTGAAACTTTATCTCCACGCCTTCGCTCTTCCCGATCCAATTCCGCTGCATGATCTTGACCGGCTCAGGCCAGCCTGCCAGTTTTTCGATATCGGTCAGGAGGCGGTCAGCATATTCGGTGATCTTGAAAAACCACTGCTCAAGATCGCGTTGTTCGACCGTCGAATCACAGCGCCAGCATTTATCCTCTTTGACGACCTGTTCGTTGGCTAACACAGTTCCGCACTTGGGGCACCAGTTGACGACCGCTTTTTTCCGATAAGCAAGGCCCCGTTCGTACATTAAAAGGAACAGCCACTGGGTCCATCTATAATATTCCGGTTTGCTGGTGTTGACCTCGCGCTCCCAGTCATAAGAGATGCCAAGCCGCTTGAGCTGTTTCTTCATCCGCTCGATGCAAGCATCGGTCCACGGTTCGGGGTGGGTTTTGTTCTTGATCGCCGCATTCTCGGCCGGCATCCCAAAGGCGTCCCAGCCGATCGGGTGGAGGACGGAGAAACCCTGCATTCTTTTATAGCGGGCGATAACGTCACCGATCGCGTAATTGCGGACGTGGCCCATGTGCAAATTGCCCGAGGGGTAGGGGAACATTACCAAATCGTAATACTTCTTGGTGGTTGGGTTGATAGGTTGATCGGTGGTTAGGTTGAGAAGCTGGTCTTCCCATTTCTTTTGCCATTTTGGTTCAAGTGTATTTGGAGAGTAATTTATTGGCATTAGATAATTTTATCACAATTATTGCTGTTTTTTATGTGGCCGGTTAGCAAATTAAATTTTGGTGTTTTTGTGTTTATCCTGTTCAATCATAATTGAGTGAAATTACCTAAAACGTTGTTCGATGACTTAAAGGGAGTTTAAAAAGCGGCTGGGCAGACAGGTTCAAGAAACCGCCAGAAATGTATGGCGGTTTTTTTATTGCGCGCTAAAAATGCCGATCATTATAAGGGGGAAAAAATGGATGGATTAAATGGCGTTAACGTCAATTCGTTGGGTTCAGGCGGCCTTTTCGCGGCGCCGGCAACAGCCGCTACCCTTCTGCCGGGCCAACAAAAATCAACGCTGGCGGACAAACCTGCCGTGCCGCCATATCAAATATCCTCTCCTTGGACAAATAGCGTCATTTATCTGCAAGCCCCAATTGCCACCACACCAACAGAAGAGGTTGTGCCGCCCCGAACAGGAATTACCATGGCGCTGATCAAAGCCTTGTCTGATGAGGGGATAGCGGTTGGCAGTGATCTTGACGCCTGGCTATATTATTTTGACCATTTTGAAGGGCTTTCTAAGGCAACAGAAAAAATGTCCAGCCAGGGATTTGCCAACCCTTTTATCGACCCGGACGGGCAAATCAAAGAATGGGCGGGCAAGGTCATTCAACAGAATAGGTGCCGGAACGAAAAAGACAAGATTATTGCTCTGCTGAAAGCGGCGAAAGGAATGATCCAGTATGTTCCCGGTTCTGCACCGGAGGCGCTTTATGCCAAGGCCACGGATCTGTTGAAAACCGGCCAAGCACCCCGCCAAAATGATTGGTTTATCCTGTTCATTGCGGCGGCCAGGTCTGCCGGCTTATCGGTGGAAATTATTTGGGATTATGATACGGAAGCTGCCGATTTTGATCCCCAGCCAAGGTATGTCAAAAAAGAGGATTTTGCCGGCCTGGGCGAAAGCCCTGATTCGATCTGGCAGCTGTTGAACGAGCAGGGCTATATTAATGAGCAAGGGGAAGTCCGCTTTGCGTATTTTAACAGTAATCAGAATTTGTTCCCCGGAACGCAATTCGCCGATGAGCAAAAACAAAAACTGCAATCGATCCTTGAGGGGAAAGAAGAGCCGTTAGTCCGCCCGTTCGATTATCAGCAAAATATTAGTTGCCGAATAACCATTGGAGATAATGTTTATCGGCTATCATCGGCTGACAGCGATCTTCTCCCTTACACTGCCAGAGGGCAGGTGGCCCAGAAATATTTTAGCCCGATACCGGAACAGCAAGTTAAAATCTGGTCAGCTTTACTGGAAGCCGGATATATTGATGTTGAGGGGGCAATCTTGGGTAAGTTTGATGGCAAATTGAACAGTTTTGATCTTGGTGCGGGGTTTGCGGCGGGCGAAAAGGAAAGGATATTTAAAGTATTAACAGATGCAGAGAAGATTTCCGGGGCATTTGCTTTTATGGCCGAACAGGCTATAACGCTGCACGAGCCGGCCATTGCCGACGCCTATGTGATCGGCCTGCCGGTTTCCCGCTCGCGGGATTATTTATTCCTGGCGATCGCCTTCGAATACGTAAAACTGAAACAGAATATTCAGGCCAATAAATGCATAACAAGGCAACTGATCAATGGCCGCAAAAACGATATCATGGCGCTGTATGCTTTAGCAAGGCTCTATTCAAGAATTGGAGGGGCGATGGATGTTCAAACTTTAATTTACAAAACGCTGCTGCAATTAGCGCCGCTTAACTATATAGCAAACCGGGAAATTGCTGGCGGGAGAAACAATTTTACGTCGGTGCAAGAAAATTTAAACGCGGTAACAAACCTTTATAATGTTTATCCCAGCTTGATAAGCAAAATCATAATGGCCACTCTCAGGGTTATTTATTTAAACAAAGGGCAGGAAAGCTATCAAATATTTTCCGAAATAGCGGGCGAAATCAAAAAATTACACCGAGATATAGTTATGCGCCTCATCTCGTTTCACTGTCAAAAACAAGATTTAGATCAGTATTTGGATAAGATCGGCCGCTCGCCGGAAAATATGCAGATCCTGGGGGATTATTATCAGGATGTGGCCGGCGATTATTCGGCGGCGATCAACATCTATTTGAATATCATTAAAGATGATCCGAGTTATTTCCCCGCTTATCAAAGCTTGATCGACCGCCTTATTGCCAACGATGAAACGGAGCGGGCGTACGCGCTGGCGCAAAAAGCGCTTAAGGCGGCGCATGGCGATGAAACAATGTGGCATGCTCTCGGCCTAAAGCTCCAGGATGAATTTAATGATCAAGAAGCGGCCATTAAGGCTTATGAGCGGGCGATCGAGATCGATCCGGGTTTTCTCCCTGCTTATATTACGCTGATCGACCTTTATCAATCAAAGCAACTGATCCGTCAAGCGCAGGATACTCTAGCCCTAGCGGCAAACAGCGCGGCGGTTTCTCCAGAAAACCTTATCGAACTTGGCGATCTTTACCAGGAATCATTTTCTGATTTTAAAACAGCCGAAACGCTTTTCCGCCAAGCGCTCCGCCTTAATCGGGATTACTTGCCGGCTTATGATGCGCTCATTGCGAATCTGAAGAAGCAGGACAACCGGCGGATCGCAGAGGTAATTAGCGGCGAAAGAGAATTGGCCAGACTGAGAGCGATTGGGATAGATAATTTAAAAACCTGGGAGCAAGTCGTTCAAATTGGGCCGGTTGAGGTGCCAGCTGGAACGACCGGCCAGCTTAAGGCCGAATTAGCCGTTGCCGGCATTAAATTAGCAAATGAGGAGACGGTCTGGTCGTATATTATGAAAAATCAGGTTTTACCGGTGAACGTCAAGCAGCAGCTTGATCAATTAGGCATCGTCAATCCTTTGGCGGACCCGGAAAAAAAGATCGCTGCCTGGACAGAAGAAATTATCGAGCAAAGCCAGGCTAAGACAGAAAAAGAAAAAGTGCAGGCGATTTTTTTAGCCTTGAACAAGGCGATAAAATATGATACCGATGACAAAAAACGCCCGAACGGGAAGTTGACGGCAATTGATGTCTTTAATAATAAATATGGAGATTGTGATGAGATAAGTTCGCTATTTATCCGGATGGCAAGTTCGGCTGGCTTTGAAGCAGGCCTGATATTTAGTAATGAGGCCGCGGCTTCGCTCTCAATGGATATTGATGGGAAAATATCTGTTATTGGTCATGCCTGGAATTGGGTGAAACTTGGCGCCGAATATTACGAGTTGGACCTGTTGGAAGCATCCCTGCAGCTTAGAAAGTTAAGCAAGCCCAAAGTTGGCGCGCAAAAGTTATTCAGCGATCATTTTTATCAATCAGCCCTAGTTAATTATAGGAACATGAATTATGCTCTGGCCAATAAAAATCTCGGATTAGCTCTCTCGATCGATCCATCATCTGTTGCCGCGCTGCTGCTTTTGGCCAATGCAGAAAGACGGAACGGCATAATGGCGGCCAATATGGGGAAGACCGCGTTGGCTCAGAGATATTGGCTGTCCGAAATGAGGGCTTTGAATACATTACATAATGTTGCCAGCAGCAATCCGTCAGATATCAAAAATGTTGTCAGATTGTTTGCTGATATGGGGGAGCCTAAAAAAGCGGTGGAGATACTGGAAAACAATATCGCTAAAATGAGCAATGATTATGAGGCTAATTATTTGCTGGCGGCGCTTTACGAGGAGACCAAGCGTTATGGGAACGCTTTGGAATATTATCAGAAATGCTCAAGAATATTGCCGCGGGATACAACTACCATGATCAAAATTGCGCAGCTGCAAGAGAAAACCGGTAATTATAGCGAAGCTAAAAAAAACTGGGTGAAACTTCATTATCATCGGGGGTCAGAAGGGGTAATTGACCCGGAATCAATAATAAAAATCGTTGAAATGCTCTCTTTGCCAGAAGAAGCGGAGGAGGGTGGGCGTTATCTGGAAGAAGCGCTAAAATATCTTCAATCATTTGAGAAAAGTATGTTTGTTTCCATTTATGCTAGTGTTTTGATATCTGCGGGGAAGGTCGAACAAGCGGAGGAGCTGATAAGAAATAAGATGCTGTCCGACAGTCCGACAACGACTTTTTTCCTTTATTTGATTGATCGAGAAGACGCCAAGGCCGTGATCAAGGCTTATGACCGATTTTTAGCAAAGGCGCCAAGTAAAGAAGAAAGCAGCAAAGTTATGCTTGAATGGCTGCTATGGGATATGACCAAAGATAAGTCGAAGCTTATTGCCCTGTTCAAGAAAATGATCGAAATCCGCCCGCAAGACCCCAACGCTTATCTAATCCTAAGTAAGATGTATATGCTGTTTTTGTCTGATCAGGTTAATTCTGAGCGTTATCTGGACATGGCGCTTGAGCGTTTCCCGGAAAATTGTGAATTGCATGGGATGCACCTGTATTTTGCTCAAAAATCTGAGCAAACTGAGTCGATCCAGAAAGAATTAGAATTTGGTCGTGCTCACCCCGAATGTGCCGTTCAGAAAAAATAGAATTGTCATGATTAAACTATCAAATTGTGCCAGAACTACGGCTTATTATGCGCTTCGCTCCGCCCACCGGGCGTCTAAGGTGCTGGTGGATGAGGCAAAAAATGTCGGGCTTTCAACGGGTTGGTTTTTCCGTTTACAGGATATGATCGGGACCGTTAAAGATAAGATCAGGCTGGGCCTTCCCGAAAAACGACTGACTTCCGCTGAAGCAACCTCCAAGTTCGCCCACTATCTCAAAGAGATCAACAGAGAATTAAACATTATTAAAGAACAATTTGAGGCGTTAACGAAGCAACTAGAAAACCAAGGACAGGAAAGGGCCGATCCCTTGAATCGCTTGGCGGAAAACAGAATCAATACGGTCTGTAATTTAGCCGAAAAGGCTTCTTATATCAATTATTGTCTTGGCGGCGTCGGCCAGGAGGGCAGTGAGATTAGCAGTTATTTAGCTGATTTGCGAATGGAAATAAGAGCCGATAAAATAGTCTTTGATGTTTTTGACTGGCACAGGTCCACAGGGCAAACGGCAACACGATATTGTTCCCCAGATGAGAGAGCAACTTCAACTCAATATTATGCCGATCAAGAAACGGAGGCATGGCAAAAGATCCATATCAGGAAAAAAGCTGGGCGCATGACATTTTTCTTGCTGGCACATGATCGGAAATATTCTGACGTTGAAATAGCTGGATTTAAGCAGCAATTGACGGCCGAAAAACTTTGGCCGGAAGTCTTTACAAGTTCCTTTTATGCTGAATTTCATGATACAGCACATTTGCTTGAGCGAGCGAGACATAATTCCTATTATGATGAGACCGCACTTAAGTCATTGTTAGTTTATAGTTTAATTGAAAATGACCCAGTAAAAAGACGAGGGCAGATGAAAATGATCGATAAGTATATTGCTTCGATCAATACTTGGATAGAGATACTCCGGGGCTTCAAAAAAATCAAAAAGCTTGATCTATCCGGGCTTTTTCGAGAGACAATATCAATAAGGCGCGAGATTGTGGTCGCTAAAGGTTTGGGATTTGCGGTGGATATCTCGCCAGGGGAAGCAATGGTGGAGGGCGATAGCGATCTTTTGCGGGACGCAATCGGGGCGGTAATTGATAATGCGCTTAAGTATACGGTAGCCGGCTTTATTTGCTGCAAGCTGGTTACGATCGAAGAAGAAGGGAAGAAGAAGGCTGTTTTGGAAATAACGGACAGCGGCATTGGGATACCATCAGATGAACAAGAGAAGATATTTGAAAAGTATTATCGCGCCAGCAATACCGGCAGTATTTCCGGCAGCGGGATAGGGCTAGATTTTGCAAAAGAAGCTATTAATAGCATGAGAGGGGATATCAGCGTAGAATCAGAAGTTGGCAAAGGGTCGACCTTTAGGATTATATTGCCGCTCGCTTCTGCTTAGCCTTTTTTGCTCGAATTTCAATATTTTGATGAAATTTGGCGGTATAACAAACGATAAATACTAGCAATGAGTACTATTAACGCCAGCGGTGGAATATCCCGGAAACAGCTGAAAATGTATGAGCGCGCGGCCATTCCAATCAGGCTGGGGTATCATTCCGGGTCGATGTTTGATGTTTTAGTCAATGGATTAGATACTGAGGCTCGGATGTTTGAATTGTTGGCTTCTTTTAAAGAAAATCCGCAAGTGTCGCCCATCAGGGACGTGAAAACCAGGACGTTGATGTTGTCGATCTACCGTGATTATGAGACCATGAGAAAAAAAATAAGGCCTTTACATGAACAAGCGATAAGCGAAATTACTAATTATTCTCAACTGCGGCAGCTGAAAAGAGCGACGCTAGCTTTGGTAGCCGAGTTCAACGCTGTCTATAAACGATATCAAGCGATCATGCCTGATTTAGGAGGGGCAAGAGTGGATCAGGTTGTGTCGGAAGATGATCCAGCCGTTGCTTCGCTCTCCTACAAAGAATATGTGTTGGCTGGCCTGACAGAATTAAGCCTGCTTTTTAATCGGGTGATCAAGAACTTCTCTGTCGGTAAATTGGTGTGTGAGCAAACTAAATTAAGGTCGCTGGTGGAACAGGCTAAGAATAGCTTAGCACAAAATGATAAAGCGTTCATGGATATGATGCTGATAAATCGAGTGCCGGAAAACCATCAGTTAAAGATCGATGCGGTTATGTTTATGTTGGCGGTTGCCAGGGTTTTGAGTAATCAAGCGCATTATGTCGGACAAATAAACAAAGTACTGGTCACAGCCGAAAATAAGCAAGGCCATTCTATTCTCAAAATTGAAGATGATGGGCCCGGTTTTCTCCCCGGCATGTTGGCCGTCTCAAGCGAGATGGGGCGGCCAAACGCTTTAGTTCTGAACCAGACCACCAGGGATAGTACTGGCATGGGGCTTAGTTTTCTCTGGAATGTCGTCTGGCTGCATCGGGGGGGAGTTGAAATATCCAACAACTCTTCTCTCAAACCTGGTGGGGCCGCTTTTGTGATCCGTCTTCCGAACGCCGCCTAAAAGGCAAAGACCTACTTCTTCTTAGCCTTCTTCTCTTTTGGCTTCTCTTCCGGTTTCGGTTTTTCCGCCGGCTTCTCGGCTTTCTTCTCGACAGGTTTTTCGATCGGCTTCGGTCTTTTCCCCTCGATCGCGGTGAAGACGATCTTGCCGTCGGCTCCTGCGGCTGTAACGATATCGCCTTCTTTGAACTTCCCGGCGATTATTTCGTTCGACAGCGGGTTCTCCAAGAGATGCTGGACGGCGCGGCGGAGCGGCCGGGCGCCGAACTTCGGCTGGTAGCCGTCCTTAATGATAATTTCCTTCGCCTCGTCGGTCACTTCGAGCTTGAGCCCGCGGACCTCGACCTGTTTCTGCAGATCGGCGACGATCAAACCGGCGATCTGCTTCAATTCATCATCATCAAGCGGGTGGAAGACGATGATCTCGTCGATCCGGTTGAGGAACTCCGGCCTAAACTCCTTCTTCATCTCGTCCATGACCGTCTCTTTCATCTTGTCATACGAGGTTTCGCGGTCTTCGCGCGACAGGAAGCCGATCGGCCCCTGCTGGACGATCTGCTGCTGCCCGATATTGGTCGTCATGATCACGACCGTGTTCTTGAAATCGACAATGTGTCCCTTGGAATCGGTCAGCCGGCCGTCTTCCAGGATTTGCAGAAGGATGTTAAAGACGTCGGGATGCGCTTTTTCAATTTCGTCAAAAAGAATGACGGAATAAGGTTTGCGGCGAACCGCTTCGGTCAATGTTCCCCCTTCTTCGTAACCGACGTAGCCGGGAGGGGCCCCCACCATCCGGGAAACGGTGTGCTTTTCCATGCATTCCGACATATCGATCCTGATCATCGCGTCCTGGGTACCGAAAAGAAATTCGGATAACCGCCTGGCGACCTCAGTCTTGCCGACCCCGGTCGGTCCGGCAAAGATGAACGAGCCGAGCGGCCGCTCCGGCGGCTTAAGCCCGGCGCGCCCGCGCCGGATCGCCTGGGAAATAGCGACGACCGCGTCATCCTGGCCGATGATCCGCTTGTGGAGTTCCGATTCCATATGGATCAATTTTTCGGTTTCGGCCGCGGTCAGTTTGACTACCGGGATCCCGGTCCAGTCGGAGACGATCGCCGCGATATCATCCTCGGTTACCATTGGTTCGGCGGCGCTGCGGTCCTGTTTCCATTTTTCATCCAGCTCTTTGACCTTCTTTTCCAGCTCGGCTGTTTTATCGCGAGTCGTTGCCGCTTTTTCGTATTGCTGGCCGGTCAAGGCGGCTTCTTTTTCCTTATTGAGTTTGTCGAGCTCTTTTTGTGCCTGCTTTAGTTCGATGGGAGGAGAAAAATTAAGCAACCGGACCTTGGCCATCGCTTCGTCCATGACGTCGATCGCCTTATCCGGCAGGAACCGGTCCGAAATATAGCGATGGGAGAGGGTGGCGGCCGCGACCAGCGCCGCATCGGGAATTTTGACATGATGATGCACTTCATATTTGTCGCGGATCCCTTTCAGGATTTCGATTGTCAGTTCAACCGACGGCTCGCCGATGAGGACCGGCTGGAAACGCCGTTCGAGCGCGGCGTCTTTTTCAATGTTCTTGCGGTATTCGTCGACAGTTGTGGCGCCGATGACCTGGAGTTCTCCTCGGGCCAGGGCCGGCTTGAGCATGTTGGCCGCGTCGATCGCTCCTTCGGCGCCGCCGGCGCCAACCAAAGTGTGGAGCTCATCGATAAAAAGGATAATCGATCGCTTCTTGGCCAAGATCTCGTCAAGTACTTTCTTGACCCGGGCTTCGAATTCGCCGCGGTACTTAGTGCCGGCGACCATCCCGCCGAGGTCAAGCGCGATCACTTGCTTGTCTTTTAAAATCTCGGGGACTTCGCCCTTAATGATCCGCTCGGCCAACCCTTCGACGATCGCGGTCTTGCCGACTCCGGGATCGCCGATCAGGGCCGGGTTGTTTTTGGTCCGGCGGGAGAGGATCCGGATGATCCGGTCGATCTCTTTTTCGCGGTCGATGACCGGGTCAAGTTCGCCTTTTTTTGCCATTGCGGTCAGGTCGCGGCCAAAAGCGGTCAGAGCGGGTTTAGTTGGCCGGGGTGGAGCGCCAAGAGCCATGCCGGGAAAACCGCCGAACATGCCGGCTTCCGGCCCGCCTTCCATCCCGCCTTCAGGAAATTCTTCGCCTTCGTTTCCTTCAGAAAATTCCGGTGGCAATTCTTCCGGGGCTGCGCCACCGGCGCCAAAGGCTTTTTCCGCTTCGGCAATGATCTCCCGGGCGAGCTTGTCAAAATTAACCTTCCGTTTGTGGAGCGCTTGCGCGGCGATGCTTTCCCCCTCGCGAACAATCCCAAGGAGGACATGCTCTTCGCCGACATAATTAAAGCCGAGTTCCCGGGCCGCCTGGTAAGAGAGTTCGAGCGCTTTTTTCGCGCGTGGCGAGAGGGTCATTTTTTGCGGCGAGCCTTCACCCCGGCCGATCAATGATTCGACGTCGGAGAATAAATTGACCAGGTCGACGCCGAGCGTCTGCAGGGCTTTGGCCGCCAGCCCTTCCGCCTTGATCAAGGCGAGCAGGAGGTGTTCGGTCCGGACATGGTCGTGGCCAAGGCGATTGGCCTCTTCCGTCGCTAATTGCAGGATCTTGTTGGCCGATTCAGTGAAGTATTCGTAAAACCGCTCGGCCGGGCGCCGTTTGAAGAGCGAAGCGAAGAGATCGGGGAATTCAAAGAAGCCGGGAAATTCCTGGAAGCCCATCGAATCAAAACCGGTCGCGCCGGGCATAAAACCTTCTTCGGCCGCGCACTGCTGGCAGAGATGGCGCTCAACTTTTTTCCCGTTGATTATTTTGGTTATGTGGACCGACGCCTGGCGTGATTTACATTTTTGGCAAAGCATGTTATCCCTTCCTTTTAGCGATTATAGCAACTAACCAAGCATTTCATCAAGCAATCTTTCAATTTCGATCTCGAACCTGTCCGCCATATTAAACAGCGCTTTAACGCCCGACAGGTTCAGGCTCCACTCATCCATCAGTGAACAGATCCGTTTGATCCGGGTCAGGTCGCTTTGCGAGTAAAGCCGGTATCTTTTGACGGTCCTTTGGGGTGAGACCAGCCCGGCTTGGTCATAAATCCGCAAGGTCCGGGGGTGGCAGCCGAGGAGTTCGGCCGCGATATGGATCGTGTAGACCGGTTTTTCGCTGTCGTGGAGCCAGCGGATCATTTTTAACCCCCTAAAAACAAACTATGACAACGGATGTATTATAAACTTTAACAAAGAAGATGTCAAGGTTATAAAAAGAACGATTGGGTTGTTGAACTGCTGAAAGTGATGGCATATAATAAGCTTTATAATGGCAAACATGAATTACTTTAACCTGCCTGATGAAACCGGCCATTTTGGCCAGTACGGAGGGCGGTTCGTGCCGGAGACGCTGATGGCGCCGCTGGAGAATCTTACCAAGTCGTACCTGGCGGTTAGAAATGACGCGAAATTCCTGGCGGAACTTGACGGCTATCTGGAGAATTACGCCGGACGGCCGACACCCCTTTACTTTGCCCGGCGGTTGACCGAAGCGCTGGGTGGCGCCAAGATTTACTTAAAAAGAGAAGATCTTTGCCATACCGGCGCTCATAAGATCAATAATGTGCTGGGGCAGTTGTTGTTAGCGATGCGGATGGGGAAACGGCGGATCATTGCCGAGACCGGGGCGGGCCAGCATGGGGTGGCAACGGCGACCGGTGCGGCGCTGTTTGACCTCGAATGCATCGTTTATATGGGGGAAGAAGATGTTAGGCGGCAAGCGCTCAATGTCTTCCGGATGGAGCTTCTCGGCGCTAAAGTTGTTCCGGTCAAATCGGGGAGCAGGACACTCAAAGACGCGATCAATGAGACGATGCGCGACTGGATGGCGCATCCGGACGATACTTTTTACTGCCTCGGCTCATGTGTCGGCCCGCATCCTTACCCGATGATGGTCAGGGACTTCCAGTCGGTGATCGGCAAAGAGGCCAAAGGCCAGCATTTGACGCTGGAAAAGAAGGAGCCGGACTATTTAGTTGCTTGCGTCGGCGGCGGCTCGAACGCGATCGGCTTATTCTATCCGTTTTTAGAAGAGCCCTCTGTCAAGATCATCGGAGTGGAGGCCGCCGGAGCCGCTTCGCTCTGCAAGGGGACGGTCGGTGTCTTGCACGGCGCCAAAGAATATGTCCTCCAAACCAAAACCGGACAGATCATGGATACTCATTCTATTTCTGCCGGTCTCGATTATTCCGGCTCCGGGCCGGAACACAGTTATTTGAAAGATGCCGGCCGGGTAGAATATGTGATGGTGAATGACAAGGAAGCGCTCGAAGGGTTTAAACTCCTTTCACGGATGGAAGGGATAATCCCGGCGCTCGAATCGGCGCACGCGATCGCCTATTTGAAGAAGTTAGCGCCAAAGCTGAATAAGGACCAGACGATCGTGGTTTGCCTCTCTGGCCGCGGCGACAAGGACGCCGATGAGGTCCGGAAAATCATCGCCAAAAAATAGCTACTTGCATATTTCCTCTCTGGGAGTCATAATTCGAACAAATCTTTGGAAAAGGAGGGAAAACAATCATGGCATCAAAAGCACAGCAGGAAGCCCGCAAAAAGTTCATGAAGCCGGTCACCCCGTCTGCCGCCCTGTCCGAAGTCGTTGGGTATAAGCCGCTCCCGCGCACCGAAGTGGTCAAGAAGCTCTGGGCTTATATTAAGAGGAACAAGCTCCAGGACAAGAAGAACCGGCGCAACATTAATGCCGATGCGAAGCTCAAACCGATCTTCGGCGGCAAAAAGACGGTCAACATGTTCCAGATGACCAAGCTGGTCAGCAAACAGCTGCACTAGTTTAGCCGTTCAAGTTTCGACTGATAGCCCCCCGATCAAATCGGGGGGTTTTTTTATGCGAAAAAGTGAAATTTTTGTCTTTTGTTAATGATATAGCTTTGTGGCAACAGTTAAATGGAGTAAATAATTATGCCTAGAATATACTCTCTAGATCGCAGAAGATGGAAGCCCGGTGTTTCAGTGAATATGCTCATATTCAGAGGACAAAACATTAATCCGGACCGTTTGGCTCGAACCCAAGGAGGCCGAACGTTTTTTGATGCCGAAAGACGGATACCGGGATTAATCAAGCAAATAGCTGCTTCTGGTTTAGAATTGAACTTAAAAGGCATAAAACTATCGGAGCCAGAAACGGCATTGGAGATAATAAGGAGTTATAGCGGTAGCAACGGTGATAATTTGTTTTTTGTGTTAGCCGTGTTAAGCCGGGTGATAAGGGACAGGCAATCGATTGAAGGGATTGTCGGGCAAAAGCTAAATATTACTGGCCGGACGATCGACCTGGACTTGCTTGAGGATCAGGTATTCGGTGAGGCGTTTAGTGAATTTGATTGTGCCACCCAGAATGCTTTAATAGTCAGGATATTGATTTAAGATTAATTTGATGCACTAAGTATTTGGTCTAATAAATCCTGTGTCGATCTCGGCAACGTTTCTTTTAATTCATCAATTAGCACGGGCAAATCAGGATCACGTCCAAAATTGGGGCCAAAATAGCGTTTTTGCCGAAAAGCAAGGGTTGCAATATGAGCTGTTTCCAGGATTTCGTACAAAACTCGGCCGGATTGCTTTTCGGCCAACTTTATTAAAGCAAAGATGAGGCGGGAATCCAGGTCGCAAGGAGAGCCAGCGAATGATCCATAAGTTTCATTTGTGGAATTTCTCATATCAGTTAAGCGTTTTGCCTGGTGCTTGATTTCCCCTAGCGTTGTTTTTGTTGCTGCAGGATCAGCTGATTCTAGATCAGGCAGAGATCGTGAGGCCATTATAATATTTATCAGTTTTTCGTTTTCTTTTTCAAGAAGCGCTTGTTTTTTATCCCATTCAGCCCGCCTAAATTGATTTTTTTTCTCAACATATTGCTGCAGATCATCATAAAATGTTTGCAGGATTAATTGTTTTGTTTTTGGCAAAGCTAATATTCTACCAAGTATTTCTTTGGTGAATTCCATGTCTGCCGCCACCGTCTTAGTGAGAAAGCCGATTGGATCGGGGGCATCAGCTAAGCCCGGAAAAAGGAAAGCCCTTTCCATGTCCTGGATCATATAATGTCCAATTTCCGCCAAATGCGCTCGAACGGAACCCTCTGTTACGACGTCCCCCCGCACTGCAGACAAACGAAGGCGAATAAAGATCATCCGTTTAAATGCCTTTTTTAACTTGGCGAGTTCCCGTCGGGTTATAATATTTTCCTCTTTCAACTTATTTAAAGCAGTGAAAGTGGCAGGGGCGGAGTGGGAAGACAAAGAGATTTCCCGGTTCGGCAGGTCATAGGTAAAACTGACCATCCAGTGGATGATATTGAAAAATCGCTGGGCGCCCTTTTTTATCCGCAAATTTAAAATGCCGTTCTTTTGACCAATGGTGTCTTGAAACGTTTTTTGTTTCGGCCGCATTACGCTTTGCTTTAATAAGTTAGCGATGACAAAGCCCAATTTATTATTAATGGCTGACCGAGCATCGGAGACAAAATCATTAAAAATGGCGCGATTACCGGAATAAAAAGCCAGATCAGTATTGATGGAAACGTATTTTGAATTGTCTATCATCTCGCGGAAAAGACCGGAGCTTTCTCCCTGGATGAAAAGCACTTCGTTTTTTCCTTCAACCGGCAAATGAAATATCAACGCCAGCGCCATGATCTGTTGATGGTAATCGCGCATTTTTTGTTGATCGTAACCCGGCTCGCCGATCATGGCGAATTCAATGTCGGAAGAAGGGATCCCTTCTCCGCGAGCGGAACTGCCGTAAATTGCGATGGCAAGATGGTTTAGCTCCACTCGATGTTTGTCATGAAAAACGGCGTTCAATAAGGCGGATAAAATGAAGTAAAAATGCTTTTCCGCTTTACGAATGTCATTAAACATCGGCTTTCTTTGTAAGTCATATTTACTAACGAGATTGTTCCTTAAACAATAATAGGTTTTTGCTAATAGATATATTTTATCCAAGGCTTCTTTGGGAATGCTTTTTAAAAGAGTTTCCATGTTATCGATTGCCCGTTTTTTTGTCTCGAGCCCCAGTGTATTGTTATATGCAGGGTTGGATAATTCTGTTTTTCTTAACTCTATGAAGAGATCAAGATCAAGCTGGGGAGAAGAAAAAGGGGAGGTATTGTTTTGTTGAATATTAATTGGTGTTGGTAGTCTGTTAATTGATAAGTTTGGAAAATCGACCGGGCGCTCATGGCGAAAAGACTGTAGCGGTTTGGATAAAGCCGTTTTTGCCCAATAAAGAAGCTTACTTCGGGTAGATAATGCTCCTGTAACTGTCATTTTGTTCCTCCGGACCGGGAATCATTCTTCCTAATATATATCGTGAAAAAATGCCAAAAATTTCACATTTTGAATAATCAAGAAGGATGTATTATAATTGGGCTTGTGGGATCAATAGGAGATATTTTTAAGGCGCGCAAGGCTTTAATCGCTTTCATTACCGCTGGTGACCCGTCACTATCGGTGACGGAGAAGCTGGTTTACGACCTGGAAAAAGCTGGGGCCGACATTATTGAGCTTGGCATCCCGTTTTCCGATCCGCTGGCCGACGGGCCGATCATCCAGGCGTCGCATCAACGGGCGCTTAAGAAAAACACCTCATTAGCGGATGTCTTTAAATTAGTTGCCAAAGTGCGCAAAAAAGCCGCGATCCCGATTTGTTTTATGCTTTCTTATAACTTGATCGTCCAGTACGGAGAGGACAAATTCTATGCGGATTGTGATAAATTTGGCGTTGACGGAGTAATTATTCCGGATTTACCACCAGAGGAGGGAGCAAGGGACAAGGGTCAAGCAGCAAGAATCTCCTTTGTGGCCCCGACGAGCAGTGAGGAGCGGATAAAGCTGGCGGCGGAAAAGTCGTCGGGGTTTATCTACTTGGTCTCTGTGGCGGGGATAACGGGGGTCAGGAAAAAGATGGAAGGGTCGATAGGTGGATTGGTGGATAGGGTCAGGAAATATACTAAATTGCCGATAGCGGTTGGGTTTGGCATCTCGACGCCGGCTCAGGCCAAAGAAGTGGCGAAGCAGGCGGATGGAGTGATCGTCGGTTCGGCAATAGTTGACCTCGTTGCCCGCAAAAAGTTCAAGGCGGTTGTAAATTTAGTCGCCGCGCTGCGCAGAGGGGTCGATGCTGTATAGGCTCATCTATCGCTTAAAGCAATTCTATTTTGGGATGTTGGCTTCCTACAATAAGGCCGATGCCGCTTTTGCCAACAGTTATCTTAACAGCGAGGAATTAGCCCTCTTTAACCAATTGCCCGGGTTTGAAAAGAAACACGCGGTGGTCGTTGCCAAAAAAATGCTTGACCTGGCGCTTTACAATCCCGAGCTCGACCAGCGCAAGCTGGTCCGTCTCGGCCTGCTACATGATATTGGCAAGGTTATGGAAAGGAGCACAGTCCTTTCCAAATCGATCCTGGTGATCATCAGGTACTTTTTTCCCGCGTTCTATGAGTGGTTGGCGGCAAAGGGGAAAAGTGATCCGCGATTCAAAAAATTCTACATTCACCGGCACCACGGGGAAGTTGGAGCGGATCTCTTGGCTAAGATCGGTGTTTCAGGCGAATATTTTTTGATGATCAAGAAGCATGATCCCCGGATCGAGCCTTTTGGGCCGGACGACCCAATCGAGCTTAAGATCCTTCAGGACGCGGATAGCACGTACTGACCGTCGTCTTGATCCCCCCGCGGACGTTGAACTCGCCGGTGACCTTCATCTTTCTAGGTTGGCAGGCGGCGGCCAGGTCATCAAGTATTTTATTGACTACATCTTCGTGAAAAGTTCCGGCATTACGATAGGAAATAAAGTACATCTTAAGCGATTTTAACTCAATGATCAGCTTGTCCGGGATATATTCGATTTTAATTGTGGCAAAGTCCGGCAAACCTGTTTTAGGGCAGACGCAAGTGAACTCCGGGAATTCGATATTCACGGCATAATCCCGGTCCGCGTTTTTGTTGGCAATTGTTTCTATTTGCATTGGTTGATCGCGTCCCTCAGTTTTTTTGCTTCCGCTTTTGGATCAGCCGCGTAGATGATGCTCCGCGAAGCATTGATGATCGCCCGCCGGCCGCCGTTTTTGACCGCGGCCTCAAGGTCTCCTCCCTGGGCGCCAACGCCGGGGATGAGGATCGGCATATCGCCGACAATGTCATGAACCTGCTTCAGTTCGTCCGGTTTCGTCGCGCCAACGACAACCCCGCAGTTTCCCCGGACATTCCATTCCTTGACCTTTTCGGCCACGGTCAGGAAAAGAGGGTGAGGCGGCTTATTCTGCAAATTGGCCGCGCCGGGATTACTAGTCAGGCAAAGGATAAAGATACCTTTGTCTTCGTACTCAATAAACGGGTCAACCGAATCTTTCCCCATGTAGGGATTAACAGTGATGGCGTCGGCTTTAAAATATTGGAACGCGGCTTGGGCGTAAGCGTCGGACGAGTTACCGATGTCACCCCGTTTGGCATCCAAGATAACCGGCAGTTTGAAGTTATGGATGAGTTCGATCGTCTTCAGGAGGGCTTCGATCCCGACAATCCCATAGCGTTCATAAAAAGCGATGTTGGGTTTATAGGCGCAAACGAGGTCGGCGGTCGCTTCAATGATGGAGCGGTTAAAATCAAAGATCGCATTTTTACCCGAGGCGATCGTCTTGGGGATTTTTTCCAAATCAATATCAAGTCCGACGCAAAGCTGGCTATTATTCCCCTTAATGGAACGGTCTAGGAGGTCAACAAACTTCATTGTGGGGGCGGTGGGTCGGCGGTTGGCCCTTGAGGCGCGGGTTCCGCTGGCAGCTGCTCTTCAAATTCTTCCTCTTCAGCCTCTTTCTCCGCTTTGGCGCGTTCTTTTTCCGCGATCATATCGCCGATCGTCACTTTTTTTTCTTCTTCCTTATTCTGTTGCTGCTGTTGTTGCTGGGCCATGGCCGCCTTAGCTTCTTTACGCTCTTTATCGATCTTGACCGCTTTGACCGAGAGGCCGATCTTTTGCTCTTCGGGGATCACCCGTAAAATTTTCACGTCAACCGTTTCGCCGATCTTGGCGGCTTCGTCAGGCGACATGATCTTCTCTTTGGAAAGCTCAGAAATATGGATCAATCCTTCGAGCCCATGCTCCAGTTCGGCAAAAGCGCCGAATTTGGCAAAGCGGAGGATCTTGGCTTTGACGATCTGGCCGGGTTTATAAAGTTCAGCGGCGCTGACCCAAGGGTCAGCCTGTAACTCTTTCAAGCCCAAAGAGACCTTTTTATTGATCCGGTCGACTCCCAGGACAAAGACATCGATCTCTTGGCCGGATTTGAGCACTTCCGAGGGGTGTTTAACTCTTTTCCAGGAAAGTTCGGAGAGATGGATCAACCCTTCGATCCCGCCCAAGTCGACAAAAGCGCCGAAGGGTTTTAAATTGGCGACTTTTCCCTTTCTGACCTGGCCGACTTCGAGCTCATCCAGGAGCTTTTGTGAAACTTGAGTGGTTTTTTCCCCGGCTGCTTGTTTATGGGAGAGGACGATCTTCCCCTGCCGGTGATTGACTTCGATAACTTTGAGGGGAATGGTTTTACCGACGAAAGATTCAAATGTCTCTTCGGCGGTCTTGCCAACTTGTGAAGCCGGGACAAAACCCCTGATCCCTTCGCATTCAACGACGAGGCCGCCCCGCAGCGCCTGCAGGACCTTTCCTTGCAGTACCGTTTTGTGGCGATAGGCGTCGGAAGCGAGCCGCCACTTCTTTTCCTGGTCGGCGTTCTTTTTGGACAGGATCGCGTAGCCTTCTTTATTTTCGGTGTTCTCGATCATGACATCGATGATGTCGCCGACCTTGAGCGCTTCTTCATGAACACCCGGGATTTTATCAGCCAGCTCTTCGGTGGGGATCAGGCCGTCGGCCTTATACTTGATATCGACCAGGACGCCCGAAGGATCGATCCTTAAAACCTTCCCTTTAACAATGTCCCCAACCTTATACTCTTTAAAGGTTTGATCATATTCCGACGATTCAGTAGTTGGGCCTTTAGGTTTTTCCCCAACCGAAATTTTCGTTTCTTCTTTCTTCTTTTCTGGCGGAGGCGTAGGCGTTTTTACTTGGGTGGGGAGGGAAGTTGCTTTAAACTCGTCTTTTTTGGTTGGCGCGGTTGATTGCGGTGCCGGTTCGCTCTTTTTTTCGAGTTTTTTGCTCTCTTCCAGGGTCTGGCGGATCAGTTCTTCGACTTCGGAGAGCCCCGCGTCCCCTTTCCCCTGTTCCAGCGATGTTCCTTTAAGTTCTTCGTCCATAACTTGTTAAGAATACCATAAAAATGGTCGATGGTAAAGAGGGGGATGGGTTGATAGATGGATAGGTTGATAGATGGATGGGGCAAACCACCCAACCAGCTAACGACCTAACCTCTGTCAAGGTGGCGCGGTATTTTTAATTGTGGCTGAAATTATTTCTTGATAAATACGATAAAAAAAGCAGAGCAATAAAATGTTATCCAATTCTATTTATAGCCAACCGATCGGGAAGGCGCGATCAAAGATCGAGCACGGTCCGATCGGCATCCCCGAAAAGGCAAGGAGCGCCCATTATTCTGCCGAAGAAATAAAAGTAAAAATATTGGCCAAAAAGCGGCTAACGGCTTATTTTGTCCCTTTTGGGAACCAGGAGTTACCCGTCAAGCTTGACGCGGCGATCTCTGAAACGGCGCGCGCGATTTTTATAGCGCAATTTGCTAATCTGGGACGGCTCAATGATGCCGGCTTAACGGCGGCCGCGCTCCACGACGGAATAACGATCTGGTCGGTTGGACGTTCTCCCTCCCTGGTTCAAAAGATCGGCGCGAACGGCTTTGCGGTCAATAGTTTCTATTTTGATTTAACTGCTTTTTTGTTTTCAACTGCCCCGGTTTTTAAGACCAGGAAAACTTGCATCCAATATCCCCAGATCAAGTTAGCTGATGATTTCCAGATTGAATGGTATCCCCAACCGTTCTGGCTGCCTGGTAAAACCAGATTTGTATTTCGGCCAGGACTTAATCAGGCGTTACAAGCGCTTGTTTTGCCTATTTTTGCCTCAGTTGTTCTGGGGGATTGTTCTTTAGAGCAATTTTTGGGGCGAGCACATCAGTTAATGACTATTTATGGCAAAAAAATTGACAAATTAGACGGTCGAGTTTCTGGGGCCACGTATCTGAGCGGGAGTTCGATGGATTTACCGCAACTGACGCGTGTTTTGTGGGAATATGTCGGGTCCTTTGTCTTTGACAGCTATTTTGCCGATCGCCTCTGGACGGCTTCTAATATCGAGAGACTCTGGCGCTATGATAACCAACGCCAGTCTTTTGACTTGCCTGATGAATATGCCGCCGAATCCGCTGATTTTCAACTCGGCTACCGGCAAGCGATCGAGATGATAAGGGATTGTTTTATGAGCGGGAGTGAGGCAAGAGAGGCAATGGCCAAAACGCAAAATGATCCAGCTTTAACCGACCAAAATAAATTAGGGCGACTTAGGGCATTCTGGGAATTTGCGAGAGGGGAAAAACGAATTTATGCGGGAAAACGGCAGGATGATTATTGGGACGACTACTGCAACCTTTATGTGAGCCCTTATTCTTTGGTCAGCGAAAGGGTTAACGAGCGGCCCAACCGGCGACATTGTTATAATGTCTGGCGGCCGGGGGAGCAACTGATAATTCGCGATGAAGCAACGGCAAATTATCGAAAATTGTCGGCTGTTTTCGGCCAATTAACGGTCGCGCGCTGGGGGCACGTCAACAGTGAAGAACACCGGGAATCGCTTTATGAAGATGAGCGGCTCATCCCGAAAGCGGCTGATTTAGAACAATTGATAAATATTCTTTATCGGGATTTTGATCACGCCGACATCCAAAACGCCGTGTTGGCGGTTATGCGAGGCTATGAAACCGAAAATGGCCAAAAGTTTGGGTATCGGCTCGATCTGGGGAAATATTCCAACCATGAAATGATCGATCCGCTCCTCCGGCAGGAGCAAAGTATGTATAGGCAATCCCGGCCTTTTAGGGGTTTATGGATTGGCGATAGCGGGGTGCTTTGGGCGCACTGGCTGCTGGATCGAGAGGCTAAAAATTACGGTTATCCCTTGCCTTCGTTCGATCGGCTTTTAGGCCGGCCGGGCGAAAAATCTAAAATCATTCCCTATTATGACGGAATGCAGTTGCTTGATAGCCAACCCTTGTTTTTTGATCCCGACTTTATGCGCATTATATCGGTTAAAGATGTGGCCTTATTCGATCGGATCATTGACTTGTTAAAAAGCCAGCGCGCGCTGAATTACGGGGAATACGAGCAGAAGCGAAAGTTCGAATTTAACGGCGAAACAAAAGAAGTAATCTTGTTGGGGAGGGGAAAACTTGATTTGCTCGAACTTATTAAGTTGGCTTACCCGGAAATATTTGAACTGATCAAAGCCCGCGCCCCAGAGCTTGCTGCGCCACAGGGAATGGTGGCCAGACTGGTCTTTGACCAAACGAGTTTGGCGGCGGAAGGGAATCCGCCCGAGGTATTTAACGCTTTCTTGCTGGGTAAATTGAGGGTTGCGCCGGAAGGAACGCTTGTCCCCGCCGGTTGACGTTTTTTAGGCGGACGTCTTGACAAACGGTTAAAACGACCTAAAATGGAGAGGATGAATTTTTGTGAGCTCGGTTCCCACCTGATCCTCGACCTTTACGGCTGCCCAAAAGAGCAGCTGGCCGATGTTAATTGGTTGGCCGGGGTCCTCGAAAAATTTCCCGACCGGGTCGGGATGACCAAACTGCTGCCGCCGCGCGTTTTCAGCTATACCGACGATGATTCTGACAATTGGGGGGTTTCGGGGGTGGTCCTGACCGCCGATTCGCATGTTTCGGTCCATACTTTCCCCGGCAAAGAACACGCTTTTATCGACATCTTCTCCCGCCGGGAATTTGACCTCGATCTTGCCCGCCGTGAACTACTGGGACTCTTTTCGGCCAAAGAACACGAAACCAGCCTCCTTCACTAACGGATTATGACTTCAAAATATTTAAAACATCCAACAATCCCCTTGCGGGTTAAAAAAGGAAAGCCAACTTCACAGCTGTTGGACGAAATGCTGGCGACCGGCTTTCAAGGGAAAACCTTAGCCGAGGCGTTTGCTATCTGGAAAATGATGCTCCGGGAGAAAAATATTACCATTTGGCTCGGCCTTTCCGGCGCGATCGTTCCGGCCGGGATGCGGCGCCTCATTGCCTACTTGATAGAAGAACGATTCGTTGACGCCGTCGTTTCGACCGGAGCGCAACTCTTCCACGACGCGGCCGAAGCGCTTGGCGTGGTCCATTTCCGCGGTTCGGCCATGCTCGATGATAAAGCGTTGCTCAAAGAGGGGATCGACCGTTTTTATGATGTCCTGGTCCAGGAAAAATTGCAGCGGAGAGTCGACCGGCAGGTCCAGTTGTTTATCGAAGGGTTGGAACCCGGCCGGCAGTACTCATCCCGGGAATTCTTCTTTCTCCTCGGTAAACATTTATCCAAGAAGGCTGTCAATAAGGATTCCATTTTAATTAAGGCGGCCGCGGCCGGCGTGCCGGTCTTTGCCCCGGCGCTGGCCGATAGCTCCATCGGTTACTCTTTTGTCATGGCGCGGCAAAACAAAATTGTCCGGTATGTCGACCAGATCAAGGACATTGAGGAAACCGCCCTGATCGCCGCCCGGTCAAAGAAATCGGGGGTGATCTACCTGGGTGGTGGCGTGCCCAAAAATTTTATCCAGCAGACCGAGCTCTTGAACCAGATCTTGGGGAGTAAATTGCGCGGCCATGAATATGCCGTCCAGTTGACGACCGATACGCCGCACTTCGGCGGGCTCTCCGGCTGTACTTTTACCGAAGCGCAGAGCTGGGGGAAGATCGCCGGGAACGCCAAAATGGCGCAATGTTTTTGCGACGTGACGATCGGGCTTCCGTTCCTGGCGCAGGCGCTCTGCGAAGAAGGTTCCCTGGCCCGAAAAAGAAACAAGCCGGTTTTTGATTGGAACGGCGATAAATTGAAAATAGGATATAAGCGGTGAAGTTTTTAGAGATCGAACCGGAATATTATAACTATCAAAGATCAAAGTTCGTCGTGCTCCCTTGCCCACACGAGGCGACGACAAGTTACGGCAAAGGGGCAAAGAATGGGCCCGCGGCCATCCTTAAGGCGTCCCAGCATGTCGAGACTTTTGATGAAGAACTTGGGTTTGAGCCTTACCGCAAGAGGGGAATATGCACGGAAAAGCCAATTTCAGTAGCAAGGGTCAAGGGGCAAGTAGCAAGAATTTTAAAAGACGGGAAAACGCCAATAATTATTGGCGGGGAGCACTCGATCACCCCTTTTGTAGTCCAGGTAATGGCTGAAAAATATAAGGATCTGTCTGTTCTGCAGCTTGACGCCCATGCCGACCTGCGGGATACATATAAGGGGAACAAGAACAACCATGCTTGCGTCATGAGAAGAGTTTTGGAAATCTGCCCGGCGGTCCAGGCCGGCATCCGGAGCATTTCGGCGGAAGAGTGGGAGTGGGCAAAGCAGGGAGGGCAGCTAAAAAAGATCCACTTTGCCGAGAAACTGGAATTAGTTGACAAGATCGAAGATCAATTGAGTAAAAATGTTTACATTACGATTGATGTTGATGTTTTTGACCCGTCCGTTATCCCTGCGACCGGGACCCCCGAGCCTGGCGGATTTTTCTGGCAGGAAGTTCTCGATATTTTAAAGGGAGTTTGTGCGGCCAAGAACGTGGTCGGTTTTGATGTCGTCGAACTCGCCCCGCGCCGCGGCGAGAACGCCCCCGATTTTACCATCGCTAAATTGATCTACAAGTTGATCGGCTACCTGGCGGCTTAAGAGCCCTCACCCGCTAACGCTAAAAATTCCCCCCTCTCCCAAAGGGAGAGGGTAACTCCCTTTTTTGTTCCGAACCTTCTCCCTCTGGGAGAAGGGGGCAGCTTTTTGGCCAGCGGATGAGGGTTCCGGAAATTAAATAAAGTGAAATTTTCCGGAATGCCGGTCGATAAATACTTGGCAGGAAAAACATGAACAGCAGAGATGTAGTTGTCAGAATAATTCAACCGGCGGAACAAGCCAAACCGCAAAAGATCGAATACTCGCCCCAGCCGGCAAAACAGGAAAAGAACCTTTCTCAAGCGATCATCAATGGATTAGGTTTGGCGGCGATTGCTCTGCTTGGCCTTTATCTCGTTATCAGCTTTTTCAACCTCGGCATCAGCATTAACGATCTGGTAGTTATGGTTGGCCTCCCCTTATCGGTCGGGCTGGTCGCCAGTTACGCGGTCATCTGAACTATCCGCTTCATCTCGTCCGGCATCTCCGCCTTAAATTCCACTCTTTCGCCTGTTGTTGGGTGATTAAAGCTTAATTTGTAAGCGTGCAGCAGTTGTCCGGCAGCATTAAATTCATCTCTCTTTTTCCCATATGTCTGGTCGCCGACCACCGGATGGCCCAGATGGCTTAGATGCACCCTGATCTGGTGGGTCCGCCCGGTCTTTATCTTTACCTCAAGCAATGAATATTTTGCCGCTCGCTTAATGACCTTGTAAGTTGTTAACGCATCTCTTCCTCTTGACCCTTGACTCTTGCCCCCTGTCCTTTCGATGACGGCCATCTTCATCCGCTGGACAGGATGGCGGCCGATCCGCGCGTCAATTATTCCCGAGTTATTCTTTAGCGTTCCATGGACCAGCGCCAGATAGGTTTTTTCCACTGTCCGGTCTTTAATTTGCTTGATCAGGGAGCGATAAGCCTGGTCGGTTTTGGCGACAACGAGGACGCCGGAGGTATCCTTGTCGAGGCGGTGGACGATGCCGGGCCGGAGTGGAGCGCCAACCGTAGCTAGATGGTCACAGTGGGCGAGGAGGGCGTTAACCAGTGTTCCGCTCCGGTTGCCGGGGGCGGGATGGACGACCAGCCCTTTTGGTTTATTAATGACGATGACATCATTATCCTCGAAAATAATATTAAGCGGAATATTTTCCGGTAGGGTGGCGTTCTCTGGCGGGGGTGGGATAACAATCTTGACCCGGTCGTCATTTTTAATTTTGTAGCTCGGCTCCGCTGCTTGGCCGTTGACTGTTACCTGGCCATCCTCGATCAGCTTTTTAACGTGGGAGCGGGAAACATCGAGTTCGGTGATGAGCGACAGGAAGAGATCGAGCCTGGTCCCTTTCTGCTCGGGCCTAACGAAGAATTCGAATGTACTGCTCGAATTCACGAATTTAGGCCCTAATGTCCGAATATCGGAAATGCACTAATCCCCAAAGCCCGAATATAAGCATAATGATCGCCAGCCATTGGGAAGGAGTTAAGGCGAGCCAGTGGATCGGGCTGTAGCGCAAGAATTCGATCAGGAAACGGTAGAGCGCATAACCGACCAGCCCGGAAAAAAATATCTGGCCGGAGAACTTCTTATTTTTATAAAGCCAAAGCAAGCCGAGAAAAAGGATCAAGACGATCAGCGAAGAGTAAAGTTGGGTCGGGTGGAGCCGTTCATTCGGACAATAAAAGGCGGCGAGCGAACCTGACGGGAAAGTTATGCCCCAGGGGAGGTTGGTTGGCAGGCCGAAACAGCAGCCGTTAAAGAAACAGCCGAGGCGGCCGATAGCATAACCGAGCGCTGTCCCCGGCGTAATCGCGTCAAGCAAGTTTAAGAGAGGGATATTTTTCTGCCGGGCGAAAACAACCACGGCTAGGATCGCAAGGAAGAGACCGCCGAGAAAGACCAGGCCACCGTTCTGGACCATGATGATCTCCAGCGGGTTGTGGAAGTAATAGGCCGGCTGGCCGAGGACGTAAAAGAGCCGGGCGCCGGCGATCGCGGCGAGAACGACGTACAAAGCGAGATCGACGATCAGCTGGGCGGCGATTTTTTCCCGCTTCGCGTAGATCAACGAAAGAATGATCCCGACGGTAAAGCCGAGCGCGACAAACAGGCCGTAAGAGTGGAGCTCGAGCGCCCCAAGCTTAAAGAGGATTGGCTGCATTCTCTTTCCCTCCAAATAATAGTTTATAGGCTAATAAAGCGACGCCGAGGTTGATGGCAATATCGGCCAGATTAAAGACCGGCCAGAAACCGACATCGATGTAATCAACAACGTAGGAACGAAAAAGGCGGTCAGCCAAGTTGCCCAGGCTCCCGCCCAAGATGAACGCGAGCGCTGTCTGGGTGAGACGGTCATTCTTTGGCAAACGATAATAGATATAAATCACCACAAAAGAAATTACCAGGTTGATCGCCGCCAGGTAAGGGGAAAAACCGACAAACAGGGAAAAAGCGGCGCCGGTATTGCGCACATAAGTTAATTTGACTAATTGGCCGATCAGCGGGAGTGACTGGCCGACCGTTAGATTGAGCGCAATAAGCGACTTAATTGCCTGGTCGAGGAGGGCAACAATAATGGCGATCAGATAAAACAACATTAATTAGCGGAGCTTGGCGCCCTGTTTGATATAGGCGTCCATGATCTTGAGAAGCTCGCCAACGTAGTAGCCGACAACCGGGAAATCGATCATCCTTGACAGGACCATCGTTAAAAGATAGACCACGACACCGAGGACGATCGTCAACCCGAGCGCCATTCCGAGCCCTTGCGCGATCCCGTTCAGAAAAGTAAAGAGAATGTAGCGCCACGGTTGATGCTTGTCGCGGCGGACGTTTTCCAGCGCCTCTAGCAACCGATTTTCGGTCTCCATTAAGTCCCTTCTTGCCAGGAAGCAAGATATTTGGCTTGTTCAGGCGTCAGTTTATCGATCGTGATCCCCATCGATTTTAACTTGGCGGTTGCCACCCAGTTCTCGATTTCGGCCGGGACATTATAAACTTTATGCTTGAGCTTGCCGGCGTTAATAATGGCGTATTCTGTTGCTAGGGCTTGCGTCGAGAAACTCATGTCCATGACGGAAGCGGGGTGGCCTTCGGCGGCGGCCAGGTTGACGAGCCGCCCTTCAGCCAGCAGGTAAACGCTCCGGCCGTTCGGCAGGACGAACTGGTCGACAAAATTGCGGACGTTCTTGATTTCCTTTTTCGCGATCTTCCGGAGGCCCTTGATGTCGATCTCGCAGTCAAAGTGGCCGGAGTTGCAGACGATCGCTCCATCTTTCATCTTTCTGAAGTGCTCGGAACGAATAACGTTCAAATCGCCAGTCAAAGTGCAGAAGAGGTCGCCTATCTTGGCCGCTTCTTCCATCGTCATGACCCGGAAGCCATCCATGGCCGCTTCGATCCCTTTGACCGGGTCGATCTCGGTCACGATGACATTGGCTCCCATCCCTTTGCAGCGCATGGCAAAACCCTTGCCGCACCAGCCGTAGCCGGCGACGACGACATTCTTGCCGGCGATCAGGAAGTCAGTTGCCCGGATGATCCCGTCAACTGTGCTTTGCCCGGTCCCGTAGCGGTTATCAAAGAGATTCTTGGTCAAAGCATCATTAACGGCGAAGACCGGAAACATGAGCGCGCCGTCTTTTTCCATCGCCCGGAGGCGGATGACGCCGGTCGTCGTTTCTTCCATACTGCCGATGATTTTCTGAGCGATCTGTGGGTATTTGGACGAAATCGCCGAGACCAGGTCGCAGCCGTCATCCATTGTAACGACCGGCGAGTGTTCGATCGCGGCGGTCAGGTGTTTAAAATAGGTTTTATTATCTTCCCCTTTGATCGCGTAGACCGGGATGCCGTAATCTTTGACCAGCGAAGCGGCGACGTCATCCTGGGTGGAGAGGGGGTTACTGGCACAGAGGACGATATCGGCGCCACCGGCCTTGAGCGCCCGGACCAGGTTGGCTGTTTCGGCCGTCACGTGGAGGCAAGCGCTCATCCTCTTTCCTTTAAGAATTTTATTTTTCGCGAACTTTTCCTTGACCTGGGAGAGGACCGGCATGTCCCGTTCCGCCCATTCGATCCGCAGTTTACCTTTCGGGGCTAATTTGAAATCCTTAACGTCTGAATTTGTCATTATATTTCTCCTTTCAAGAATGATTAATTATACCATAAAACCGGAAAAACGGGTGAAATTTATCGCGTTTATTGACGATAATTACATAGCGATGAGTTTACGAGTAAATCAAACAAAAGCCAATGCCTTTGTGGCCCAATGGCAGAATAGGGTAGGGGAGATCGCGCCCGATTCCGTAAAGAATTTGAAAATGCTCTTTTTACTGCGGCCAAAACTTGCGGTCGGGCTTTACCAGAGAGCTTTATCGTTCGAACATTCCGATTATTTCCCCCAGCAAACAGTGATCACTCGGAACGTTTTGTATCCCGATAACCTGCCTGTTATTGAGAAAATGATCTCGGAGCCGATGTATTTTGCGGCTTGTGTCCAGCAAGGGAACGGGGTTCTCGATACGAGAAAATTCGGTTTGCGGCGGAAAGTGAGCGATGAGGAGAGAGAGAGAATAACAACCACCTTGAAGCGGAGGTCGGTCAAAGATAAACCGGCAAAATATGTTGAAGAATGGGAAACAAGAATTGGTGCGATCGGCGATCAAACCAAGACAAATTTAACCGAACTATTTCTCCTCTACCCGCAAGAGGCCAGGAATCATTTTAAGACGGCTAAAATGTTCCGGCGGTCAGGCGAGAAGCCGTTTCCTATGGTCTTGCCGGAGGCACTGCTTAAATATTATAACAGCGAGCTTCGGCGGGAGGTGCTTGGCGATCCTTTTGTCCTTGCCCAGCACCTCAGAGATTTTGGCCTGTACGATCTTCGAGTTTCGGGATACCGCACAAAGCCGCAGACGATCGACCTGACCGCCGACCTCCCCGAAGCCCAGCTTTTTGCCGAGTCGCGCGCGGTTTGGGAAGATCCGGAACACCTTAATTCACTCAAGTACAGCGAAGAGATCGGCAATAGCGTTTTGATCCGCGATCTTGGCTTGATCCGGATGGAACTGCTCGACAAACCGGCGGAGAAAATAGCCGCCGAGGCGATGAATGACCAACAAAAAATCACCGATATACAGGTGGCACTCGGCTATGTCTTTATATATTTTAATAAACTGGTTGATAGATTCCCTTTTGGCGAACGCGAATATCGTCAAAAAATTAAAAAATCATTGGTTGTCGCCCGGGAACTGGCCGCGCACAACAATTTAAGCGCGGCGGTGGGGACGATTAGCTCTGTTTACCAACTGTTGCAGAATATCAATATTGAGATCCGTGATGAGCGGCTGCGCAATGGGCGGAAACATCGAAGCAGCGGCCGCCATTTCATTAACCGGCCCGAAGAGACCGAGATCAGGAAGCTTCGCTGGCGGTATGATCTCAAGATCCGGCCGGACGGAACATGGGAAAAGAAAGCCGCTTACTACCAAAGTGCCGGCCCGGTCCGGCGCCAGGGGATAATCCCGGCCAGGGTTCATGAGAACGATGTGGTCAGGCAGATGGGCCATATTCTAGAAAACATCAGCCGAGAGAATGCGGAGATCCTGGTTGAACAAGATCTGCTGACCGCCGTGATCGAAAAGCAGGACTTAAAGGGCGCGCGCCTGGCGACCGCCGAGCTCGGTAAAAAGTATGAAAACGTAATTGACCCGGAAAAATTGATCGTCAAGGATTATCTTTTCCTGGCATTGCGCTGTTTTATTAGGATCGAGGAGGCGACAGTCGAAGCGGTCAGAGAGCGGAACTGGAAGAACGCCGCCCATTACATTGACGCGGCGCTTTATCACCTCAATAACCGCCTTCGGTCGCTCGAATCTCAGTATGCCGCTTTGGAAATCAAGGACGAGGCGATCCGGGACTACGTTGAATCTGTCCTACAGCGGGATACCGATCTCCGGATTGGGGCGCAGCAACTTCTGGAGATGATCAGTGGACCGTCGTTCCTTTATGGGACAAAAGAAACTCTGCCGCTCATGGGCTTGTTAAAGAAAATTGTTGAACTGCGCGATAACCAGCTTAAAGATAAACAGGTTGAATATGGGATGAAATATAGCCAGCAGAGGTTTGACGACCAGATCATCCACCTCGCCAGTGCTAAGGGCGAATTAAAAAAGCTGATGAGCGAGCGATTGGAGCATCTTTCGAGTATTAAGGAGACGCGAGAGACATTTAAGGCAAGCATGAATCAAGAAAATGAAAAGGCGAAGACAAAGAAAGGGTATAACCCTTGGCCCATGATCGAAAAAGCGCAAGATCGAGCCTCGATGTGGTTCTCGCAGCAAACTCGCGCGCTGGGCGATGTTACCGGCAGAATGCTGCCGCTGCTTGAGGAATTAGCCCGCCAGATTGCGCTGATCGAATTCGATATTGAAAAAAAATATATTGAATTCGCCTCAGAGGAAGAGAGGAAAGAACAGGAAAGGCTTTTCCTGGAAAGCCGGGCGGAACAATTTAAGTGGTTAGCCGAATTGAAAACCAGCTTTGCGCAAACCGTAAATCATAAGAATAGTAAAGGCGGCAAGATTTTGCAGCTTGATAAGGAATACCTGGGCTTACGGTTCTAGTTTAAAAGACCCGACCACTTCACCGCAGCGTGGGCAGAGCGTTTTGATGAAATTTAATACAATTTATAACGATAGTTTTTTGTATGGATGGTATTAAACGAACAGCAAAACAGAGTATTTCTTCCCTTCTCTTTAGAGGCCTTCCCGTTATTGCAGAAGGAAGCAAGCCTCACCTGGCCGAAATCGTCCCGGAAATAGGGATTTCGCGGGCAATATTAATTGATCAGATTCGAGCAGAGATCGCTAGCGGCCAATCACTTTGTATCTTAGGCATACCGGGGACAGGAAAATCAACAATAGTCCAAAACTGGGCCAAAACCATTTTGGGGCCAAAGAATTATTACGTTAACAAAAAGAATACGTGGGAATGGGAAGGGCGGCTTGGTATCACCGCTGAATTGTTCGATCAAAAGTTGTTAGGTGGCCACGGTCGGAAGAGGATATTTTTTGACGATGTCTTTCCCGCTGCGGCGACAGAAAACATGGGCAGTATACAGGAGATAATAAACAATGGCGGGCAGGTGATATTTTCTTATCCAAATTTCGTTGAAGGGTATGCCCGCAACCTGGCCGATGAATTAGGCGGGAGATTATATGTTTTACCGCCGGCGGATTATAATGAATTTGTTGATACTATGCGTGAGCCGGATTTTATCCGGAAGCATAGCCAGGCCGCTGAATTATTAAAGAAATACGGCCAAACGCAATTTTCCGAGGAGACACTGAAAATATTTTACGAGCTATGCGGGGGTAATTACGCCCTCATACTGGATGTTTTATTTACGCTTTCATTAACGTCTGATCGGAATAAGGGATGGTTGAAACACTTGCGAGAATATGAAAAAAAATATTATCTGGGCCAGCTGAAGCGTGTAGAAGAAACAATAATGGCGGGCGAAGGGGGCGACCAGAAAACCACGGGCGTTATCAAAGAAAGCTCGAAAATTTACCGAGATGCTTATAATATTTATGAAGACGAGCCGCAGGCTTACCCCCCTCAAGAGCAGATTAAAATCCTTTTCGAGCCGACCTTTCACTCTATTAAAGGGACATTGTTAGCTCATCATGATTGTAAAATGACTGATTTTTTGTCGGCCCTGATCCAGGGCTTGCCCTCGGCCGATTTTTGGGGGTTTCACGAAGAGATTCAAGAAAAAATAGTCAGCTGGTTAAAATATGGTTTATTAACATTATCCGACAATAAAATTATGTTTCGCGGACAGCTAATCGAATACGAATATTATTTAGAGCAATGAAGCAATGACTGAGTGGCAGCGGCCGCAGAGGCCCGGATGGTCTGCGTGTTTTCCCACGTCTTCCTTCCACGTCCAGCAGCGTTCGCACTTTTTACCCGGCGCGTGAGAAGCGACCGGTTCCTTATCCCCCTCGCTTAAGATGACTTTTGAAACAATCATTACCATCGGCAGCAGATTGTCCACCGATTTTAAGAGTTCCAGCTCTTCCCCCTTAGCAAATAACTCGACCTGGGCATCGATCGCCGCGCCGATTTCCTTGCTTGCCCTAAGCTCTTCGATCTTCCGGTAAGCTTTTTCCCGGTATTCCAATATTGTTGCCCATTTGGCCTCTAATTTGTTGTCTAGAAATGCTTTGTTTGGTTGCGGCATATCGAGCAAAAAAATAGAAGATGGGTTTTGGGTTGGGAGGCTGGTCTGGTTGTTGGGTAATGGTTGTTGGGTTTTAAGATATTTATGAATATCCTCTGCTGTGAAAGAGAGGATAGGGGCCATTAGCTTAACTAATGTTGTTAGTATTTCGTTCATGGCGAATTGGGCGGAGGTCCTTTCGAGTGAATTCTTTCCGCCGCAATAAAGCCGGTCTTTCGACATATCGAGGTAGAAGGCTGACAGGTCGTTGACGCAAAAATCGTAGAGCCCGTGATAGACGTGATGAAACTCGAATTCGTCATAGGCCTTGATTGATCGCTCAATTAGCTTGTTCAATTTTAATAATATCCATCTATCTATTTCGAGCAGGGACTGGGGACTAGGGACTGGGGGCTGGGGGGCAAAGTCGTAAAGATTACTCATTAAAAATCGACAAGTATTCCTGATCTTTAAATATGCTTCCTGAACTTGCTTTAATATTTTTTCCGATGCTGCCATATCGTTGCGGAAGTCGGTCGAGGCGACCCAGAGGCGGAGGACATCGGCGCCATAGCGTTTGACAACGTCATTAGGATCAACGACATTACCGAGCGACTTGCTCATCTTCTTCCCCTTGTCGTCGATCGTAAAGCCGTGCGTCAGGACCGAGTTGAATGGCGCCCGCCCTTTGTAGCCGACGCCGAGGAGGAGCGACGACTGGAACCAGCCGCGGTGCTGGTCGGACCCTTCCAGATAAAGGTCGGCCGGCCAGCTCAGTTCTTCGCGCGTTTCGAGCACTGCGGCGTGTGATGAGCCCGATTCAAACCAGACATCGAGAATATCGGTCTCTTTGGTGAATTCCGTTCCGCCGCAATCAGGACACTTTGTTCCGGCAGGAAGGATATCTTTAGCTTCGCGCAAAAACCAGCCGTTAGTCCCTTCTTTAAGGACCAACTCCTTGATCGCCTTATTAAACAAACCGGTCATCTGCGGCTTTTTGCACTTCTGGCAGTAGAACGCGGGGATCGGGACACCCCACGATCGTTGCCGGGAGATGCACCAGTCGGGGCGGGTCTCGACCATCCCGCGGATCCGGTTCTCGCCCCAGGCGGGGTACCACTTGGTATCGATAATCGCCTTGAGCGCCTGGCCGCGCATATCGTGCTTATCGACCGAGATGAACCACTGTTCGGTGGCGCGGAAAATGACCGGCTTCTTGCAGCGCCAGCAGTGGGGATATTGGTGCTTGAAGAATTCGAGCTTGAGGAGCGAGCCGTTCTCTTTCATTTTCTCGGTGATCAGCTTGTTCGATTCGTCGTAATGCTTTCCTTTGATAAAATCGGGAACAGTGTCGTCAAAATAGCCGCGGCCGTCGACCGGCATGACGATCGGCAGTTTATACTTTAAGCCGACCTGGTAGTCCTCGGCGCCATGGCCGGGAGCAATGTGAACGAAGCCGGTCCCCTGTTCGAGCGTGACTAGATCGCCCAGGACGATCGGGACTTCCCTCTCAACGAATGGATGCTGGCAGAGAATACCTTCGAGAAATTTTCCCTTGGTCTTATCAATGATCTTATGGTCGGTAAATTCAAGGCGTTTGACGAAGTCTTCCAACAATCCTTCGGCAACAATATAAACTTCTTCCCCTACTTGCAGGAAAACGTACTCGAGTTCAGGATGCGCCGCCACAGCGACGTTGGCCGGCAGAGTCCAGGGTGTTGTTGTCCAGATGACCACAAACCAAGGAGACTCCAGAACGGTTTTGAATTTAGGATTTTGAACTTCGAATTTGTTTAGGATTTCGGATTTCGGATTTAGTATTTCAAACTTAACATAGATCGAGGGCGACCGATCGTCCTCATATTCAATCTCAGCTTCAGCTAAAGCGGTCTGGTCGGTCGGGCACCAGTGGATCGGTTTAAGCCCGCGGTAAACATACCCTTTTTCCGCTAGAATGCCGAAGAGCTCGATGATCTTGGCCTCATAAGTGTGGTCGATCGTCAGGTAGGGCTTGTCCCATTCGCCGAAGACGCCAAGCTTTTTAAATTCCTTTCTCTGCAAGTCGACATACTTCATGGCGTATTCTTTGCATTTATTTCTAAATTCAATAATATCGCTGATCCCCTGATCTCCTGATTTCCTGATCTCCTTGAGCAACTGGGTTTCAATCGGCAAGCCGTGGCAGTCCCAGCCGGGGATGTAAGGGGCAAAAAAGCCGCTCATCGATTTATATTTAACGACAATATCCTTAAGGACCTTGTTCAGCGCGTGGCCAAGGTGGATGTCGCCGTTGGGGTAGGGAGGGCCGTCATGGAGAATGTACCTGCGTTCTACGTTCGACGTTCTACTTTCTAATATCTTATGATAAATATCCCCACTTTCCCAAAACATGAGCTTTTCTTCCTCGACTTTGGCCAGGTTAGCGCGGATCGGGAAGTCGGTTTGCGGTAGGTTTAAAGTTTTCTTGTATTCCATAAGGTACCCGCCTTCGGCGGGCAAGTATTCATTTTAACACGACAAATAAGGGATGACAAGAAAGCCTAGAAGAGGTAAAGCTTGGCGGCGGCGAGTGCCCCTTTGATGCTGTTTCGGAGGGCGGAGACAAGCAATCCATTCCGGGGGGTGAACCCGAGGTCTTCGTTGACGATCAATTCAAGTTTTGATAATTCAGCCTTGGCTTCTTTGGTGTTTTTTTCGATCAGTTTGATGATATCGTGGATGACCCGGTTTTCTAAGAGACGCAGATAGCTGATATCGCCGTTCTCCTCAATCTCGCGAACGACCTCTTTGAAATTATTGATGTTAAACTTTGCAACGGGATTCATGTTCCTCTACATATATATCGTCAATAATGGGCGGAAATTTCAGGTTGTTAGGTGGTTGGGAGGGAGACGGTGAAGGTGGTTCCTTTGCTGGGGACGCTGTCGACTAAAAGCTGGCCGTGATGCTCATCAATAATCTTTTTCGTGATGGAGAGCCCGAGCCCGGTGCCGGCTTCCTTGGTGGTAAAGAACGGATCAAATATCTTTTCGATCGTTTTTCCGTCCATGCCGGGACCGGTATCGGTAATGGAGATCGTAATTTTGTTTGGCTCGGTGCGGACGAGTATTTTGAGGTCTCCCCCCTTAGGGCCGATCGCCTGGACGGCGTTAGCGATCAAGTTCATGAAGACTTGAACTAGCCGGTTATTATCAGCTTTGGCCACCGCTTTTTCCCCGGCCGGCGGATAATTGGTGACCACGTAAACATTGTTCTTTTTTATCTCATAACCAAGGATCGCGATCACTTTGTTAAGTACGGTTGTCACTTCGACCGGCTCAAACCGGAGTTCATGCATTTTGGAATAGTCGGAGAGCCCGTCGATAATCAGTTTCATCCGTTCGACTTCGGAGGGGAACATTTTGATAACGCTCTCTTTGAACGATTCGTTGTTCCAGCTTTGGCCCATCGACTGGGCGACGGTCAGGAGGTAAGTTAGCGGGTTTTTCAGCTCATGGGCGATCCCGGCGACAGTCGTGCCGATCGCGGCGAGCTTTTCCGATTTAATGATCTGTTCCTGGTTTCGCTTGAGCTCTTCCATGATGAAAGAGTATTCGATGTTGATCGCCGCCTGGTTGGCCATGATCTCGAGAAAACCAAGGTCTTCGGCCGACCAGCCCCGGCCGTCATTTTTCCGCCCCAGGAAAATTATTGAAATCAGGGTGGGGATTTTAAAATATTCGCCCCGGCTGACGCTTGGGATAACGACTTCCGCTTTCAGCCTATTAAATTCATCTTTGACGGCGGGGGAGCTTGCTTCGCTTTTTACCATGATCTTTTCCCGTTTCAACAGTTCGGCCACAAGCGGGTTGTCCTGGGTGAGAGGGGAGCTGGCGAGCCCTTCTGCTTCGCCGTAGCCGGCGCGGAGGTCATAGGTCAGCTTGGTCCGGTCAAGGACCAGCATCCCGCCGCCGGATAGTTTCATCGATTTGGTCAAGATATATGGGGCAATTTTGGCGAAACGGTTAAGGTCGGTGGTCGGTTTGGTCAAAGTGTGGCTATAACTTAAGATTAGTTTCTGATAATCAAATTTTGGCCGGAAGAAAAAATTCAACATAGTTTCTTTCCGGAGAGATTATCGCACAAAAGCTGGCGTTGCGCAATAATATGCTATAATTACGACCGATACCCAGGAGGTTAAGATGAAAAAAACGTTAGTGTTCTGTTTAGCCCTGACCCTGACTCTTTCGACCGCGTTTGCCGCCGATCTTTCTCTTGACGATGTGATCAATAAGCTTCAATCCAAACAAAAAAACATCAAGGATATGTACGCGGAGACGGTGACGACGATCAATTCGACGATGGCGATGCCGGGCCAAGCGAGCAAGGGACCGCAAAAGATGGTGCAGAAAGGGAAAATGTGGACGAAAGGTGAAGACAAATCAAAGATCGAGATCACTTCTCCGATGAAACAGATCACGATCACCAACGGTGACAAAATGGCGGTTATCAATGTTGATACGGGGCAAAAGATGGTCCAGGACCTCAAGAAACTGCGCGAAAAAGAGGGTGGTCTGGGCGGCTCCAGCGGCCAGATGGGGCTGGAAAAAGCCAAAGAATATTTCAATCTATCGGTCAGGAAGTCCGGCGCTGATTATGTTGTGACCGGCGTGCCGAAAAAAGAGAATAAATTTCTCGGCAAGATGGAGTTTTACGTTAACAGCGACAAATGGGTGCCGGTCAAGATCATGATGTATGACAGCAAAGGGAAGGCAATGAGCCAATCGGAGATCGAGTACGCTAAAGTATCGGATAATTGGGTCCCGGTTAAAAACATGTCAAAGATCACTACCCCCATGGGGAAAATGGATGTCGAGATGGAATTTAATAACATTAAGGTCAATAAGGGAATATCGGACGGGGAGTTTAAGGTAGAGTAGCTACTTCAAAAAGAAAACCGCCATTATCCCCTGGCGGACGAATTGGACGGCGATGGCGGCAATGAGGATCGAGGCGATCTTAGTTAAGATTAATGAGCCGTTCTTCCCCAGCACATTGTGGATCGATTCCCCAAAGTAAAGCACCAGCCAAATAAGCAGGAAACAAGCGGTGATCGCGCTTAAGACGACCGCGAAACCGTATTGTCCCAGCAGGACGATTGCTGTTGTGATCGCCCCCGGACCGACGAGGAGGGGGCAACCCAAGGGGACAACCCCCATATCTTCTTTATGTTCGATATTGATCCGGCCACGCAACATTATTTCAATCGCAATCAAGAGGAGAAGGATGCCGCCCGCGATCTTAAAATCGTTGAGGGTCACGCCAAAGAGGTCAAGAATTGCCATGCCAGCGAAGAGAAAGATCAGCAGGAGGCTCAAGCCAGTAAGAATTGCGGTCGTAAAGATCTTTCTTCTCTCTTTAAGTGTTTCGCCTTCGGTTAGCCCAAGGAAAAAGGGGAGATTGCCCGGCGAATCGGTGATGATAAAGAGGGCGACCAGCGATTTTAGGAACGGGCCGATAAACGCTTCCATCAGCGCATGAACGGCGGCAGTTCAATATGTTCTTTGCTTGAACCGCTGGAACTACCGGACTGGTTGGACTGGCCGGCTGGAGTCGTGACCGTCCTTGGCCGGATGAACGGCATTGCTTCTTTTTCTTTCTTGGCTGATGGCTTAAAGCCGGTCGCGATAACTGTGACTACTATATCACCCTGGAGTTTTTCGTCGATTGTCGCGCCAAAAATGATGTTGGCATCGGGATCGCCGGCATTGTAAATGACCTCGGCCGCTTCATTAACTTCATAAAGCGTTAGGTCGGAACCGCCGGTAACGTTGAAGATAATCCCTTTCGCACCGGTGATCGTCTCTTCAAGCAGCGGCGAAGAGATGGCCGCTTCGGCCGCCGCGACCGCCCGGTTCTCGCCCGAGCCTGTCCCGATCCCCATCATCGCCGAGCCGGCCTCGTACATGATCGTCCGGACGTCGGCAAAGTCGAGGTTGATTAACCCGGGAACAGTGATCAAGTCGGAAATGCCTTTAACCCCCTGTCTTAAGACATCGTCAGCAATTTTAAAAGCTTCGATAATGGAAGTTTTTCTTTCCACGACCTGGAGGAGTTTATCATTGGGAATAACGATCAAGGCGTCAACTTTTTCCTTGAGGAGGGCGATCCCTGATTCAGCTTGGGAGATCCTGACCGGCCCTTCAAAGCGGAACGGCTTGGTGACGACGCCGACGGTCAAGCAGCCAAGCTCTTTGGCAACTTCAGCAATGACCGAAGAGGCGCCGGTGCCGGTCCCGCCTCCCATGCCGGCAGTCAAAAAGACCATGTCGGCCCCTTCGAGCGCTAATTTAATATCTTCGCGGCTTTCTTCGGCCGCTTTTTGCCCGATCTCGGGGTTGGAGCCGGCGCCGAGGCCGCGCGTCAGCTTCATTCCCAATTGAAGTTTGTGGTCGGAGAGGGAAACATTGAGCGCCTGAAGATCGGTGTTACAGCCCCAGAACTCGACTCCCTTAACGCCGCCCGAGATCATCCGGTTGACGGCGTTGGTCCCGCCGCCGCCGATCCCAAAAACCTTGATCGTCGCGAAGCCTTGCCCGTTCTCTTTTGTTGTTGCCATAGTGGCATTATTTTAGCAATAGCCGAAGTCAAAAGCAAGTCAACTATTTAAACTTAATAACAGGGTTGTTCGGATAGCGGACATCAATATATTCGACCTTGGACCAATTATCGCTGACCTTCGCCAGGAGTGCCTTGAAAACCTCCATTTTTCGGGGAATATTTTCGTCCCGGCCAACCTTGATCCGGAGCAAGTCGTCGAGCAAGAAAGATATCTTCTCGAACCCCCCGGTCTCAAGCGAAATATGTTTTGACCCGAGCAGGTTGGAGAGCTCAATAATTATATCGGCGATCAAGTGGGAGGCTTTGGGGTCGATCTTCTCGTCATCGATCACTTCGCGGCTGCCGAGGCCGGCCACAACCGGCAAGTCGGTCATGTTCGGAACGTTAAGCGAAAGGTTTGAGTTCCGGTTGAGGATGTAGCCATTCTTGTCAACGACCGCTGACTTGCCGGCCAAGAGAACAACCGCGATCGGCTTTCTTTCGGTGATGGAAACAATGACCGTGCCGGGCGGGAGCCGGTAAAGGTGGAAGCGTTCAATTGCCGTGATCCGCCTTAAATTATTCCTGGTCCGCGCAAAGCTGGTGAAGAATAAATTTTCCCCCAGTGGGATACCAGAAAGGTTCTTGATTTCGTTGGCGGAAAGCATGTTTGTCCCGTTGACCGCGACCTCGGTTATTTCCCAGATGGGGAGGGAGAGAAAGTAATATAAACAAATACAGAACAGAAAACCAAAAACCAGGGAAAGAAAAAAGCGGAAGCGGGGGCTCCGCTTTTTTCGGGTTTTAGTACGCGCTTTCAAGGATGTTTACCACCAGTTCATCGAACGAGATCCCTGCGTGCTTTGCCTCGGCCGGCAGGTCGGAGTGCTCGGTCATGCCGGGAATGGAATTAACTTCGTGGACAAACGGGATATGGTCGGACGAAACGATGATGTCGACCCGGGAAACACCGTAACAGCCGAGCGCCCGGTGGGCGGCCAACGCTGTGGCCTGCGTCTTTTTGTAAAGCGCCGATGGCAAACGGGCGGGGAGGATAAATTCGGTCATGCCCGAAGTATACTTAGCTTCAAAATCGTAGAATTCTTTTTTTGGCGCGAGCTCGAGGATTGGCAAGGCTTGCAGGTCATCGTCTTTTCCGATGATGCCGACCGTCACCTCTTTTCCTTTGATGAATTCTTCGACAAAAACATCCTTGAACTCTTTAACGGTCTTTTGCAGTATCTTTTCCAGGTCATCGCTCTCCTTGGCGATCGAAACGCCAAGGCTCGACCCTTCGGAAACCGGCTTAATAACGAGCGGGAAAGGGAAGACGCGCCTGATCTTGTCGGCTGTTTTCTTGATGTCGGTCTGTTTGTCGATCTCCATGTAGCGGGGCGTCGGAATACCGACGGAATCGAATATCCTCTTGGCGGCGAGTTTGCTCATCGCCAGGGCGGAAGCCAAGACTTTTGAGCCGGTATAAGGGATGCCGGCAACTTCGAGCAGTCCCTGGACGCAGCCATCCTCGCCCCAGCGGCCATGGAGGGCAATGTAGACAAGATCGATCTTCTTCTTTTTTAGCGTGGCGATCAGGTTATCTTCAAGGTCGAGCTTGATCACATTGAACTTCTGCTTCTTTAAGGAATCGAAGACCCTTTTGCCGGAACGAAGGGAAACTTCGCGTTCGCCGGAGCGTCCGCCGCAGAGAACGGCGATTTTCTTGTTCTTAAGGGATTTCATCTCTTTAATTTTACCATGAAGGACTGTCTTCGTCATTCGACTTTAGCAAGCAAAGAGAAAAGAACAAAGATATTAAAAGAGCGAAATTATCTTTGAAATGTGACGATAAATATATGAAAATCGTGCTGGAGTATTACATAGATGCCAATATATCAATATTTTAATTTGGCGGTTGATCCAATATGCAAGAAAGGGAGAGCAAATAATTCCGCGGTTAAAACCGTGATAAATGTGGAGCTTAAAGGCGTGCGCCGGGCGCAGGGGAAAGCAGTCATTGTTGATCCCGAACGCGCTTCTGTTACCCTCTATCATCATCCCGAGGCGCCTTATTATGATTTTAGCCGATTTACTCTTGTTGATCAAAATGTGACTGGCAAACCACCAGCTCCAGGCTTAACCTATAAAGCGCCCCCCGGCAAACGGTTGGTGGAAATCGTGGACAGCGAAGTTGTTTTTGCTTGTTGTGGAGAGACTAATGGGCTCTGGGCGCCCAATAGCGTGATCGTTGCCGATGGCGAAGTGATAAAAAGAGAAGCCCCCGGTATTCACGCGAAAGAGAAATACCCCTTAGAGGGAAAATTCCCATTTTTTGTTTTTGATGAAAAAAAACGCGGCTTAAATTACCTCTTGTTCGCGGCCGGCGAACTAAAAGAGCCGCTTGTGTTCAGCAACGGGATTTATGGCCCGGTTTTGATCCGTGATTGCCTGGAAGTTCTTTCCCCAACTGAAGAGGCGTATCCGCCCATTAAACCGAACCAAGTTCCTTGGGCCTACCCAAAAATCGCCGCGATAGCGGCCGTTGGCTTGGATATTAGGGGGGATTTTATTTTTTTGGCGATGGCTGGTGATCCGAAAGAGGCATTAGAATGTTCCCCAAAAGATATTACTGATATTTTAATGCAACTGCAAACGCGTGAGGCGATCTTGCTTGGCTTGAGCGCCGACGTCCAACAGTATATTAAGTATCCCAACGGGCAGAAATCTTGGTTGGTCGGTAAACCGCGCCCCGGTTCTTCTATGGAGACAGCCTTTCCTCAAGGCCGCCCCATATCTAACGCGATATTAGTGAAAGATAAAACGACCGCCGATACGGGAAGGGATATCCGCTTCTAATAATGCTAACCCCGGGCAATAAGGTTGCTATAGTCATGCCAATTACCGCTCCATAATTGGGCGAAAAACCTTCGTGCGCAGCAGTGATAGCGCTAATTAACCCTATCATAGATATAAAGGCGCCTTTGAGTAAACTAACTGTGCCCTCTGCCAAATATCCTGAATTACCGCTGTTGCTCAACAATATCTTTTCTTTTGGATCAACAATTATTTTAGCGACTGAAGTTAAGACCGAAGCCCCGCTGCTATACAATAAATATAAACATGAGGGCAAAAAGCTGAGTGGAGGGCTCGAATAACCACTAAAAGGATTGTTTTTTAAATAGTCGGGGACATAGAAATCAGGAAACATGGTCTGGGCTGAATTTAATGAGAACCACATCGCTGTTGGAACAAGAAAATCCGTGTTTCTCAAAGTAGAATTTATTATATATTTTCCGGCCGCTTTCCCGGCCCCTAAAACCGTTTTCCCTGCCCCTTTTAGCGTAACAGCTTTTTGATTCGATCCCGATTTTATTGACCCTATAGTCATTAAGCTCATTTTATTGCCCTCCTATCGTATCTTTACCCGACTCTTAAATATTGCTATAATGTATCGGTGCTTATTGGTGATAATTTCAGATTATTTTGATAGGGAATGTTTTTATGGTTCATAAAATCACTTTAATACCCGGCGACGGGATCGGGCCGGAAGTTTCGAACGCGGCGCGGCGCTGTGTCGACGCGACCGGTGTCAAAATCGACTGGGAAATCGCCGAAGCCGGCGCCGATATCATCAAAAAATACGGGACGCCGCTGCCGGATTCCACTTTAGATTCGATCAGAAAAAACAAAATCGCCCTGAAAGGGCCGCTGACGACGCCGATCGGGACCGGGTTCCGCTCGGTTAACGTTGCTATTCGCAAAGAGCTCGATCTCTATGCTTGCCTTCGCCCGACCAGATCATATAAAGGAGTTCGTTCAAGATACGAAAACATCGACCTGGTTATTGTCAGGGAAAATACGGAAGATCTCTACGCCGGCATTGAATTTGAAGAAGGGAAACCGGAAACAAAGTCCTTGATTTCTGAAATTGAGAAGCTGGGTAAAAAGAAAATAAAATCGGATTCCGGCATTTCAATCAAACCGATCTCGATCTCGGGTTCAAAACGGATCGTTAAATTCGCGTTCGAATACGCGGTGAAGCACGGCCGGAAGAAAGTAACGGCGATCTCCAAAGCCAATATCATGAAATTCACCGACGGCTTGTTCTTTAAAGCCGCGCAGGAAGTCGCCAAAGAATACGCCGGCAAGATCGAATATGAAGAGCGTTTAATTGACAACATGTGCATGCAGCTGGTCCAGAAGCCGGAACTTTACGATGTTCTCTGTCTGCCTAATCTCTATGGTGACATCTTGTCAGACCTTTGTGCCGGTTTGATCGGTGGTTTGGGAATTGCCCCGGGGGCGAACCTGGGGGAGGGGATCGCGGTTTTTGAAGCAATTCATGGTTCAGCTCCTAAATACACTGGCCAGAACAAAGTTAACCCTGTCGCGATGATCTTGTCGGCTGTTTTGATGCTCGATTATTTAGGCGAGAAAGAGGCGGCTAAAAAGTTGGATAACGCTGTTGCCAAGGTTATCGCCGCCGGTAAGTCCGTGACTTACGACTTGAAACCGAACCGCGACGACCCGACGGCCGCTTCCACTTCGCAGATGGCCGACGCGATAATTTCCGCTTTATAACCTTTTCCCCAGTATATTCTTCATATGTTATCCTGGAGATATCATTGATCAATAATCTTGCGTCGCGCTGCTTTTTGAAGCCATAGGTAAAAATAGAGAGAACATAATTCCCCTTTTTCGTGTAAATAATGCCGGCATCGTTCAATATCCCCTCCAGTTGGCCGGTCTTGTTGGCGACGTAGGTTCCCGGCGGCACGCCGCGCCAGATCCCCCAGCGGTAGCGCTGGTAATTCAGCCAGGCGATCATCTGTTTGGCCGACTTTTTGGAAAAACCGCGGCAATTATGGATCAATGAGAACTGCTTCGCCATATCCCAGGGGGAGGTCAGGTTATTGTTCGGATCGGGGGGTTCGACGAGCATCGTTGGGTCGACGATCCGGGTCTGTTTGAGGCCGATACTTTTAACATAGGCCTCGATCGATGGGAGAGTGACGGCATTGACGACGAGGCGGGTCGCGGTATTGTCCGAGAGAGTGATCATCAGCCGCATCAGGTTCCAGAGCGAGTATTCCCGCCCGCCTTTCATCCAGCGGAGGACGCCGGCCCCTTCCAGCTTATCGCTTTCCCGGAACATGACCCGTTTTTCGATGTCGAACGCGCCGCAGTCATAATAATGGTAAGCGGCTGCCATGACCGGGACTTTGCCGATCGAAGCGGCGGGGAATTCGCGCGAGCCGTTGACCGAAAATGACCAGCCGCTCTTGAGATCGATGAACGCGACACCGACCCGGCTTTCGACCGTCGCGGTCAGCCGCGATAATCTTTGTTCCAGCCCAGCCCGGTTTAACGCCTGGGCCGAAGCGGCAAGAAAAAAAATTATAAGAAAAGATAGTGTTTTCCTAAGCATTTGGCTTTAGCCCTCACCCGCTGGCGCTTAATATACCCCCCTCTCCCAAAGGGAGAGGGTTCGGAACTAACCGCACTTTTTTCCCTCTCCCCCTGGGAGAGGGGGGAACGCTTTGCGTTAGCGGGTGAGGGTAAAGGGTAATTTTCATTTTTTCGATTATAACATAGCGGTCAAGCGGCTTGACGATGAATTAGAGTGAGAGTAAAATTTAATTATGCCAATTGTAAATATCGGTTTATGGGCCGGGCGCGACAAAGAGACGAAAAAAAAGCTGATCAAAAAGGTGACCGACGCCGTTTGCGCCACGGTCGGCTGCCCGCCGGAAAAAGTGATCGTGGTCATCGACGATATCCCGAAGGATAACTGGGGCGAGGGAGGAGAACAGGCAAAATGAGCGAATTATTAGATAAGATCAATAAGGACCTGCAGGCGGCGATGAAGGCGAAGGATGAGTTTCGTCTCGGCGTCATTCGGATGATGAAGAGCAAAGTGCTCAATGTCAACGCCCGCGGCGACCTGCCGGAGGCGGAGGTCGTCAAGATCATTACCAAATATGGCAAAGGGCTTAAAGATTCGATCGAAGAGTTCAAGAAGATCGGCCGGACAGCTGAAGTTAGCACGGTGGAAAAGGAGCTTACAGTCGTCCAAGAATATCTGCCGAAAGAACTTTCCCCGGAAGAGATCAAGTCGCTGGTCCAGCAAGTAATCGCCGAGACCGGCGCTGCTGCGATCAAGGATATGGGGAACGTGATGAAAGCGATGAAAGAGAAAGCACCCGGCGCCGACGGGAAGATTGTCAACCAATTTGTCCGGGAATTTTTAAAATAATGGAGATCGCGACCCTTTTTATCATTGGTTTGTTAGCGGGGGGCTTAAGCGGCTTTATCGGGATCGGCGGCGCCACCATCATGATCCCCGCTCTCCTCTTGATCTACAAAATGACCCAGCATATGGCGCAAGGGACGTCGATCGTCGCCCTGCTTCTGCCGGTCGGCGCGCTGGCGGCAGTTAAATATTGGCAGGCAGGGAATGTTAATCTCAAATTTGCCGCTTTGATCGCGATCGGATTCCTGATAGGCGGATATATTGGGGCGGTCTTTGCCCAGCCGGTGCCGGATATTATTTTAAAGAGGATCTTTGCCGGTTACCTGATCGTGATCGCGTTGCAGATGCTTTTCTTCTCAAAATAACATTTTGATCGTTAGCGGCGAACTTAGCCCTTTTTAACGAGGAATAATTTCTGTCCGTACTCAACTGATTTGCCGTTCTCGGCCAAAATCTTGACGATCTTGCCGCGGATATCCGATTCGATCTCATTAAACAGCTTCATGGCTTCAACGATGCAGACGACTTTACCTGGTTCGACCTCGTCTCCGATATTAACGAACGGCGGAGCTTCGGGTGATGGGGAGCGGTAAAAAGTTCCGACCATCGGCGAAGTGATAGCGAGCAAGCCTGCTTCTTCGGATGGTTCTTTGGTGGTGGGGGCAGGGTGTGAAGCGGGGATGGAAACGGAAACTGGTTGGGCAACTGGGCCGGAAGGGGCGCGTTCTCTGCGCACTTCGTATTTTATCCCTTTTTCTTCGATCGACAGGCAACTGACATCTTCATCCTTGACCATCTGAATCAGCTTCTTGAGTACTTCGAAATCAGCCATTGGACACCTCCGGTGTAATGTCAAATGTCCAATGACCAATGTCAAATGGACGGATTCTAAGCTCTGCCAAGATATTTTCCTTCCCTGGTATCAATCTTCAAGGTGTCGCCGACGTTAACAAAAAACGGGACTTGGATGACGACCCCGGTTTCCATTGTTGCCGGCTTGCCGCCCGAAACCGTGTCCCCTTTGAAGCCGGGGGACGTTTCCGTAACTTTGAGTTCGACCGTGGCCGGGAGATCGACATCAAGAAGCTCTTCACCAAAGAAAGAAAGGTTCGCCAGAAAGCCTTCTTTGAGGTACTTTGATGCGTCGCCGACTTTAACTGCCGGCACGGCGATCTGTTCAAAAGTAGTCTGGTCCATAAAATGGAAAGCGTCGCCGTCGGAATAGAGGAATTGCATCGGTTTATAATCGATGTGGGCTGGTTCGATCTTGGCTCCAGGCTTAAAAGAGCGCTCAGTGATTGCCCCAGTTCGCATGTTTTTGAAGCGGATCTTGATCCAGCTCTGCTGGGCGGCCCGTTGGAGGTGGTATTCCACCACCCGGAGCAGCTGGTTATCCAGGACGACGGACATTCCCGCCTTGGCGTCATTTATCGGTATCGACATGGGTAAAATTGTAGCAGCCTTGACGTCATTTTTCAAGTACAGTAGAATACATTCATGCCTGTAATATTCGTTGGTTTGGCCTATTTGCTTGGTTCCATCCCTTTTGGCCTTCTGATCGCTAAAATTTGGAATATTGATATCCGCCAGCAAGGTTCCGGCAACATTGGCGCGACCAATGTTTTGCGGACGCTCGGCCCGGGGCCGGGAGCCGTAGTCTTTATCCTCGATTTTTTGAAGGGTTTCTTGGCGGTCTATCTTGGTTATTGGATTGGCGGCGACCCATTGATGGTCCTCCTTTTGGGGACAGCGGCGGTCTTGGGCCACATGTATTCGGTCTTTCTCCGCTTTAACGGGGGCAAGGGGGCGGCAACAGGATTAGGTGTGCTGGCCGGGATCGCTCCTGGCGTATTTTTGCTCTCGGTGGCGCTGGCCGCTTGCTTGATCGGCGTGACCCGTTACGTTTCGGTCGGCTCGATCATTACCCCGTTTGCCGCGGCCCTGCTGATGTATCTTTATCATAAACCGTTACCATATGTTTGGGTAACTCTTATTATCGCGGTTTTTATCTTGATCCGCCATTTGCCGAACATTAAACGCTTATTGACTGGAACAGAAAAAAAGCTGGGAGAAAAGGGATGAGCCGAGTTGCGGTTATCGGCGCTGGCGCCTGGGGGACGACCCTGGCCCTGCTGTTGGCGGAGAACAAACACCAGGTAACGCTTTGGGCGTTTGAAAAAGAACTGGTGGCCGAAGTTAAAGAATTCAGGGAAAACAAAAGGTTCCTGCCTGGCTTCCCCCTTCCCGAAATGATTGATGTCACGACCAACTTTGCCGACCTTAAGGGGCGGGACGCATACTATTTTGTCGTGCCGACCCAGCATCTCCGTTCTGTCGCCCGGCAGGCCGCTATGGCGATCAGCGAATCAGCCGTCCTGGTCGTGGCGGGGAAGGGGATCGAAGAAAAAAGCTTGAAATTGCCTCTGGAGATCATTGCCGAGGAGACAAAACAAGAGAACCTCTGCGTTCTTTCCGGGCCAAACCTTTCGGCCGAGATTGCCAAGGGGTTGCCGGCGGCGGCCGTTGCCGCTTCTGGTTATGCCGAGGCGGCGAAAAAGATCCAGTCAATGTTGATGTCGCCGAGGTTCCGTGTTTACACAAATAATGATGTTGTGGGGGTCCAGTTGGGTGGTGCCTTAAAAAACGTGGTGGCGATCGCCGCCGGAGTGGTTGATGGCTTGGGGCTGGGCGATAACGCCAAGGCTGGCCTGATGATCAGGGGATTAGCGGAGATCACCCGGCTTGGTGCCGCGCTGGGGGCAAAACAGGAGACATTTGCCGGTTTGTCGGGGATGGGGGACCTGATCACTACTTGTTCCAGCCGGCTGTCGCGCAACCATACTGTTGGCGAACAGATCGCCCGAGGGAAAAAACTGTCCGAAATCTTAAAAACGATGAAAGATATTGCTGAAGGGGTACCGACTGCGGTTGCCGCCAGAGAACTGGGGAAAAGGCATCAAGTCCCGTTGCCAATAACCGAACAAGTCTACGGTATCCTATATGAGAACAAAGACCCTTATCAAGCGATCTCCGCTCTAATGACGCGCGCCGCCGCTAGTGAATAAGCCGGGCGTCCCGGGCTTCCGCTTTTTTCTTTAATCCCTCAACCGTCGGGGAGATGGTTTCCAGATATTCTGCTGTCAGGATATGCGGCGTGACGAAAACCAGCAGTTCCGATTTGGTTTTGCTGGTAACGGTCCGCCGGAAAAGCGAGCCGAGAAAGGGAATATCCATCAGGAAAGGGAGCCCGTAATCGGTTTGGACATCTTTTTCTTTCATCAGCCCGCCAATGACAAAAGTCTGGCCGTCCTTAACGGTGACCTCGTTATGCGTCTCGGTCGTATCTTCTTGAGGGAGGTCGTTGACGACCTGGCCTTCGCTGATCTTGGGTGAGACCCTCATGCGGATATAGCCGTTTTTGGAGACGGTCGGGGTGAGAACGAGTTGGGTGCCGACGTTGAGGAACTCAACCTGCTGGGTCGTTGAGGTTTGGGTAACGATGCTAGTCTTGTAGCCGAGCTTGCTACCGATCAAAAGGCGGGCTTCTTTATTACTTAAAGTTGTTAAGCGGGGCGTGGCCACGATATCATATTTGGTGTCAACTGCCAGCGCCGAGAGGAAAGCTTCCAGACTGCCGGTGGAGAAGATCGACAAGACATGGGCGTAAAAGCCTTGGGCGGTGCTGTCGGCGGTGCCCGAACTAGTTAAGGCTCTATTGGCCTGGCCGGTAGTCTGGACATTACCGGTGGTTACGCCGGTGTTTTTTGTGTAGTTGAGGTCCAGTCCGAGCGTGCCGCCGAGGCCGTCGTTGACCTGGATCATTTTAACTTCGATCATTACTTGCGGGCAAAGGACATCAAGCTCGTTGATCAGCTTTTCCAGCCGGGGGAGGTAATCGGACGTGGTCTGGATGACTAATACGTTGTAACTGTCGTCGGCGGTCACGATACTGCCGGCGGGGAGGACAGCAGTCAAGGTTGTTTGCAGGTCGCTTGGCCTGGCATTGGCCAGGTAGTAGGTGCGCAGTATCTTCTTGCCCGAGACAAAGATTGTGCCGTGGTCCTCGAACCAGTCGAGCCCTTTGGTCCGCAAAACGGCTTCCAGGCCGTCTTTGGGAAGAATACCGGAGAAAGTGACCGTGACTTTTCCGGTTACGTCGTCGCTGGCGACGATGTTGGAGCCGGTTGCTTTAGCAAAGATCTGCAGAACGCTTTTAATGTCGGCGTCCTTGAGATTTAGATAGACCTTTCCCTTGGCAAAACTGACGTTCACCGATTCCTTTGCCAGCGCCACCCCGGCCAAGGCAACAAACGTTAAAACGACCAGCAGCCCAATCACTCTTATCCAAACTGATTTGATCTTAGACATTTTTATCTTACCTCCAATTTTAACGTTTTAGTCGCTGAGCCTTTTTGCAGTACTACTCTCTCTTTGGAAATCGACGTAACAGTCCAGCCCATGACCTGGTTGCCGACGGACGCGGTCTGCCCGGAAATAAAGGCGACCTTGAGATCGTTTTCGTACCAAATCCCTTCCAATTTTGGTTCCGGCGGCGCCGCTCTTTTCTCTCCCGGGCGGGTGTTTTCTTCCGACGGCGGCGGCGCTTCCGCTTTGGCCAGAACGGTTGTCCTGATCGCAAACGGATCGGCCATTTTGGCTTCGATCGTCGGCAGAAACATTTCCAACTCTTGTTGTGCTAACTGATTGGCCTCCATTGACGCGGCCTGGCCGGCCGGCGCGCCCGGTGCCGGGGCAGAGCTTACCGCTGGGACCGCCTTAGGGGTTGGGAACAGGACCGGCCAGTACGTGTAGCACGCGTACCCCAGCGAAACGAGCAACAGAGCAATGATCAAAAGCCGCCTGGCCATGTCTATTTTCTTCTCCTTTTTAATAATAGGTTGTTAATGAAATTTTCAGGTCGAGCGTTGGCGAGCTGCCGCCGCTCGAAGTAATATCCATCGAGTCGATCATGACCAAAACCCGCAGCCGGAAAAGGATCGACAGGAAATTATACAAGTTCTTATATTTCCCGGAACAGGAAAGGTCGAATTTTATCCCGTCCCCCCCCTCTTCGAGAAGCGGTTTGATAAAACTGATGTTAAGACCGGATTTAGCAGTCGCTTGCGAAATGATCTTTAAGGCTTCCAGCGCCTTTTCTTCCCGCGGGATCTCCGTCCTGATCGGAATAATGCCGACTTCCTTTTCGATCGCCTGCAGGATCCGGATTTTCCCCTCCGCGACTTTGAGCTCCAGTCGTTTTTCGCGGGCGCTGTCTTTAAGCTTGCCGATCTCTTTCCAGACCGGGGTCAAAAGGAATTGGTAAAAGAGATAAAAGATCACAAAGCCGACCGTGACGATCAGTAAGTTTCTTTCCCGGTCCGATAATTTTACGCTTGGCATATCAGTTCTTTATCTTCCCGATCAATTCAAAATTGAACGCTTCAGTCGCGTATTCGTTGTTGCGGGTCGCTTGGACGAGCTTGACGTTCTCGAAAATCGGCGACAGTGAGAGGCCAAGGACAAACCGCGAGAGAACGGTTTCGGCCGCTTCGTTCTTTTTAAAGACAATGCCCCAGGCATGGAAATCGGTAACGGTCAGGTGCATACTATTCAGCGTTACGCTTTGGGGGATGCGGAGGCTGATCTCTTCGAAAACCCGGGGCATTTTCATCCGGGTCTGTTCATAGCTTTTTGCCGCCAAGCGCTTTCTTTCTTCCTCTTTGGACGCCTGTTCAATGGTGTTGAGCCGCGCCAGCTTTGGTTTATAATTATCTAATTGCTGATTGATCCTGTTTAGCTCCAACCGCAGCCCAAGGGCTTGCAGCCAGAAGAATAAATAAAGGACGACCAGCAGGCCGGAAAAAATTGAGATCATCAATTGAGGTTTGAGGAGTTTTTGGGTCAAGATCTTCCATTTGTATTTTATCTCTTCCGGCATCAGGTTTATTTTTTCCGCGCCGGAAATAGCTGCGCCCAGCGCCGAAGAGAGCCGGGGATTAAGCTTGGCCACCGGTTCGGGCGTAATGATCGGGATGCCGAGGCCGGTACTTAAAAATTCTTTTAAATGCGGGGTCATGGAACTGCCACCGGTCAAGATAATCTGGCTGATCGCTCCTTCGCCGGTCTGGCCTTTGTAATATTCAAAGGTCCGGGCGACTTCGCTTTGCACTTTTTCCAACGCCGGCCGGACCATTGCTTGCAGCTGGACAAGTGGGATGTCGCCGAGCTTGGGGTAGTTTTCCAGGTCGATTGGGATGCCGTATTCGGTCTTGATCTTTTCCGCTTCCTCCGGGGTAACTTCGACTTTACCTTCGGGCGAGACCAGAATGCCGGACATGGCGCGGGTAATATTTTCTCCCCCGATGTTCAATTCACGGTTGAATTCAAATTCCCCGTTTCGGTAAATGCTAATATTGGTTGTCCGTTTTCCCATGTAGATGATCGACACGATCTTGGCTTCGGCTTTGGCCAACTCGGGCCGGTATAGTTCTTGCAACGCGTCGGGGAGGACGGTGATGCCGGCGAGCCGGAGGCCAGCCTTGGCGAGGATATACTGGGCTTCATTATAAGTTTTCCGGTTGATGCAGGCAGTGACAAAATCGACCTTTTCGGTGATAACATTGCTTCGTTCAATCGGGTAAAAATCAAAGAGTGCTTCTTCGATCGGATAAGTGGTCTCTTCGGCCAGCTTCCACTGGATTGCCTGGGCGGCCTCGGTTTTTGGGAGATGAGCGAGGGTGTAGAGCTTGACGAACGTATCGCTGCCGCCGGCGACCACGACCGCGTCGCGCGAAGCGATCTTGTGCGTTTCGATCAGCTTGCGCAGGGCGTCGGCTTTAGCGTCTTCTAATTGGGGATGCTTGTCGATCAGCTGGTAGGGGATTTCGGTCATCCCCCAATTTTTCAGGGTAAAATCCTTCTCCTGCTTCTCGATCTCAACGACTTTGACCGAGGTCACACGAAGGTCTATTCCAAGGATTGCTCTTCCACTCGGCATTTGCAGTAATTATAGAGGATAAACGTGATTTGTCAAACCGGAATTAATAAACTTCTTGCCAGCCGGAAACTTCGAACGAACTGGTGGTGTCGTCCCCCTCCAAACCAGTAACGCTCGGCGGTAAATAACTAGCATCTTCTATCAGATGGACCGACCCACCGATCGTTGACGGCGAGTAACAAATGATCGCCCCGCTGATCGTACCGCTGTCCCCCGGATCCATTGTGTTGCAAAAGATCAAACCATAAATATCCCAACCTCCGGCCGTTGTGACTGTCCCATAAGGCGCCAGCATAGTTGCCGTGACGGGACCTTCCAGATCCAGGCCGACAGTCCCTTCGCCGCTGGTGTAAAGCAAACTACCGGCGGGGACGGTCAAACCATTAAGGATTTGGACGTCGCCTTTGGCATAAACTTCAACACTGTTTGTGAAGCTAGATCCGCCGGAATAGATAAAATCATCATTGGCAATAAACTTGACCCCTGATCCAACCCCTTGCCCATAGTTAACAGTAATATCGCCGGTGCCAGACGGCTTTCCAGTGGCGACCAGCGTGCCGGGACCGGTGATCGAGGCTCCCCAAGCGACTGTGATCGACCGGTAATAAAGAGTTTGTCCAGCGAGATTGATCGGATTTGAGGAATTAAAAGTGATACTGCTGGCCGCGGAACTGTTGGTCGCGGTTAAAATATTGTCGTAATAGGTGTTTTCCCAAGCGGGCATGTCAACCGGTGGCGCTGCTTCCCAGGAAGCGTAGCCGGCGGTCCCTGAAGTAGAAATGCTAGTGCTGTAAATTGTCCCATCTTCCTGCTGGGCGGACCCTTCCATGGCGATCGGCCCGTTGTAGTAATAATCACCGTAAATGCGGGCGTCACCATTTACTGTCAAGGTAGCGCCGCCGCCTCCGCCGGAATATTGGATATATTGCACGTTAAAAGGGAGGCTACCACCGAAACTTCCACCCCCATTTCTAAACCCACTTCGCACTGTCCGGCTGATCCCTTGGACCGTGCCGGTTACTTCGACCGAGCAGTTTTTTTCTTCTTTGTAAGTGTAATGGACGGAGAAACTGCCGTTGCCAAGCGCCACCGGCCCAAAATCGACGTTGTCGGAATAATCACTGTCGGCCGCCAGTGAAGTTGTGATAGTGAAGCGCAATCCCCCTTCGGCAATATTTAAAGCCTGGATGCCGTGCAGATTTTTGACCACGGAAAAACTTTCGGTAGAGAGCATGCCCGCGATCACAAAACCGAGGAGAGCGACGATAATAATGACAAAAACCGCCGCGATTATTACTTGTCCACGTTTCATCTCAAATTCCTGATCCTGGCGGACGATTCGAGGGTTGTCCGCTGTGTCCCGGAGGTGAGGGTTAACAGAACGCGGATGCTTCTCATGTTTTGCTTGGTCGCGGTTGCTTCGCCGGTCGTGTCAAGATAAGTGAACCGGAGTCCTTCGGGACTGGCCAAGCCGGTCGTCAGGAGATCACTGTTGCGGAAAAGATTGG
>JAQVPA010000042.1 GCA_028702315.1 Candidatus Margulisiibacteriota bacterium
ATCCTCCGCTCTTAGCCAGCGGCCCATTGCGCCGGCGCCTATTTCTTCCATTAAAGCATAGCGGCCGGTAAAAAATTGGCGATGACCTTTTTGTTCGTTCCCTGTTTTATCCGTTCCGCCGGTTTCTTCTGTTTTGCCGCCCGCTTCCTCACCATCTTTCGCCCGCTGGCGCGCTTCCTCCGCGGCCTTTTTCTCCGCGGCGCGCCGTGCGTCTTCGGCCTGTCGGGCCGTAAGTTTTTTGTGTATATTCATCGCCGGATCAAGCTTCGTTAAGTGGAATTGAAGTAAGGTAGGATTAGGCCGCTCATGGTTGTAATCTTTTTCAAACTCTATCGCCTCGATAATATTCCGCAAAGCATGCCGTCGTTCCTTGGGCAGGCGATCAAGTACCGTACGGCTTTTATCCCGCATTATTAGCCGGGCGAACACTTCGCGCTTGACCGGATCGTCACCCAGGCCGAAAAACTTTTTTTTCGCCTGCCGGACAAGAAATGTGGCTAGCGCAGTTAGGAAGCCGAAAGCCAAAGGAGTAACAAGGCCGAACGACCAAAGAATGGCTGTTGGCGCAGTCGCCGAAGAGAACGTCAGACAAATTGCCGCGCCTATTTGCAGAGCGGAATAAGCGGTTAACGCTGTCAGGCCGATGTAAGTGGCAAAATCCAAATATTTTTTTGTTTTGCCCCATTTTCCCTCCGGAAATTCGGCCTGGAACCTCACCTTGGCTTCGATTATTTCTGACTCAATCTTAGCGGGGATCAGTTCTGCTGCGAGAGTATCCGGGTTGACTTGAGTGATGCTGGGTCTCCCGTTGTTGCCGAGAACCATTGAGGTTGGCAGCGGCAACGACTGGAAACCGAGCTTACGTGAAATAGGGCCGGGGAGGAGCGCGCCCGCTATCCTTTTTGGTAGCGTATAACCGGCCGCTCTTGTTTTTTCTGCAATGGGTGGCATTTTTTACTCCGTATAGATGAGAATCCCTTGAGTGACGGCGTTGTGGACTGATGGGTTGTCGATTCGCGACACGGTCAACCGGACAGTGTAGGTTCCCATTGTCCCCGGGATGATCGCGTAGGTCTTATTAACCACGGCCCCTGTCGCGTTCGTTCCGTCGCCGAATTCCCAGAGATAGGTGTAGGCGCTTTCATCAGAATCAACGGCCTGAAATTCTACAGGTGTTCCGGACAAAGCCTTACTGACAGCGTTGATGCCGGCCAGCGGCAGATCGGCTTCCGTGTAGATAACGATGCTTTGCATGGCCGAACTGTGGACTGTTGGGTCATCGATCCGCGACACGGTCAGCCGGATATTGTAAGTTTCCATTGTTCCTGGGGCGACCGCGTAGGTCTTGCTGACCACGGGGCCAACGAGACTTGTCCCGTCGCCGAATTCCCAGAGATAAGAGTAGACACTTTCGTCAGGGTTAATGGCCTGAAACTCTACCGGCGTTCCGGACAGAGCGGAACTGTTGGCTTTGATACCGGCCAGCGGCAGATCGACGGAAGTTGAGGTGACCTCCGGCGGATAAAGCACGAAAGTTGTCTCTCCCCATTTGTCCGTTGCAGTACATTGGATGTTGGAGACCGGCTTTTCATAGAAAGTGATGGTGGCATCAAAGTTGCCGTAGTCGATGATCTCCTCATGCTCGGCTTGTTCAATCTGGCAGTTAAAGTCGATTTGATCGATGCTGCCGTCGCAGGAAGTGGCGAACGGTGTTGATTCGGGCGTGTAGCGGATTTGCACTCCTTCCGGCCGCGCAAAATCGGCGGCGCTAACCTTCGCCGGCTGGGCGTTGATCCCACTGGAAGTCAGGACTGGATTGGCTCCCCCCTCGGAGTTGCAGGCCTGATCAGCCGATGAATCACTCTCACTGTCGCAGCCATAAGGAAGGCTAGAAAAAAACAAAGCTAAAGGGACCGCCATGGTGCCAAGCATCGCATCAGTCGTGCTGACCTTCTTTGGGTCGATAGCTTCGTTTGCCAGCTCTTTTTTCCAATACGCATAAGCTGTTTGCCAAACGCCTGGTTCCCTGTTGACTCCTGATAATCCACTCATATTGTTTTCCTCCTTACATTCTCCATATATTTATCGTCAAGTTATCCCAAAAATTTCACTTTTTTTGGGCTTTATTCGAACCGAAGATCGCTGATCCGCAGTTCGCAATTGCCATTGTTGTCCCGCAGGATAAACTGGATCTTCTTGACCCGTTCGACATTCGCTCCCAAGTTGACCGAGATTTCTCCGTCTGGGACAAGATTCTCGCGGATGGCCAGCGGCTTGAATTGGTCATTGCCGTAGAGTTGGACAACCAGATTCCCTTTCCCTTTGATCTCCCCGGCCAGCTTGAAGGTCAGTTTTTTCTGCCCCTGCAGGACCAGATTATTGACGAATATCCCGAAACCGGGGTTCTGGCCGCCGGCGGCGGAAAAAACGTATGTACCATTATTTTTTTTAACTGTACCGCGATTAAAACCGTAAAAATTTGTGCTGGCCAGGCCGAGCGTTACCAGCTTATGGGTAGTGATCGTTGTCGCCGGCTCGGGAGTCCCCAGTGCCGCCGCGGCGATCCTTAAAGCGGCGAGCTCTCCTTCTGAGAGCGGCGGGGGGAGTTCGACTTCCACCATTTCAACTGCTGGCGGAGCGACGGTGGCGGAAAGTGGAGCGACAATCGTTGATGCTGGTTGGCCGCTGGTGGCCGCGGCCGCGTCGGCTAGCGTCGAATACCTGATCCAATCGTACTCGGCGGCCCCGCTCTGGCCTACATACTGGCCCAGCGAACCGATCATTTTAGGTGAGTTGTTCCCCGGCCAAAGATTGACCATGATCTTGCTCGGCGCAAAAGGGATTTCTCTCTCTGGAGTGTTTGGATCTTCCGTCACGCGCTGGACCATCCGGCCGTCAACGTACCAGGCGAGCTCGGTCTCGGTCCATTTAAAGCCGTAATTATGGAAATCTTCGGAGGCGTCGAACCAGAGATTAATCGATTGCTGGTGTTGCTGGTTTTCTGTCCCGCGTCCTTCGACAAAATAATTGAGCCACACGACTTTTGTGTCACGGCCAAAGATCTCAAAATCGATCTCGTGATGGTTCTTTTTGCCATATTCGCCGGTATAAGTAAAAAAGCTGGCCGACATGGCTCCAGTGATTTTTGGCGCTTTCAACCGCGCTTCGTAATAACCATAGCCATAGGGTTCTTCAGTCGAACGGTATTCTCCGGCCACATATTGTCTGCCGTCACAGCGGACGGGACAGCCGTTATTGTTCAAAAGGAGCCGCATAATGCCATCGCTAAAAGTAATGTTCTCCGGCCTAAAAGCCGCGGCAAAGGGGGCCGGATTAGACCCGGTCCTTCTCTCCCAACCGCGCTCATCACCGTTCAATTCATTGTTGATCGTTGGCTGCCAGGTGATCAACGCCTGTTTTTTCTTGGATGTTTTCGGCGTTGGCGCGGTGGCCGCCGCCGGATAACTTATCGGATCTAATGAAGTTTCCGCCATTTCTCCTCCTCCTTAATTACCGCCAATCGAACAGCAGGTCAGTCCCCAAAATCTTGAGGGTCCTGGTATCATGGACCTGGGCGCCGTTGACATTGTTGCCGCTCATTGTTTCGTAGCGGCCAAAAATCCTTAACTTGATATACGGGAATGGTGGGATTGAAAAAACCAATCCGCCGCCGCCGGCCCAGCCCTGGCCCAGTACTCTTTTATAGCCCGTTCGCCCATTGCCGGCATCATAGTAGTCCCTCCCTGATTCCCTGACTAGTGATGCTTCCACGTTTACATTGATCCAGTCGGCCATTGGTGGTATGAACTGATACCGGATGCCGCCGTTTGCCCGGAGCCTTTCCTGAAAGAAGCGGCTGTACGGGAAGCTATAGCGGCTCAAGTCGCCTGTCAGGGCGAAACCGTTGGTCCAATCGTTCTCAAAAAATTGGTAAAGGAAGGGATAACTCCCGCCGACATGATAAGTATCCATCTCTCTTTTATGGGATGAGAACATTTCTAGATCGCCCTGAAGAACAGCTCCCTTGATCGCTGGGATATCATCCGGTCCCTGGAGCCTAGTCCCGAAGCTGATGTCCGGGAAACGGAGATAACGAAGCGGGATCCGTTTCCCTTGCAGGAACTGACTGGCGAATCGGTGATTGATGTCAAAGCCTAGCCACTCGGTCGGACTGACCTTGACCCCGCCAAAGTAATTTTGCAGGCGTGCGTCAGCGCGTTGGTCGATGGTCGTCAGTAAATAGGGCATGATGGTGACTTCGCTGTTGCCTATGCCGGGGAACTCGAAAGGAAAGCCGGCGCGCAGTTTGAACCGCGATTCAACGACCCCGTCGCTGTCGGAGAAATAACTATAGCTGAGCTCGACCGGCGAGTCGGTTTGCAAGGATCGCCGCGCCTCGCTGATCTTCTTTTGCGCCTCGTCGATCTGCCATTCGGTTTCGATTTGCGCGGCGTATTGGGTCGCGAGGTCGAGGAGTTGGTTTCCCCGGGTATATTCTGTCTCCCGGATCGTAACCGTCTTGACTTTGCGCCTGATCATCGCCAGGCCGGAGTAGATCCGGGCAAGGGCAAAATATTTGAAATCGTCGTCGCCGGTCAGGGTCTGCGCCAGCTCTTCGGCTTTCAAGTAATATTCGCGGGCTTTGGCGTATTCTTTCAAACCATAGCGGTAGATCTCGCCCAGGAAATAATAGAGCTCGACCTTCGAGCCGTCGCCAATCGTCTCGATCTTCTTTTCGATCGCCTCAAACGCCGCCAGCGCCGCCTCGAAGTTCTTCTGGTAGAGGAGTATCTTGGCCTGCTCCAGGATCAGTTCGTTGGTGAAAGTGACCCACAAGTTTTTCTCGAGACCCATCCGCTTAAATAAAGCGTGGATATCGGTCTTGTTGATCGTTCCCTGGGCGGCGGCGAGCAGACGGGTATACTTTTCTTTGTCCGAATCCGAGGGCGTATTCTCTGCGGAGAGCGGCTGGCCGGAGCAGAGGACATGGATATCCTCGGCGGTTGCGCCGGAGTTGAGGACGACCGCGATCAGCGCGAGCGAGGCCTTGTAATCGCCGTCATCGTTATAATAGAGAATAAGATCGCTGATGATCCGCCGGGCGAGGAAGGTGTCATTCTGCCGGCCGGAAGAGAAGAATTTTGTGGCCGCGGCCAGCAGGTTGTCCAACGTACCGCTGTTGTATTCTCTCTGGAAGATATCGAGCTCGGCGAGCGCGACATGATATTTGGCCTGGGTCAGAGCGTCGCGTTCAGCCAAATTTGGCCATTTCTGCGTGAACTCAGTGAGGAATTGCTTGGCCAGGCCGAATTCGCGGATAAAGAGAAGTTCGTCAACGATCTTCAGGTAAGTCCACGGCTTCCCTGCGGTTTTGGCGGTGATCATCTCTTTGGCCATCCGGAGCAATTCTTCCCGCCCTTTCAACTTAAGGGCGCCGAGCGCTTCGATCTTCGATTCGGTAGCGCGCTGAAGGAGGTAAGATTCGCTGTTTTTAGCGGCGAGGATATTATTGGCGGCGGTCAGGACCGCATTCGCCAGCTCTTCCACCGTATTGGCGCCAACGGTTGGGTCGAGGCGTTTCTGCCGGAGATACGTTTCTGCCAGACCTAACTCCGCCCGCCGCCGGGCCGAAGCAGTCAAGTTGGGTTGCTTCAGGACCAGCTCATAAGCTTCGATCGCCTCCTTGTAGATAGCTGTCCAGTTGTAGATATCGGCGCGGCCGAGGTTGGCGAAGTTGTTGAGGGGAACGCTGTTCGGTTCCGGCGTCCGGAAGACCGAGGCTGAGGCCTCGAAGTCGGCTCGGGCGGTGTCAAAGTTATCGAGACCGAGGTAAGCTTCGGCCCGGGTCTGGATGGCGATCGAGAGCTCATAGTCCTCGAGAAGGCCGTTGTTTGGCCGCCGCTGTCCGGCTTCGGCGACTGGGGTCGGATCGGCCCCTTCGGGCCGGGCGGCGATAATTAATTCATCGGAGAGTGCGAGCACCCGGGAAAAAAGAGCCCGGTTGTCCGAGGCGTAAGCGGCGCTGATCAATGTCTTAATCTGCTGGAGGCGGAGCGTACCGGCCATGGGGATGGCGGGGTCGAGCGGCCCGCCGGTACTGATGATCCGAAGCGCCTCGGCCATAGCGCCGGAAGCGGTTGGATTAAAATCTGTATTAAGCACCCCGGCAAGAGTCAAGAGCGCTTTAGTGGATTGGTCTTGGCGCAAGTAAACCTCGGTTAAAAGGAGCTGCGTTTTTTTCTTGCTCTGCGGAGTGAGGAGCTCCGGCGTTTTCAGTAGTTCAAGGAGTGTCTTTTCCGCTTTGTCCAGGTCACGGTTAGTGGCGAGGGCGATCTCGGCACCGAGAATTTCGGTGTCGCCAAGGATGTAACTGCGCCAAAAACGAGCTTTCGCAATATAACCGTCAAAACTGCTGACATAGTCGTGACTTGGCCGTTCACGATATGCTTTTTCAAGGGTGTTCAAATAATTTTCGATGTTGGCTAAAGTGAGCTTGGCCATTTTAAAATATTTTTCGGCCTGTCCCATGTCAACGCTACGGTAGTAAAGCGCAAGCTGATAAATGGCGGTCGCCTTGACCTGTTCGGTGGCGATCAAATTGATCAGATCGCTGTAGATCTTATCGCCTTCATTTTGGACCACTCGCTCTTTGTCAAGGTCAAGATATCGGCTGACCAGCTCCTGTGATTTTTCCAGGAGCCGGACCGCAGCGGCTATCCGTTTGGCATAGTGGGGATGGTTGTAAGGTGTTTGCATAACGAGCAGTTGGGCGCGCATCTTGAGCGCCTGGGCGAGATATCTGATCGTTTCAAGCTTTTGCCGCGCAACACTTCCGCCCCTCCCTAAATCGTTCAGGGGGATATCGAAGATGTAATTTTCCGGGTTGCTTCTGGCAGAGAGATAGAAAGGGATGATCCCCTTAAACATCCGGCTCTTCTTAATACCGTCAACCGATAAACCAAGTTCCCTAAGCAACTGGAGAGAGCCGTTATCTGCGGTATCCCTCAAGACCTGATTAATCTTTGATTCAAGCGAGTTGGCGCCAGAAAAAGGCAGACTTGGGGCAACGCTAGGATTGCCAGACCAATAGAAATACTGGAAAAGAATGTTCTCTGCTTCAAGGAGAGGATCGGTCGGGAAATCACTAAATCGCCCGCTCTTCCAAACTCCTTCCGGGATCATGGCATTATTCCTGGTTAAACCAACGATCAAGTTATCGTAAATCGCCTTAAAAAGTTGAACTTTTTCATCGTTGGTTAGCGGTTCATCGTGCGCAGGTGTTTCAATCCGAAAAATAGACCGGCCACTACCAGTAAGTTTTGACCGAAGGATTCCTCTTGAGGCCGGGTTGTCGGCATCGTTGGCCAATATTTGTGCGGTCTTGGCGAGCCAAAAGTTGAGGCGAAAGTAAGGATCGGGATACTGTCGCTTATCCGATCTTGGCGCCAGCCCCGATTCGGTGTTATAAATAAAATATTGGTTTATTAGGTTGTTTTCAATTTCTGTGAAAGGCTTTTTCCCGTTGATGTTGTAGCCCATTTCACGCAGGATCAGCCAGTAGACAATATATAATTCATAACGCACTTTATCCGGGATTTCAGGATAATCGGGATTAAAATTGGCAAATTTCATCAATGGGCCGAGCGATCGCTCTTTGACGGTAAAATAACGGCTAGCGTCGACTTGGCAGTCGGTCGTTTTGTCTTCGGACCGCATAAATATATTATTCCCCGGCTGGGGGCAGAAAAATTGCGGATTGAATTTTAAAATATCTTCGCCCATGTTTGTTAGGCAAGCAAAGGGCAGACCTTTGCTCCTCCTAATATATTATCGGCAAAAAACGGGGAAAATTTCACTATTTCCAGGGCAAAATTACTGGTTATTCATCCTCAAAGGTCGGGATCATGAAGTTGCTGAGAATGAAAGAACGTTGTTCGATCCCGATCTTAGAATGGGTGAGCAGATTTTCCCGCTTGGCCAGATCAAGATGATAGATCATCATGCCCAGATTGATATACTGGTCTCTCGGCCAGAGGAATTTCTCTTTTTCCTTGATCTTTGGGTCGAGTCGGAGGGCGTAGACCGTCGCCAGCGATTGGTATATTTCCGCCCGGACATCATGGAGATCAAAGAGCGGCGGCTGGGAACCGGCGGCCGCAGCATCGACCCATTTTTTGAGCTCGGTTAAAAGTTTAAAGGTTTCATCAAGGATGGTTGTCGCATCCATTTTAAGTTTTTTCAGAGCATCGGCTTTAATGATATAGGCGGTTATAAGTTTGAGTTTGCGCTGCAGGGTTAGCAGATCGCGATTCCGCGCCGGTTGTTTGTCGATCAAATTAACAACAGTGGGATCGTTTAGAATAGGAATAACCTCCTCGATCTTACTAAGCTGCCTTCTGACGTCTTGTTCAAGCGGATTAAGCAAATCCCGTTCCGCACCAACGTTCCCAGCGACCGTAGTTAATAACGTAGCACGGGTAAAGGCGGCATCGATTCGAGAATAATCGGTCATTAATAGAGCATTATTGGCAGTTTTGACCAATGGCAACAGCGTCTCATTGATATAAGGGAGATCGGCGTCGATCTTGCCGCCCGAGCGGGCAACGGTGACCTGATAATAAGAGCCAAGGAAGTCAAACCTTTTGATATTCAATATTTTCTGGTCAGGCCCAAATTTAATGAACGATGAAAGCCGGATCTCATTGTCCGCCCGCTGCAGGGTGATCTGGGCATTCAAGCTTTTTGCCCGGCTCCGGAGATTGTCGGCCTTCTTATAAATGGGATGGGGAAGGTCGAGCGTCTTGTCGGCGACAGAAAAATACCTGCCTGAAAGCCTGACTAGTTCATCGGAAAGGTTGATCCGGAAGTCCTGATCAGTGTAAGTCTGGGTCAGTAATTGTTTTAACTGGCCGAGGAAAGTTGGCGTGGCAACTTCAGCGACCATCCGAACGTCTTCATATTGATTCCGCTTGGTGATGAACATCCTCTCTGAATAATTGACGACAAAATTGTATTCCGCCTCCATCTTTGCTTTCATCGCCGGGCTAATAATGATGTTTTCGCGCCCTGGAACGAGTAATTTCTCTAATTTAACCCAATCTTCCTTTTTAGATAGATCGGGGACTGTTTTCTGGAGCAGGTTAAAAGCGGTCCTGTAGAGACCGATTGCTTCGCTGTTCGAGAAATTAGAAGTCGCGTAAGCCAAAGTGTCAGAGAATGATTTGACCGCGCGGGTTAGGAGAAGATTGCCCCACGACGTCATATATCGATTATCGGCATAAGGGGCCCCTTCGGCGATCTCGAGTAGACCGGTCTTAAAGTAAGAGATCGACTGAATAACATCGTTATAGCCAAGTTCGGTGACTGGCTTGAATGGGTTTTCAGAGACGACACTGCCGTATTTGAGGAGCGCTACGCCGCGCAGCAAGCGGAAAATCCCGTATTTACCGGCGACAGTTTCTGCTTCGCTTAAATAAACCCCCTTGATAGTATCCAGCGCTTTTAAAATATCACCGACACTGGCAGAGATAGATATCTTAGATCCTGGGACATGGACTTCGAGCCGGCTACTTGGTTTTTTGTAATCGAGATCGACAATCGCCTTGTAAAGATCGCGAGCGACTTCTAATTCAGCTTTGGCCTTCTTCTGGTCGCCGGCGAGAAGCGCTTTTTGGGAAAGCTTCATGTGGAGGTCAGCGGCGATTGTTACCCCCTTAATGGCAGAGTAATAATCGCGGCTCGAATCGCTGCTCCGCGGACAGAGATCGGCAATCGCTTCTTCGGCGAGGGTAATTCCCGTCTGGTAGGTAGCCGGCTCCGCCACTTCGAGCAGGGAGTAGGCTTCGGCCAGCGAAAGAGTAAAACGGCCGAATTCGTAATTGTCGGGAGAGTAACTGCTGCGCGGTTTCGGCAGGCCGTTGTTATCATTGCCGATGATCATCTGGCGGACCGCTTGGCCGATCTGCAAACTCTTATGCAGTGAAGCCTGATCGTTATTTTCGATCGCTTTCTGGATATAAGCACGGAAAAGGATCAGGACATTCTTCCAAAAAGTCGGCTCTTTATCGAAGAACCCGGCGAGCTGCGGATAAATATTATTGAGTTGCTTGACCAGGTTTTGGTTGATATCCAGAATGCTCATTATATCGCCCAGGATGACAAACGGTTGGGATGAAATGATCGCGCTTAATGTTTTTTCCAAGGTTTCGAGTGGGAGCTCATTAAGAGTAAGTTTCTTGTTCAATTTGTGTTCATCGAAGATCATATCTTCTTCGCCCCGGTCAAAAAGGTATCCAACTCCCAAGTCTTCGAGCATGCCCAGCGGCGGCGCCAGCGGAGGGATCGAGGCTTCCGCTGGATAGTTAACAAGCGGCAGATCAGCGGATAATCCTAATTGCAGAGGGTCGACCGGCGTAAAAAGGCGATTGATCTGGGTATTGTCGGGGTATGTTGGCGCGGTCGGGCAAGAATATGAAGTGAAAGTCGCTTCTATTTCGGGCGTAAAGAAACCTTGGGCGCCGCCGGTGAAGGTTTCTTGGAAATGACGGTAGATATTTGTCCATTCCGGGAGGAGAGGGGTGCGATGGGTGGCAAAAATCGAATTACTGTTATAGTAGATTTCGATCGAAATCGGTTTTTTTGGTTTTTTAAAGCCGGATTCAAGTCGCAAGGCCCTGATCTCGCCGTTGGGGCCGATTTGATATGAGCCTGGTGCGGACGAGATCTTTTCCCCCGTGAGAATGAAATGGAGCATGGAAACAAGTTGATATTCGTTTTTCGCGCCCCATTCCCCTATGCCGTAGGTTGGCCTTTGCTCCGGTGGTATCCCAGCAGCGTCAAAATATTTTTCCATCTGATTGATCCCATCGGCAAGCCAATCTGTCATGGTTGTGCAATGTTGATTTTCGAGCGGGCAGTAAACGTCGAATAGAATAAGGTCTGTTCTGTTTTTGGGATAATAAGGGGTGAAATCAATCTCATCTCTTTTGTCCCGGATCACGTGCGGGCTCCAAATATAGATCAAGTTCTTGGCGCTGGTCTTCAAAGCAAAATTATAAACATATTCGTCGGCTTCAGCATAGCGTTTACCAGCTTGGGCAAACTCGGCAGGCGTATTTTCGTGCAGCCCTCCCCAGGGATACCAAAAATTAATACTAAAGGCCACATTGCCGCGTTTGGTCCAATCCATTGTGGCCATTCTGGATTCGACCGCTCCCCGGCTCCGACCGTTCATTTCGTGCCCGACCTTGTGAAAGAAGATCGGGATCCCATTGGCAGCTGCTTGTTCAAAAAAATCTTGGAGGAAAACATCATACTTATGGTTCAGGAGGTCATCGAGGTAATGATCGTTTGTCCTTACCGCCTCCATCTTGATAAAAACTGTTTTGTTTTCACTGCGCAATCGGGCAATTTCTTGGGCGGGGAAAGTCATGGCATCCTCGACTTTAACGAAGATCACTTCGATGTCGGCGTGGCCAAAGCGCTTTTGAAAGTCCAGGCGGATAGGATTTTCTTCGGTAATGGCGTCATTGATGATGCCGGTCAGGTTACGCGGCGGTCGCCACGGCTGTCCTTCCTCTCTTTTTGGCCCCAGGCAGATTTGTGGGGGAGCGGCGGGCTGCTGCAGGGCAGGACTGTTTTGGCCGGTTGGATTAGTGGTGGCCGGTTTTTTCTTGGGGAGCAAGTTTCGTCCGACGCCACTCCAGTAATCGGTGATCAGCGAATATTGTTCGCTAATAAAGCCGCCCATTATTGTCCACCTCCGAGCAGACGGTAGTTGCGCTTGATCTCTGTCCTCAATCGGTCGGGAATATCGATGTAATCGATCAGCGACATGATCGTGGCGAGCTTTTCCTTGTTGCTTAAGTTCGCGATCGGCAGTTCCGAGCGGATCGGGGTATCATCGGTCGGGACGAGAAATTCGTGGCCGAGCTTGAGAGCGACGCTGCCAAGCATTTCATTGGCTGGATTGTAGACATTGATCCCTTCCCAAGTTACTTCGGTCGAGAGGAGGCCGAGCGATTCGCGCAGGTCGCGGTGAGCCGAGTCCCCGATCATCTGCCAATCGGTCTGGCCGCTCCAGCGGTCGGCGGCCTGGGCCAAATTTTCCCCGCGCAGGCGCGAGATCTGCATCGAGAGCTTGAGGATACTGCCGAAAGCGATCAGCCCGATATCCAGAAAGCCGCCGTATTTACGGCTGACTTCGGGAATAGTGAGCAGCTTCTTCAGCTCGTCGATCGCTTTGGTAAAATTCTCGATCTTCTTCTCTTTGCTCTCGCCCGCTTCCGACTTGGCATAAATCATTGCGGAGAGGAGCTGGGCGGTGATCATGTCGTATTTAAGATCTTTTCGGCTCATGTTGTCACTCCAGAGCCCTCCGATGGGCACCCAAGGAATAGGAATAATAACCAGCCAGCGGTCGTGCTGGTTATTGGCCCACGTGTAGCTTTCCTGGGCCATGGTGAGCGCTTCTTCGCGGCTGAAACCGGCGGCCCCCTGTGGCGAGTAGAGGAATTTGAAAAGTTTGAAAATATGGAGCCGGTTAAGATAGGCTTTGGCTGAAGTGACCCGGGTTGACTCGAGGCTGACGATCTGCCGGCTAAGGAAAGCGGGGTCAGACAGTTCCCGCTCAAGCTGATTAGCCAGCGAGACGGCCGTACCGTCACCCTGCAGACTTAGGACCTGGATGCGGAGGAGCTGGGTTTCAAAGTACGAATAGGTTGGATAACGGCTGGGGGCGGTTTTTTCTGAAACCGAGACATCTGTCCGCCCGGCGATCAAATTGTTCTGGAGGTTCTCAAAGAGACGCTGATTGGCAAGCTTAAGATATTGCCGGTTCTCGCTCAAGTAAAACATGTTGATGTATTCTTCCGCCAGGTGGAGATTAAGATTATTAGCGAAGTGCGGAGTGCTCCGATCTTTTGAAACTAACCAGGTTTTTGCCCAGGCGGCATATTTTTCGAACCAGCGAGCGTTATTGAGGTTCGGTTTGCCAAGGCTGTCCGTGACGGTTAATGAGTTGACGCTCTCTTCCAGCGTTTTAACTTTTTTGTTCTCGCTCAAGACGTAACGCCGCTTTACTTGGCAGCGATGGTACGCTTCTGGCGCTGTTGCCTGCTCTTCCCGCGCGCACTGCGGCACAGGCAATGTTTGTGTTTCGGGCCGGTCGCCCGGCGCGTAGGGATTATAGAAATAGAGAAATCCCGAATTAAAAACACCAGCGTTAACTCCGTTTCCGCTCATAAAATTATCTTCTCTCCCTTCCTATATATTATCGACAAGTTTGAGGCGAAATTTCAGTTTTTGGTCATCTTGCCGCGCGCCGGGACTTGTTCTCCATAGCGGGCCAGCAAGTTTTCCGCTTGGCTGACCCAGAAGTGATCCAAGTAGGGGCCGCTCTTCTTGATCATCCCGGCCAGGATCTCGATCGTTTCTTGATGTTTGCCTTCTTCCGTCGCCAGCTTGTAGGCGCGCATGAATTCGCTCCCCATTTCCCGGGAGAGCTTGTCGATCTCGGCGACCACGGCCGCCCGCGCCTCCTTTTGCTTGATCGCTTCCGGGGTAGTCTTGTCGAATTCTTTACCCAGCTTGTTGGCCCGTTCCGGATTGTTGTTTTCGCAATCCTTGATGTAATCGAGCGCCATGGTGTTGATCGTGGTGATATACGCGATCCAGAAGAAATTGATCAGGACACCGGGATGGAAGACATCGATGCCGGCGGCGCCCCCGCCCAGGCCGAACATTGAAAGATAAGCGCCGGCTGACGAGACTTGCATGGTCCTCATGAACTTTAAGAATTGCTTGTTCTCTTCGGGGACGTTGTCCGCCTTCTGCAAGGCGGTGACGACGAATTGCCCATACTGCCAGCCGTAGCGGTAAAGATTGTTGATCCCATATAAGCTCGGGAAGAAGAAAGCCTGGTTCATCGCCGGCTTTTTTAAGAAGGCCCAGTAGAGAGCTGAATGGTTGGTGTTCTCTTTGTTATATCCTTCATAGTGGAGCATATTGGCGTAATTCCACGACCCGGCCGCCAGGTCGACGAGATAAGAAGTGATAAAGTAAGGATCATAGAAATAAGGCTTGATCTTCCCTTTACTGAACAGGAAGATCGCCGGTGAGGCCTCCCGGGCAAGCTCCATCTTCGGATTTTCGTACCAGAGACGGAAGTGGAGATGCTCAAGCTTTTGTTTCCAGGTTCCGGAAATCTCTTTCCCCATGTACCATTTCTTGATCTCGTTGATCTCGTACGGGATCAAGACGTCGGCGCCGAGGGCGAGAGCGGTATTGTACCGGCTCGAATCCTGCCCCTTGACCTGCCCGTAGGTGGTCGGCTGGGATTCGAAGGCGGTAACCTTCATAAACCATTTCAGATAATAGCCAAGCGCCAGCGACAAGGCAAGGACCCCCTGTTCGTCTTCCGACACTCCGGCCAGCCACCCTTTTTCGCGGCAGTAAAGCATGATTTTGATAATCTCGGTTCGATGGGCGTTCCGTTCGTAGCCGCCGCTCCGCATCAGCTTGGGTGCGGCTGCCAGCAGCATCCCTTTGGGCAGGCCGAGGGTGATCTCGACCATTTCCAGCGTTTCCCGGAACCTGGCCACGAACTGGGTCCCGTTCTCGATCGGCTTGCCGCTGTTTTTATCATTCGGATCGCTGTCAAGGTTCTTACCGCTCTCGATCGCTTCGCTCCGCACATCGGACGGGTTGAATTCGGCAAGAAAATTCTTGATCGACCCATAAAAAGTATTATCGCGTCCCCCGGCCTGGAGCGCGGCGGGGAAGGTCGCGTCGCCGTACCGGATCCCTTGCTGGCGCTGGCCGTGGACGACACTGTGCCACTGGCCGTCGATCACTTCGGGGTCGCGGGTG
>JAQVPA010000002.1 GCA_028702315.1 Candidatus Margulisiibacteriota bacterium
CCGCCGCTTGAAACAAATCTGATTACGATGCATATCGGCAATGGGGTTAGTATCAGCGCGATCCAGGGAGGGATCTCGGTTGATACCAGCATGGGACTGACACCGCTCGAAGGGGCGGTGATGGGGACGCGCTGCGGGGATATCGATCCGGCGATCATCCTGTTCATGATCGAAAAAGAGGGTTTTTACGCCGAGGAGATTGATTCTATCCTCAACAAAAAAAGCGGCTTGCTCGGGATCACCGGCAAATATATGGACCGGCGCGACATTGAGAAAGCGGCCAATGATGGTGACCACCGGGCGCAGTTGGCAAACCAGATCGAAGCTTATCGTTTAAGGAAATATATTGGTTCTTACTTGGCCGCCCTGGGAAAAGTTGACGCGGTTGTCTTTACTGCCGGGGCGGGAGAGCTTAACTGGAAGCTTAGGGAAAAAGTTGTGACCGGCCTGGAAAACTTGGGGCTGGTCCTTGATAAGAAGAAGAACGAGGCGGCAATCAGCCGGGACAAAGAAACCTTGATCTCGGCCGATGATTCGCCGGTCAAGATATTCGTTATCCCGACCGACGAAGAGATCGTTTTTATCGAAGATGTCGTTGCCATCCTTGAAGGACGCTACGAGACACACACTCACTTTACCTACTCTTTTGAGAGCCCTAAATATAAGAAGAAGGCAGAATGAAAAAAACTAAATCTGAAAACTTTTATCCTTTGACCCTAACTCGCCCAATCGAAGAGCTCCGCTGCGGGGCGAGGACGCTGGCGGATCATCCGGAGAGAAAGATTGAATATCTATGGGACTTGATCATTGGTTTAAAAGAAGATCTGGAGGCGGACCTCAGGGTGATGGGGTCAGGGGTCAAGGGGCAAGTGCATCCGACGGCGGTCATTTATAATAAGGAAAATGTCTTGATCGAAGAAGGGGCCGAGATTGAGGCGCAGGCAGTTTTGGATGCCAGGCAAGGGCCGATCTACATCGGCAAAAATACGGTCGTTAAACCTCAAACTTATTTGAAGGGGCCTGTCTCGATCGGGCCGGAATGCCGGATCGGCGGCGAAGTGACCCATTCGATCTTCCACGGTTATTCAAATAAGGCGCACTATGGCTTTATTGGCCATTCGTATATTGGCGAATGGGTGAACCTAGGCGCCGGGACGACCAACTCTAATCTTAAAAACAATTACGGGCCGGTCAAAGTGAACGTTAATGGCCAGGAGATTAATAGTGGCCAGCAGTTTTTGGGCTGCTTTATCGGCGACTTTGCTAAGCTTGGCATCGGGACATTAATTACAACTGGTGCGGTGATCGGGGTGGGGGCCAATGTTTTTGGGGGTGGGGTGACGCCTAAAATAGTGCCATCCTTTAATTGGGGCGCCAATGGCAAATATAAGTATGATGAGTTTATCCGGGCGGCGGCGGCAATGATGCAACGTCGCGGCATAAAAATGACTAAGCAACAGGCAGGCATTTTGGCCGAATTGTATAAAGCTACGCGGTAGGCGGCGGCGGAGTCGGCTTTTTAATTAACGGGAAAATAAGTTCAAAGGTTGATCCCACGCCGACTGTTGATTCGGCAAGACGAATACTGCCGGCATGCATGACCATAAAAATGCGGCAGATGAACAGGCCCAGGCCGCTCCCGGTCCCGTGGGTGGTCGATTCCGGCGTTTGCTCTTTGCCGCGGACATTTTCCAGGAAAACCCGCTCGTGATCTTCTGGGAAAATACCTCGGCCATTATCTGTAATAAGCTGCTTGATCGCATACGGTTGACCGTCCTTGTCCTTAAGATAGTCGGCGGTGATCGTTATCTCCAGCGGCCGGTCGCTGAAGGTATACTTTAGGGCATTGCCAAACAGGTTACAGTATATCTGGGTCAGTTTTTCCGGGTCGGCCAGGAAAGGGATTTCTTTTGATAGCGCTCCGTCTTCGACGGTGATCTTGGGTAAAGGTTTGCCAAAAACAAAAACAGCCCCGTTGATCACTTCACGTAAATTTATCGGTTTTTTGCGCAAGAAAGCGGGTCGGGTTTTCTTTTCTTCAGAAGTGAAGAGCCCTCTTTCGATGAAAGCGATCAGCGCGCGTAAGTTTTCGTATTGCTGGGCATAGGTCATCAACATTTGGGTGGCAAGATCGAGGGCATTACTGGTCTCCTTTATATCGAGGCGCTGCAGTTTTTCTCTTGCCACTCCTATTTTTATATTAGCCGTATTCAGCGGTTGGGTTGTTTCATGCCTAATATAACTATTGACCCTTTCCGACCCCTCACTAATTACATGACGTTGGAATTGGCGATTAATGAGCTTTAGATCCCTAAGGCGAAGCGGGCGGTTCTGTTCAAATTGATAGATGATGACCGCCTCAGCCCGATCAGAATCGGGCGGGATGATCGGGACGATCGCGACGGTTTTATGATATTTATTCCGGGGATCTTTGGCTGGCACTAAGACGATCTTTTTTCCCCAGATCGCTTCCTGCATTGGCTGATCGGTTATCGCGATTGGCGTCCCATTGGGCTGGGGGATATCCTGGCCGATGAAATGAGACGATTGGAAGGAATCATCGAGGCCGGGAGGGGTATACTGTTTAATAAAGGAAACGTTAACAATATCCTTCTGCCGATTGATTGGGGAATACTGGACTACTTTATACTGGCGGATCGAAGTTACTCCGCCAACTTCATATAGCCGCGCCAAAAAATCTTTTAACCCTCTAGCCATAACTAACCGGCTGACCCCGGCTTTGGTCAGGCCCCAGCAAGGATAAAGGACTTTTAACCTGAAAAAACGCGTATTGAATGGTTTACAAACAAGATATCCGGACATTTGTTTCTCCTACTAAAGATAAATTACTACAACATAAGTATTTCGGATGGTTTAGCGGGAAATTTCACTAAATTTGGGGCTAAATATTAGCGGCCGCAAGCTTTTCTATTGTTTCGTCCGCAAGTTGATTGATTGATTCTTTAACATTATCTTTATCAACCAGCATGCCAAGTACTCCCGGCTCCAGCATCATTGCTTCTGGCTTGATGGAACGGCTACCAGACTCAATTTCGATCATTGGAATAATGACAATGTCATGGATTACCCCGTCAAATTTGCCTTTGAGCAGGGCTCGGTTGAGGCCACTTTTATGGAAAGCGTCTACACTCTCCTGGGTGAAAAAAGCGTTGCTGCTGTTAATGATCAGGTTGGCGCCCAGGTTCGCCGGTTCACGGACAGATGACTGTTCCAGTTGGCTGTTTTTGCAGTAGTAAATTATGGCGGACCGGGTTCCGCTTATCCCCGGTTGATTGGGATCAAAGGAACCGGCCAAGCTTGATAATATTTCCCGGCTGATCCAGGGAAGGCCGATATGAATATCGGTCATAGGAATTAGCCGATAATTAATGTCGGCCAGCTCGAACATCGTTGCTCCAATAGATTGTGGCAGGCCTAACCGGAAAATTACCCGACGCAGATTGCGCCGGGACCCTGTTATTCCTGCTTTAAAAGTGATATCAAGATTCAAGGCGGTGATCAGGTTAAACAGGTCGCGTGCTTCAAAGATATTCGTTCCGGCCAAGACAAACTCAGTGTTGGCGTTGGTCCGCATGACAACATTATGTTTGCTGTAATCAAGAAAAATTTGCGCTTCGGTGGTTTTCGCCAGCTCTTTTAGGCCTTTCCCTGCTGATTCGGTGGTCAGTTCCTGTTCGCAATACGCAACACTGTCGGCCAATCTATTGATAAGACTGAGATCAAGCTTACCGGCATTATTATAAATGTGGGGAGTCTCGATTTCGGTGGTAACTTTGTCGCCGTTAGGGAAATTATATGTTATCTCGGCGATCGGAGTGACGGCATGAGTGGCTAATATTTCCATGTCCAAGGTTTCCTGGTCTTTGCAAACCAGGGCTTGCGGCATGTAGCCCTCAACCGAGCGCCCGAGGAAGGGGTGAAGCCTTACTTTTACTAATGGGCCGTGGTCAGAGGAAGTAATGGCTAATCGGACCTGGATAGTGGGGGAACACTTGGAGGAGACGCGCTTCAAATTCAGCGCCTGAAGATGCTCGATCGTCCCTTGGCGGGTGTTCACAAATCCACTAAAAGTTGGATGAATTGATGACATTTGACCTTTCTCTATTATATTATCGTCAATTTATTTGAAAAATTTCACTCCCATTGATATACTTGCCAAGCGAGCGTTGGGGGATCGTCTAATGGCCCGCCTCGACGAGCCCGACGATGAAAAGCCATAGAATGGGCTCGTCGGGCGAGGCGGGTAGGACACCGCCCCAAGGTTTATGTTATGTATATCGTTTATGTTTTAAGTAGTTTGGCTGCAAAAAAGAGTTATGTTGGGATGACGGATGATATTGATAGACGGTTGAACGAGCATAATGCTGGTAAAAGTTCCTATACAAGTAGACACATGCCTTGGAAATTAGTTTATAAAGAAGAATACGTGTCTATTATGGATGCAAGGAAACGCGAAGAATATTTGAAGAGTACTTCCGGCAGAAGAATTCTTAAGAAGATATTTGGTATACTAGAACAAAGCTGATGGGGGATCGTCTAATGGTAGGACACCGCCCTTTGGAGGCGAGAATCGGGGTTCAAGTCCCTGTCCCCCAGCTTAACCTGGTTTGACTTTTTCTTCCCCGCGACTTATAATTTCTACAAATACCTCGGAGGTGTTAGGATGTTAAAAAGAATTTTCAGTGCCTTCTTCATTATCCTGCTTTTAGTCGTGTTCGGGGTTTCCGCTTTCGCCCTGGTTAAAGGCCTTTCTAAAGACAAACAAGCGATGGTCAAGGTTGGGGAGAGCGTCACTATACCAGAAGGGGCCGAAGTTAAATCTGTTGTCTGCGTTGGCGGCTCGGTCACCATCTACGGGACGATTGATGAAGATGTTGTCTGCGTTGGCGGGTCCATCTTTCTCAAGGATTCGGCCATTGTCGAAGGGGCGGCCGTTTCCGTCGGCGGCAAAGTCATGAAAGAGCCGGGAGCGATCACCAAAGGGGATATTGTTGAGGTTTCGGTTGGCGGCATTTCCCCGGCGGTCTCGTTCTTTACTAAAGGCGGCATCTTAAAAGGGCTGGCAATCTTCAGCTTCCTTTCCTTTATCGGTTTTGTTGCTTTAACCATGATCTTAGTAGCGACCTTTACCCCGCAAATTGGCCGGGTTTCGGGTATTCTCGAAGAAGACCTTTTGCGCAACTTTCTCATCGGCCTGCTGATCGCGGTCCTTTTTGTCCCGGTCGTCATCATGCTGGGCGTTTCGATCGTTGGTATTATTCTGATCCCGGTCTGGGCGATAATTATTGTTTGTGCCAGCCTTTTCGGTTATATTGCGGCGGGGCATCTGCTGGGTAAAAAGATATTACACGCCTTTAAGATCTATGGCCGATCGATGATGACCGAATGCCTGACCGGCGTGGTGCTCCTCTGGTTGATCGGCTTGGTGCCGATCGGCGGGCTGCTGGTCAAGCTGATCGCTTCACTGACCGGTATCGGCGCGGTTTATTGGACCCGGTTCGGAACTAAATAACCGGTTTAACCCATCACAACTTCGACGTGGTGTTCTTTTCCCTTGGTGTGGGGAATAAGGTTTGAGGGTAGTTTACTTCCATCAAGAATGACCGCTTTTACCCCTTTACTGACATTATGAGGGTTCCTGACGGTAATATAGTAATCAGCTCCGCGGAAGTTTCGTTTGACCGAAAAGCCCTTCCACTCTTTAGGAATGCACGGATCAATCCGGAGCCCTTCATAATCAGGCTGGATGCCGAGAATATGCTGGGAGACGGCAATAAAGTTCCAGCAGGCGGAGCCGGTTAGCCAGGAATTCTTCCCTTCGCCAAAATCCTTATGAAACTTGCCGGCGATCATCTGGCAGTAGACATAAGGTTCGGTTTTATTCAGGTCGGCGATCTCGCCCCGCGCCGCCGGCAGGATCGCGCGGTAATATTCATAAGCCCTGTTCCCCCGGCCGAGCATGCACTCCGCGACCATTGCCCACGGATTGGGGTGGCAGAAGATTGCCCCGTTCTCTTTTAAACCGGGCGGGTAAACGCCGATCGAACCGTATTGCCAGTAAAATTTAGAGTAGGGTGGGGTCATGACCTGGATACCATGTTCGGTTGCCAGATATTTATGAACGGAATCCATGCACTTTTTCCCCCGCTCTTTATCAGCGGTGTTTGATAAGACCGCCCAGGCTTGCGTTTCGAGATAAATCTTCCCTTCTTTGCATTCTTTGGAGCCGACCGGCTCTGATTGGTCGGTGTAGGCGCGGACATACCACTCGCCATCCCACGACTTTTTATTGATTGTCTCGCGCATCTTGCCGGCGATCTGGTTGTACTTCTTGACGTCGGCTTTCTTGCCGAGGAGTTTGGCGATCTTAGCAAGTTCGTAAGCGGCGCCGACGAGCATCTGCGCGACCATGACCGATTCGGCTTTTCCTTTCCCCTGGTCAAGGTTCAGGCAGTCGTTCCAGTCGGCAAAAAGGATCTTGGGGATGCCATGCGGCCCAATGTTCTTCATCGAGAAGGCAATTGCCCGGGTGAGGTGATCATACATGGTCCCGGTATCCTCGCCGGCAAAAGTGACCTTCTCTTTCAGGAAAGCGACATCGCCGGTCTCTTTCAGGTAGCTGGCAACGGAGAAGATCAGCCAGAGGTGATCGTCGCCGTATTTGTGGTCGGAAGGATTGGCTTTTTTCGTCAGCGGCGAATATTGGTGATAGGCGCTTCCATCAGGGAGCTGGGTGGCGGCGAGGTCCGTGATCCGGGCTTTTACCTTGGCCGGCACCATATGGACGAAACCGAGGGTGTCTTGATTAGAGTCGCGGAAGCCCATGCCGCGGCCGATGCCCGATTCATAATAAGAAGCGGAGCGGGACCAGTTGAAGGTCGTCATGCACTGGTACTGGTTCCAGGTGTTGACCATCAGGTTGAGCTCATTGTCGGGGGTTCGGGTAGAAAATTTATTAAGATTTCCTTCCCAGTAAGCTTTTAACCTAGCCAGCTCTTTTTCTACCGCCGCCTTTTTACTGAATTTTTTGACTTTATGAGGCGGTTGTTTGATATCTTCGGAGAAGCCGAGGACAAAAATAAAGGTTTTAGTTTCGCCCGCTTTCAGATGGCAGGGGATCTCGAGCGCCCCGACCGGTGCCCAGCCGCAAGCGATCGAATTATTCATTCTCCCTTCAACAACCGCCCGAGGGTTGGAGAAATCGCCGTAGTAGCCCATAAAGTCGCGCCGCTGGGTATCGTAGCCTTTAGGCAGGGCGTTGGCGCAGGCGAGGAAGCCGACCAGGTCCTGGTTGACCCGGTAGCGGGAAAGGTGGTAGATGATCCCTGCCTGGTAATCGGTTTGGCCGATGTTCAGGTTGTACTGGTAATCGGTCATATCGTTGAGCGCGTCCCAAAGGCAGAACTCAACGAACGGGAAAACACTTAAATCTCTGCTACTTTGACTTTTGCCTTTTGAATTTTTAATTTCTAACATCCAGATCTCAAGATTTTCACCGAGAGGAACAAAATAGGTCGTCTTGGTCGTCACGTCGGCATATTCGGCGGTGATCACCGTGTAGCCGAGGCCGTGCCGGCATTCGTATTTATCGAGCTTCATTACCGGCTGCCAGGAAACTGACCAATAATCCTTGGTTTTGTTATCCCGGACGTAAATATAACGGCCACCCCGGTCCATCGGGACGTTGTTGTAGCGGTAGCGGGTTATCCGCCGCTCTTTCGGGTCGCGGTAGAAGCTGTAGCCTCCCGCCGTATTCGACATCAGCGCGCAATACTCTTCCGCGCCGAGATAGTTGATCCACGGCAGCGGAGTGTCCGGCCTTGTTATAACGAATTCGCGATTTTCCTGATCAAAGTGCCCGTACTTTGCCATTTGCTTGCCCCTTTCTTTATTATCGAGAAGAGGCTGAAGTTCGCATAAACAACTTTGCCTTTTCCGATTTTTTTCTCTATTAATTGGTATTTTCTCGGCTTTTTTTCCAGAACGTCAAGGAAGCCGTCCACGTTAATTTCACCATGGTCGTAGGTAACGCCCAGTAATTCTTCGAGCAGCGGGTTCGGATAGAGATGGGCGTTCTCGTCCCTAACGCCGAACCGGGCGTCGGTCACCAGTTTGCCGCCGGCCGTGACCCATTTTTTCAAGTTGTTGAACTGAGTCCGGGATAGGAGGTAGGGATTAGGGAGGAGAATTGTTTTGTACGGCAGATCGCCCGCCTTGATATCCTGCTCAAAAATAAAGTCGACAGATTTTTCTTTTTTTGTCGCCAGTTGATAGGCGCCTCTGATCGAATCGAGCCCGTACATCAGGCCGATATCGGTTCGCACTGGCTCCCATTGTCCGGCAATGCCGCGAGGCGGGCCTTGTTCCTGGTAGGTCTGGACTTCACTTGAGCGAAGGTAAGCGATTACGATATTTGAGGAGCGCGTAACGCGTAACGAGTAACGCGTACAATGTTTAGCGAGGTTATTGATCACTTCAAGCCGCTTGGTTGGTGAGCCATCCGGTTTAAGAATGCCAAAGCCGTTCGTTTCCGCGCCGAAGAGGGGTGGCCGCCAGGCGTGGTAGAGGATCGCTTTAGCGCCGTGCTCGAGAGCCAGCTTTGTCCACCAGTCGATCTCCGGCCCGGCGACGTAATCGGGGCAGCCCCAGCGGACGTTTTGGCCGCCTTGCAGTTCAGTGATATGGAATTCGGCTTTTTTGCCGCGGGTAAAGCCGCGCCAGAGATCGAGCATGAAGGCGAGGTCCTGTTTCTTCATTCGGCCGCCTTTGGGGTAAATATCGAGGCCGTACCAGTCGAGGTTCCCGGCCAGGATGCTATGGTCGGGGACCCGAGTGCAGATGCCGATAAAGCCATTGGTGCCGACTTTATGATGCGGATCGATCTTTTTTACGATCTTGGCTAAGTGGTCGATCCATTGGGTTAAACTGTCAGTTTTAAAGCGAAGCCAATCAAGGAAGATATGAGGCGAAACTGCCTCCCATATACCGCCTTTCGGCGTCGTTATGTCATCAAAACTGGAAAATGTATTGGTCCAGAACTTAGCGCCCCACACTTCGTTTACTTTTTTTAGCGAGCCGTATTTTTTCTTGGCCCAGTTAATGAATGCCCGGCGGCTATGTTCGCAGTGGCAGTAATCGTTGGCGGTTGTATGGTCGAGTGGCGGATAGACCGGCTCGTTATCGACCTGCCACATCAAGAGAGCGGGATGGTTTTTATATCGTGAAACGATCTTTTTAGTAAGCCTCTCGGCTAGTTTCCGATAATTGGCATTATCTTTGCAGATGTTGGGCCGTGGGCCGTATTCGGGATAGAGCGTGCCATCCTGGGCGACCGGCCGGCTGCCGGGATATTTCCGGTGGAACCAGGGTGGAACCTGGGAAGTAGGTATGCCAAGAAGAACTTTAATTCCGAATTTGGCGCACATATCCATGGCGCGGTCGAGCTCAGCAAAGCTGAAGCTTCCTGGCTGGGGCTCGATCCAGTCCCACGCCATCTCTCCGAAACGGACGACATTGAACCCGGCTTTCTTGATATTCTTGAAATTCTCCGCCCAGGTTTCCGCCGGCCATTGATCGGGATAAAAAGTTACTCCGAAGGGAAACATTTGTCAGTAATTATAGCAAATGGCGGGAAAAGTTAAAAGAGCGGCGGGATTTCGTCGTTTTGGGAAGAATAGAGTAACGCGTAACGGGTAACGAGCACAAGGAATATTTACTATAATAACAACAAAATATCTGCCACTTATTAAAACGCTCTCCTTATTTATTGAGTCTGGCAATAATATTGCTGCTCTATTTGCCAGGAGGGAATTTTTATGAAAAATTTGATACCAGTTGAAAGGATCGAAAATAAGATTTACTTAATTCGCGGGCAGAAAATTATGTTGGATAGAGATTTGGCGAATCTTTATGGCGTAGCAACAAGAGATTTGAATAAGGCTGTTGCTAGAAATTTATTTCGATTTCCCGATGATTTTATGTTCCAACTTTCCAGAAACGAATTTATTAACTTGAAGTTCCAATTTGGAACATCAAGTTGGGGTGGGACAAGAAAACTGCCTCGCGCTTTTACCGAACAAGGCATTGCCATGCTTTCGTCTGTCTTGCGCAGCCGTAAAGCGGCCTTGGTTAACATCCAAATAATGAGAACATTTGTTCGGCTGAAGCAAATAGTTTTAACCCATAAGGATCTGGCGCTACAATTAAATTTACTGGAACAAAAATATGGAAAACATCTTGAAAAACATGATGCCGATATTCAGCTCGTCTTTGACGCAATTCGCAAATTGATGCTGCCGCCCAAAAAACCGGCCAGAAAGATCGGCTTTTTGGCAGATCGGGAATGACAAAGAATCTGAAATCCTTGCCAAAAAGTGACGATATATATTAGGAAAGTTCTGAAGATCAATTTAATTGACGGGGGTGAACTAGGATTGAACAGGTAAAGAGTGGCCACTCTTTATGAACAAGGAGCCGAAGATAAACAAGATTTACAGGAGGAAAAAATGACAACTAGAATTGGAGGAATAATTTCAGCTGATTTACATCTTATTGAGGCTAGGTATGTATCGGCGAGGCAGTCGGGATTAGGAAGGGTAAAGAGCGCGGCAACCGCGCTTGGTCTCTATCCTTATTGTTCGGTCGTTCATGGGTTTCGTAATCATGGATGGAATTATGGTGAATTTGTAGCCACTGCTCTACCCAAGGCCGATACTGGTGATCGCCGCGATGCTGCTTTCTATGGTGGGGTCAAGCCATTTATAGTTACCGAACTGGCTGATACTGACGCGGCCCGCTCTGTTGGATTACAGACAAGATCTCCATCCCCAGGTCGTCGATATAATGTAGCCACGCCACTGGCTGACGTATTACAGAGATTTAAAATGTTTCAATCCAAGGTCGAAAATCAGCCCTGGCGCTCGGTTGTTCATGGCTCTCGCGGACATGCTTTTCATAGTGAGAGTGGAGATCGATTAGATCTTGCGACATATCTCACTGATGAATTAAAGAGAGTAAGAATGATAACGGATGAAGAATTGCCGATCTGGAAGGAAAGCATCTCGCTATATCTGGGAAGAAATTTAACCTTGCCCGCAGGTCGCCAAGACGATTTCTATGAGCAAATATTGAGGAACATATATAATGATCTGACCAGAGAAGGCTATCCCTATCCGACGAAAGATGATATTTTTCCTCACGGTCGCGATCAAGCCATTCTTGCCGTGAAGGAGGGGGAAGGTATGATAGTGTTTCATACTAGTAAAGCTCAAGCCTATCTTGCTGTGGAGGCAAAGCTGGGGGCGCTTCATATTGCGCAGACAAGATCTCCATCCCCAGGTCGTCGATATAATGTAGCCACGCCTCTCGCTGACGTATTACAGACAGGGAAAGTCGGCGACGACTCTAACCCGATAGAACTGAGGACAGAAATTAACAGTGTGTGGGGTACTTGGAAGCATAGATTTGAAATGCTTCAATTCCGGCTTTGGTACTTTTTCGGCGCAAGATAAAGTTTCAGATTAAACTAAAGACTCCCTATCAGAAATGGTGGGGAGTCTTTTTTATTAAGTCAAAATTTAAAAATAAAAAGTCAAAAGTTTAAGTCAAAAGTCAAAAATCTTATTGCCCAAGTTTTGGCCAATTTTGGATTTTAAATTGCAATTTTGAATTTTGATTTTTGACCTTTGAATTATCCCAAAGTCACAACCATCTTCCTGACTTTCCGCTCCCGGATCATCTTGGCGTATGGTTCCTTGACTACACTATCGCGGATGGTGACTTCTTCGGCGTCGTCAAAGATCAGTTGATATTCAACCGGCGCAACCCCTTTACCAAAAGTGTCTTTCTCTTTCTTGTTAATGTAGGCGACATCGATCGAACCGAGTAGCTTAAAACCCAATTTACCGTTCTTAAAGAGCCAAGCGGGGAGGATCGGGGAGAGCGCAAAATATAGTTTGCCGTTCTCGTCTAGTTTGAAAATTTGTTTCCCGGTCATCATCGTAATCCAGATGTCGATGAACTCGGCGGCGCCGCCGGAAAGCCGGGCGACAAAGCCCCGACCATGGTTTTGCTTGCTCGGGTTAGCGCTGCTGACGATAAAAGAGGAATTCTCCAGCGTGCTCCGTTTATAAACTTTGGGGTCCATATAGGGGACCAGGACTTTTTTAAAATCGTCAAAAAATTCGTGATACAGCCCGGCTTTCAACAGTTCCAGCATATACTTGTATTCCATATGCAGCCAGACCGATTCATTTTCCAGCCAGCCGGGGGCAAAGACTTTGGCCCGGCCGATCTCGACCGGCGTGTTGACGAGCGGAGCGTTGACTTTGTACATTTTCAGCTCCTGGTCATAAAGCGGGCTGTTCTTGACCAATTGGTAGATGTTCCGGTCCTTTTCTGTCTTTAAAGCGTGGACGAATCCTTCAAGGAAGAGGGGGAGGGGAATCTGCACAAAGCGCTTGACCTTGATCTTATTGCCGTCAATATGTTCGAAGTCCGCCACCTCATTGATAAAATAGGTGTAATAATTACCGTATTTTTCCAGGCATTTTTTCATCCCCCGGTCGCACTTGGTCGCGACCAACTTGAGGAATTTGGCGGCGGCTGCCGCAGTGATCGCCGCCTCTTCGCCGCTGACACCGAATTTTGTTGTCTTCCGGAAATTTTCTTTGAGGTCAGAGGCCGCTTCCCAAAAAGCAAAAGGATCGGTTTCTTCATCAAGCAGACCGGTCAAAGAATCGATCAAACTCTTTAATTCGCTGGGGAGAAGGATCTCGGCCTGGCCGGCCAAGTGATCCTTTAGATAAAGACAAAGCCGCTTAAGCTCCAGAGTTTCCGACAGCGAAGAGCCGAGCAGGCCGGGGAGGCCGTTGAGGGCGTCATACCAGTCTGGCTTGTCGGCTTCCATTTCGATCCCAATCCCTTCCGCGTCGAGCGCGGCAACCTTGTTGGCGGCGACGCAGAGCAGCTTGGCGATCAGGGTCGTGTAATAGACCTCGCCTTTGCCAAAAGCGGTCCGGACAAAGTTTTTGTTCTGGTGCCGGCCGCTGATCAGTGTCTTTTTTTCATGGTCAGACTTGACAGCGTGGTACTGCCGGACATGCTTGCCTTCCAAGTGGTATTTTTCGCTCCGGGGGGCGACGATGTGGTCGTTGTCAAAAAAAGTAAAGATCTTCTGACTGAAAAACAGTTCCGCCACCTGTTCCGGATAGATACTGGCAAAACTCTCCAGCAAGTCGGTATTATAAAAGGCATGGTCGGCCCAGAACCCTTCTCCGTGATGGGCGCTTTCTTCGGCCTCGGCGCGGGCCAGCAGTTCTTCGACAAAGGCTTGGCGGGAGAGACGATAACTGGCGCCCCCCTCCTCAAGTTTTTTCAACAGCGAGCCCAAGAGGAAGGGCCGGAGCAGATAATTCAGGATCTCGGCTGGCGCGGAAGCAAGATGCTTTTCCATCAGCGCCCTAGCGGTATCGGCCGACTTGATAAAGTACTGGCTGCCCAAAACGACCAGCGGGTTAAAACTGTCGAGCTGGATCAAGTTGATAAAACGGATAATATTATCCGCGCCAATCTCCGGATTAAAGAAGAGGTCGTTGCGGCGGTTCTGGTTGATATCGCGATAGTTGCCGGTTCCCTGGGAGAAAAAGGTTGGCATTAATTTGAAATCGTTATAATCCCTTTCCATGTCGCCGTGCTTCCGGTAATAAACATAGACGACCTTACCGCCAACGATGATTGGCACGCCGCCGCGCATAATATTGTCGAGATAAGTACCACGAGCGTAAAGGTTAAAACTGTGGGAAGAGCTTTCCGTATCAATCTTCAGGCAGAGGTCGTTGATCAACGCGCGATTTTCGGCGAACTTCTTGTGCAAATATTGGCGGCTGGCGATCCGGTTCAGGCTGTTGTTGAAAATGCTTAGGTCGTCAACTTGTCCGAAGATCGAGCAAAGCTCAAAATCGGCGTTCCTCTTAAGCAGTAATTTTTTATAAGCAAAGGCACTGGGAGTAAATCCCTGGCAGCACTGGTTGGCGGGAACTTTAAAATTCTTGCTGGCGATAAAATTGTCCGGCCGGACCAGATTAGTGTTCTCGCCAAAGACGGTGACCGGGTTGATGATGACGTCGACCGATGAATGACCATTGCAAAAGGGGAGGAAAAAATTCCCTTTTTCCAGGAACTTGGTCTCGGCGCTGTCGGCCGGCAGGATCTTTAATTTATAGAACGGCGCTTGTTTGTCGAGGTTCTCGACCGTACACCAAGCTTCGATCGTTTGGCTGATCCGCTTGAGCAGGTCATTGTCAAAGCCAAAGGGAATGATGATCGGCAGACCGTCGATCAGCTCGATCTTCCGGTTCTTTCCGGAAAGATTAAATATTTTGACCTGCCTGGCCAGGGCGGGGAAGTTTTCGTTAGGGATCGTGAACATGGTGACTTCGATCCGGAGCTTGAGATTGGTGACATGCTCGATCAGGGTAATGCTGTCAATCGTGATCCGCAACTCTTTCTTATACGGCGAGGTTTCACTGAACGGCTCGTGAAACCGCCCGTCAACTTTGAGAAAGGTCCGGAAACCATTGAGCGACACGGAGCGGACCGCCTTATTGGCTGGCTGGAATTCCATGATCGCGCTATTCTTGTCATAGACCCCGGCAGAAGTAATGCATTGGCCCCGGTTAGTGTAAAAGACCCACATCGGGCAGCCGTAGACGCCGGCGATGCCCGGGAAAAAACTGGCAAAAGTCGGGGCGGAATTGTAATTTTCGATCACAAATTCCCCAGCCTTGGAAATCGAATATTTTGGCTTAAGCATTGGCTATCTTATACCATTTTTCTGAGGGATAGTCAAAAACCTATTCGACCGTGACGCTTTTGGCGAGGTTACGGGGTTGGTCAACGTGGCAGCCGCGCTTGACCGCGATATAATAGGCGAGAATTTGCAGCGGGATGACCGCCAGCAAGGGGGAAAGAGCCTCAGAGGTTTGAGGGATGTAGATGACTTCATCAGCCTGGCTGGCGATCTGCTTGTCCCCTTCGGAAGCGACGACAATGACCCGCCCGCCGCGCGCCTTGACCTCTTCGATATTGCCCAGTGTTTTTTCGTAGCGCCGGCCGGAAAAGGCGAGGACGACGACCGGCATGTTCTTGTCGATCAAGGCGATTGGCCCGTGCTTCATTTCTGCGGCAGGGTAGCCTTCCGCGTGGATATAGCTGACTTCTTTAAGCTTTAACGCCCCTTCGAGAGCGATCGGGAACCCTTTGCCCCGGCCAAGGTAAAGGGCGTTGGTCGCGGACCGGAAAGTATCAGCCACCGTTTCGATCAAGCTTTCACCCTGCAGGACCCGCTCGACTTTTTGCGGCAGGGAGATCAGGTCGCTGATCAGGCTGGTCGCCTCTTTTTCGCTGATCGCGCCGCGCCGCTTGCCGAACAGTATCGCCAAAAGGTAAATGATCGTCAGCTGGGTGGTGAACGCCTTGGTTGAGGCGACCCCGATCTCGGGGCCGGCGTTGGTGTAAACGACGCCGTGCGCCTCGCGGGCGATGGTCGAGCCGGTGACGTTGCAGATTGCGATCGTCTTGGCGTTCCGGGCCTTGGCTTCCCAGACGGCGGCCAGGGTGTCGGCCGTTTCCCCCGACTGGGTAATGGCGATGACCAGCGTATTTTCGTCGATGATCGGGCTGCGGTAGCGGAATTCGGCCGCGTACTCGACTTCGGTCGGCAGTTTAGCCAATTGTTCGAACAGGTATTCGCCGACCAACCCGGCGTGCCAGGATGTGCCGCAAGCGGTAAAAACTACCCGGTTGACTTTTCTGATCTCTTCCTCGGTCAAGTTTAATTCGTCAAAGTGGATCTTGTGGCTGTCGGCCTCGACCCGTCCTTCGATCGTCTTGCGGATCGCGCTCGGCTGTTCGTGGATCTCCTTGAGCATGAAATGCGAATAGCCCCCTTTTTCCGCCGATTCCGGGTCCCAGGAAATAAGCGAGGGGGTTTTGGCGAGTGATTTACCGTGCTGGTCGTAGATCCGCGTTTCAGTAGCGGTGATCTCGGCCATTTCTCCGTTTTCCAGTTGTGTTATCCGGCTGGTGTACTTCAGCATGGCTGGGATATCGGACGAGAGGAAGCTTTCCTCTTCCCCATGGCCGATGATCAGCGGACTGCCCGAACGGGCGGCCACGATCTTTTGTGGATCATTTTCGGAAATTACAGCGAGGGCGTATGATCCCCTGACGAGCAACAGCGCTTCCCGGACCGCCAGCAGCAAGTTGCCGGCATATTTTTCCTCGATCAAATGGGCGAGAACTTCGGTGTCGGTCGAAGAGCGGAAATCATGGCCGCGGTCAGCCAATTCGCGCCGGAGTTCGAGATAATTCTCGATGATCCCGTTATGGACGACAACCAGCTCCGATTTGCAATCTTCATGGGGATGGGAATTAACGTGGGAGGGCTGGCCGTGGGTCGCCCAGCGGGTGTGGCCGATCCCGACCTCGCCGCCGATCGGTTTTTTCTGCAGGGTCGTTTCAAGCTCGGAGATCTTGCCGACGCATTTAGTGACGAATAATTTCCCTTTATGGAGGGTGGCGATGCCGGCTGAATCATAACCGCGGTACTCGAGTTTCTTCAATCCCTCAAGCAGGAAAGGGAGGGCTTCTTTATCGCCGATATATCCGAATATTCCACACATAACTTATCCTCGTGCTAAATTACCGGCGATTTCAGTTTATTTTTGGTTAAGGACGGCCTCAACTTCCTGTTTCGCCAGTTTTAACTGTTCTCTGATCTTTTCCGGGTTATAGTCGCTGCCCGATAAGACATAATCCCACATAATGCCGAACCGCCGGGTCAAGATCGGTTCGAGCAAGCCCCACGCGGGGATAGAGGGATAGGTGCGGCCGTAGAAAACGGCGTCCTTGAAAATTTTGCGGTGCTGGTCGGCGGCAAAGAACGGATCGCTAAAGGCGTCTTTTCTGGCTGGCAGGAAACCGGTCGCTTTGGCATAATCAACTTGCGGTTTTTTTGAGGTCAAATATTTGATGACCTCGAACGCTCCGGCTTTGTTCTTTCCCTGCTTGAAGATCGCGAGCTGGGAACCACCGACAAAAGTGACCTTCCCCTTGGGGCCCTTCGGGTAGCTGGCGACCGCAAAGTTCTTGGCGGTCGGCGAGCCGCCGGCCCCCCCCTCCGATTCCGGCCGGGTCAGGGTTCTGATCTCATAAGGACCGTCAAAGTACATGGCGCAGGCGCCGCTGTTAAAGTTGGCGCTGACCTGGGCGGTGTTGAGTTCAAGATATTCCGTTGGGACAAAACCATCTTTGACCAGGCCGAGATAGTAGGTGACTCCCGCGAAAGCCGCCTCGCTGTCGAGAACGCATTTTTTCCGGTCGGGTGAAAGGAAATCGCCGCCAGCCATCCAGATCCAGGGCGCGAGCGAGTGGATAACATTCCAATCATTCTTGCCGGAAATGCCGAGCGGGGCCATCGGCTGGCCGTCCATGACGATATCGGCGTCATAAAGCTTCTTTAGTGAGGACTTGAAAGAGTCCCAATCAGCCAGGTTGCCGGCATTGATTCCAGCCTTGGCAAAGGCATCGGTCCGAAAAAATACCGCTCGGGCATCAACGAACCAGGGGATGGCGGTGATCTTACCGGAACCTTCAATTTGCGAGGTTTGCCAGGCGACCGGGACAAAAGTTTGGGCGCCACCCAGTTTGGCGATCGATTCCCGGGAGATCTCTTCCAGTGCTCCCATGGCAGTTATAGCGGAAACCCAAGTTGAACCGAGCTGGACCAGGTCAGGGACATCGCCGGAGGTAGCGGCAGTAGTGATCTTTGACCAGCCAGCCCCCCAATCAACAGAAGTGATCTTGACCTTGATCCCGGTCTTTTCTTCGAAAGGCTTTAGCAAATCTTCGATGTCGGTGACCGGGTTAAGGGAGTTGGGCATGACCCACATTTCCACGACCTTTTCTACTGGGCCAGATTTCTTGCTCGGGGCGCAACCGCTAATGGAAACAACAAACAACAAACAACAAATAACAAATAAGATAAAGGCTTTAATTTTCACAAAACGATCCCCTTTCTGGTTTTTTTGAGCTGGTTGAATATTAGCATTAAAACCCCGGTTTTTCAAGGTTAGAGGACGACCAGATTATCGCGGTGAATGACCTCGCCAACCTCTTTTTTCCCGATCAGTTCGGCCAGTTCATGGCTGCTGACATTGATCAACCCCCGGGCGATTTCTTTATCATTTTCATCGACGATACCGACCAGCGCGCCGGATTTAAACTTCCCCGTGACCGACTTGATCCCGACCGGCAGCAAGCTCTTGCCGTGCTTGATCAGGGCAGTTTCCGCTCCCGGGTCGATCATGATTGTCCCTTCTTTTTTCAGGCCGTGGGCCAGCCAGCGTTTTCGGCCTTCGAGTTTAGTTGTTTTAGGAAGGAAGAGGGTGCCATGTTTTTCGCCCGAGGCCACCGCCTTGATGAGTCCGGCCTGGCGCCCGCTGATGATGAACAGATCGATGCCGGCATCGGAGCAGATCTCCGCGGCCTGGAGCTTGGTGATCATCCCGCCGGTGCCGAGCTGGGTTGACGGGTGCCCGGCGGCATCCCTGACTTCATTGGTGATCTCGCCGATCTCCGACGCTAAATAGGGGACGCCTTCCTCATTTTTCAGGTAAAAACCATCGACATCAGTGAGCAGAATCAGTAAATCGGCGCCGATCAGACTGGCGGTCAGGGCGGCTAAAGTATCATTGTCGCCGATCTTAATCTCATCGATGGCGACGGCGTCATTTTCATTTATAATTGGGACAACTCCTTCACCAAGGAGGGTGGAGAGACAATTTTTGGCGTTAAGGTATCGTTCCCGGTCGGCGATCGCATCGCGGGTTAGCAAGACCTGAGCGACAGTTATTCCCGATTTTTCAAAAGCTTTTTCATACTGTCTCATCAGGAGCGATTGGCCAACAGCGGCGGCCGCCTGCTTTTCCGGGATGCTCTTTGGTTTGCCGAGCCCCAGCTTTTCCGCGCCGGAAACGATCGAGCCGGAGGTTACAATCAGGACGCGTTTTTTTTGTTTGACAAGTTCTGACGCTTCGGCGGCGATCCTTTCGAGGTTAGTTATGTCTAGCTTGCCCTGAGGGGTGGTTAAAGTGCTGGAGCCGATCTTGATGACGATTATTTCGTATGTTTTTTTAGCCATTAGATGGCCTTAGCCGCTAGGAGAGCTTAACGCTGATCTTGCGCCCGGCTTCAAACATGACAGTCCCGTTGGCCTTGGCGAAGATCGTATAGTCAGAACCCATTCCCGCGTTTTCTCCGGGGTAGAATCTGGAGCCGTGCTGGCGGATAATAATGCTGCCGGCGGTCACTTTTTGTCCCCCGAAAGCTTTTACTCCCAACCGTTGTCCTTTTGAATCCCGGCCGTTGCGTGATGATGAGCCTGCTTTTTTATGTGCCATGTGTTATCTCCCCGATCTGCACCCGGGTATACCTCTGCCGATGCCCGATAGTGCGATGATAGTTAACCTTGTGCCGATATTTAAAAGTGGTAACTTTGTCATCCTGGATCTGGCCGATGACCTTGGCCGCAACCTTGGCCCCTTTGATGAGCGGGGTGCCAACGGTTAAATTGTCCCCATCAGCGATCAGAAGAACCTCGTTAAAGGTGACGCTTTTTTGGTTATCGAGCAGTTCAACGTCAAGGATATCTCCCTGGTTGACCTTTTGCTGTTTCCCGCCTGTTTGGATTATTGCGTACATAAAGCTCCCCTTAGGATTAGAATAGAGTAACGCGAGACGCGTAATGCGTACAATGAACGCGTTACGCATTACTCCATTCGCGTTACTGGAAGATTATACCACAAAGGCGTCGATGATTTCAAGCCCCTTGGGGAGGTGGCGGTTCAGGCGGTCAATAAGCTCAAGTGGTTTAAGCCAGCCGTCGATCTGGAGCTCGGCAAATTCATTATCGGAGGTCGCCCCAACTTTTATCGCGTTCCCCCAGGAAATTTTCATGTGCGGGTTGAAACCTTGCGAATAGGCAACCGGGAGGTCGGCCCGCCGGATCGCGCGCTGGAATGCGCGCATCAGGTCGCGATGCGAGATGAATTTTACTTCAGCTCCCTTTTTATATTGAACTTTTATTCGCTGCATTTAGCAGTAACTCCTTAGGAACTCCAGCGTCAATAAAGTCCCATGGCAGAGGCTCGTCTTTTTGGCGTTCTTTTAGGTAATTATTGGGATCGATGGCGCACTCAGCAAAGGCTTTTTGCCAGAGATCGAACTTAAAATGCTCCGACCAGGCGTCGAACCGGGCACCCAATTCCCAGGCTTTTTCAACGACTTTTGACAACTGCTTATCACCCCGGGAAAAGACCCCTTCCAAAAAGCTGGCTTCGGCCTGATGCCAGCGAAGTTCGATCGCTTTGACCCGGAGGTTTTGCTTGATGAATTTCTGCTTTTCGAGTGTTTCCGCGATGGTGATCTGTCGCTCCCACTGAAATGGAGTATGCGGTTTGGGGATAAAAGTTGAAAGGTTGACGGTGATTCTTGCTCTTCGGGAAAAACTCCTACCCAGGTTGAATATTTTGGTGGCCAATTCACAAATGCCGAGGAGGTCCGCTTCGGTCTCGGTCGGCAAGCCGATCATAAAGTAAAGCTTAACCGCTTCGATGTGCTCTTCAAATGCGGCTTTGATTCCTTCCATAATATTCTCTTCGGTCATATTTTTCCCGATAACATCGCGCAGGCGCTGAGTGCCGGCTTCGGGGGCCAGGGTAACGCTGCCGGAGCGGACGCGGGCGATCTCTTTGGCCAGTTTGATCGAAAAGGAATTGGTTCTCATTGAGGGGAGGGAGATGTTGATCTTTTTCTTTTCGTACTTCTGGGCCAGTGTTTTAGCTAGGGTGTCGATCGAGCTATAATCCGAACTGGAAAGGGAGATGAGCGAGAGTTCTTCATAACCGGTATTCTTTAATAATTCATCGGCCTGCTGGAGCAATACTTCCGGGCTTTTTTCCCTGACCGGCCGGTTGGTCCAGCCTGCTTGGCAGAATTTGCACCCCCATTTGCAACCGCGCATGATCTCGACCGCCGCCCGATCGTGAATAGCTTCGATGAAGGGGACGATGGGGGAAAGGGGATAGGGACTGGGGTCTAGGGACTTTACAAAGCGCTTTTTGACCGTTTTGCTGATACCGGGGACGTAAACGCCTTCAATTCCGGATAATTTCTCCAAGCGCGCGTTACGCGTTACGCATCCCGCGTTACGAAGGGTGTTTATTATTTCTATCAAAACCTCTTCTGCTTCCCCGATCACGAAAAGATCGAAAAAATCGGCCACCGGTTCGGGGTTGAATGCGCATGGGCCTCCGCCGAGAATGAGCGGGTCATTTTCACCTCGCTCCGCACTTCGAACCGGAATGCCTCCGAGCTTCAGCATGGTGATTATATTCGTGTAGGTTAATTCATGGCCCAGACTAAAACCGACCACGTCGAATTCGTGAATTGGTTTCTGTGATTCGAGACTTTGAAGTTTGAGGTTTGAAGTTTGAAGTTGTTGCTCCATGTCAGGCCAAGGAGTGAAGACCCTCTCCGCCAGGCAATCCGGCACCTCGACTCCGCTCGGTGCAGGCTGGTTGTTTACTATATAGTAAAGGATCTGTAGTCCAAGGTTAGACATGCCGATCTCATACGTGTCGGGGTAGGCAAGCGCAAACCTGATCGAGGTTTTATTCCAGTCTTTATGGACTGCGTTCAACTCGTTGCCGACGTATCTTGAGGGCTTCTGGACCTGTAATAATAGCTCGTCTTTCACAATTGCATTATAACATGACTGTTGATGTGCTGGCCCAGATCACGAGCCTTTTAAAAATAACCTGAAATTTTTTCTTGATGATGAAGATAGTATACTGATATGTCAATTACACCTACGTCAAACGGGTTTGGCCGCTGGTTGGGAGGGGGTGGCCCTCGACCAAATTCGATCCGGCAAAAACCAGCCTTGGTAACGATCGGCAAAGGGAGTGGGGTCGGCGCGATCTGTATAACCGATCAGGCCAGAATATTTTTACCGCCGGAGCAAAGCGAAGGGGACGTGACCTTAACGGCCCAGGAGACCAACGGATTTAAAGAGGTCAAAGTAGAGGATAAAAAACAATGGGTCAAGGTTTTTAGGTTTTCCCCTTTTAGTAATTCCTTTATCCAGGCCGAAGAACTAAAAAAAACCACTGCTTTGCTTGAGCGGTTCCAATTGTTATCAGGAGAAATTGCCCAATCATTAAAAGAGGCTTGGTCGGCGTTGAACGCCTCCAGAATTCCGGAAGATAGAGCGCTTGACCTAACCGAACAGATGTACGGGAAAGACCCGGCTGCTGATGAAACGCAAAAAGAAACGCTGGAGGAATGCTTAGCTGATCTTGAACTGCACAAAGAAACCCTGATAGGCCTTGAAAAAAAGATCGCTTCACTGGATCCGACTTTTATACTGGCGGAGTTAAGGTACTTTGACTGGCGTTTGATGATCAAATTATTCATGGTCTGGACAATTAGTTTGCCCAAACTACAGATTGAGATCGAGGCATTGCTTGATGCGGCTGGCCAGAGGGGAATCGAGCCGGAAGAGTCGGGAAGGTGATCCGGGGTTTTTGCTTCTAAGAATACCGGATATTCTCTTTCTTCATCCGCTCGATTGCCAGGGCGATTCGCTCTTTGGGGAGGGTAATTGCCATCCTGATATAGCCTTCGCCCGCTGTCCCGTAGCCGCTCCCGGGAACGACGAGGATGCCGCATTTATCGAGCAGTTTTTCGGTGAATGAAGCAGAGGTTTCTTTCTTGGGGACCGGAACCCACATATAGAAAGTCGCTTTGGGCTTCTCCAATTTCCAATCCAAGGAGTTCAAGCCATCGATCAGCACATTCCTCCGCTCGGCAAATATCTTATTGTTTTGTTCAACGCAATCCTGGGGGCCGGAGAGCGCTTCGATCGCCGCCAGCTGGATCGCCTTAAAAGCGCCGCTGTCGACGTTCGACTTGATCGTAGCCAGCGCCTGGACCGCCTCTTTGTTACCGACCGCCATCCCGATCCGCCAGCCGGTCATGTTGTAGGTTTTGGAGAGCGAGTGAAATTCGATGCAGACATCCTTGGCGCCTTCGATCTCTAATACACTGGTCGGTTTATATCCGTCATAACCCATTTCCGAATAGGCGAGGTCGGAAACGAGAAGCAGATCGTGTTTTTTTGCGAACTCGACGTACTTCGTGAGTGCTGCTTTATCGGCAACCGCGCCGGTCGGATTATTAGGGTAGTTAATGAAGAGGATCTTGGCTTTTTTCAGAATATCAGCTGGAATACTTTCCAGATCGGGCAGGAATTTGTTCGATTCGACTAAAGGCAGAAAGTAAGGGACGCCACCGGCTAAGGTAGTGCAAATTTTGTAGACCGGATATGAGGGATCGGGCACCAGAGTGATATCGCCGGGGTCGACAAAGGCGAACGGGAGATGAGCCAGCCCTTCTTTTGACCCGATCAGGCAGCAGACCTCATCACGCGGATTCAACTCCACGCCAAAACGTTTTTGGTACCATTTGGAGACAGCCTTGCGGAAAACGAACTCACCTTTTGAAGTCGGATAATTAGCCGAGACCTGGTCGTCCAACACCTCTCTCATTTTTTTGATAATATGAGGCGGAGTAGGCAGGTCGGGATCGCCGATGCCAAAATCGATGACATCGATGCCTTTCTTGATCAGCTCGTCTTTCTTCTCTTCGATCTTGACGAAGAGATAAGGTGGAATTAAATCGAGACGTTTTGACTTTTTCATTGATTATAATCTCCTTCAAAGACCTTTTCCGCCGGGCCGCGCATCAGAATATGGTTATCTTCTGCCCATTCAATATCGAGGTTCCCGCCTGGCAGATGGACGATCGCCCGCCGGCCGGTTTTGCCGGCTAAATTTGCCGCAACCAGCGAAGCACAAGCTCCGGTGCCGCACGCGAGGGTTTCGCCAGCGCCTCTTTCCCACACGACAACTTCCAGCTCTTTATCGTTCAAGACCTGAACGAATTCAACGTTGGTTCGATTCGGGAAATGGGGGTCATTTTCGATCAACGGGCCGACAACCGGGATATCTACACTATTTACGTCGTCAACAAAAATTACCGCGTGCGGATTCCCCATCGAGACCTCATTAATAGCATATTCATTATTTTGAATTTTGATTTTTGACTTTTGAATTTGCTGCGGCACACCCATATCAACTTCGACCGCCATTACTTTGTCTTCTTTGAGGAGTACCGCAGGTAATAATGTCCCCGCTAAAGTTTCAACCGAGATCACTTCCTCTTTAAGCTTATCTGCCTCATAAACGTATTTGGCAAAACAGCGGATCCCGTTGCCGCACATTTCGGCTTCTGACCCATCAGGATTGATGACCTGCATCCGGTAGTGGGCCTTCTTTGATGGCCAGACGATCAGCAGGCCGTCGGCGCCAACCCCAAAATGACGGTCGCAGATCTCGATGGCCAGCTTTTTAAGATCGATCCCGTCAAGTTTGTCTTTTCTGGAATCGACCAGGACAAAGTCGTTGCCGAGGCCGTGCATTTTAATAAAATGAAGCATTGGTTACTCCTGATTCCCAGACCGTTACCTTGAAAACACTTTTAAACCTTTTCTTCAACGTTCTAAAAAGTTCTGCCGCCAGGTTTTCCGACGTTGGATTGATTTTCGTAAAGGGCTTGATGTCGTTCAGCAGTTTATGGTCATAGTTGTCGAGTACCGCGGCGAGTTCCTTTTTGATGAATCTAAAATCCTCGAGCAAACCAAGTTTATTCAGCTTATTGCCTTTAAGGAAAACCTGGACCTTAAAAGTATGGCCGTGCAGATTTTCACAGGAGCCCTCATAACAACGCAGGGCGTGGGCGGCATCAAAAGTGTCTTCCACCATCAGTTCAAACATGCTTATATTATAACATGTTTGGCGGGGGTAATTGGCTTGCCCAGGAGGCGTGAACCGATGTCCTGGAACTGAACGACCGAGCCGGTAAGCAAGTATTCATATTTTGGCACGTGGGTTTTTGCGCTGATCGTGCCAGCTTTGTGCAGCAGTTTTTTGGCGTCTGAAACTGCTTCCTGTGCCGGGTCGACAAAGGCGACGCTGGGACCGGTCCGCTCGCGCAAGGCGTTGGTCAGGTGAGGGTAGTGGGTACAGCCAAGAATGAGCGTGTCGATCTTATCATTTAAGAGCGGCTTGAGATATTCCTTGACCACTCTTTTGGTCTCGTCTGCCTCGATAAAGCCTCCTTCGATCAGCGGCACGAAGAGCGGGCAGGCATGGGCAAAAACTTCCGCCTCTTTTTTCAGTGAGTGAATAGTTTTTTGATAAGCATGTGAATTAACCGTCCCGACCGTAGCGATGAGGCCGATCCGCCCCGAAGGTGAAGCCGCCACCGCCGCCCTTGAGCCGGGCTCGATCAAGCTGACGATCTGGACCGGGTATTTATCTTTAACTATGGGGTAAGCGATCGCTGATGATGTGCCACAGGCCATAATGATCAGTTTGACTCCCCGCTCCAGCAGAAAGGGGATTATCTCTTCATTGAACTTAACGATCTCCTCGGGCGGGCGGCCGCCATAGGGAACGCGTGCTGTATCCGCCAGGTAGACAATATCTTCGTTCGGCAACTGGCGCATGATCTCTTTCAAGACGGTCAGCCCGCCAACGCCGGAATCAAAGATGCCGATCGGCGACGACGGGGTCACTTTCTTCTCTTCGGCCTTGCCGGCTGGTTTGCCCGCGACCGCTTCGGTGGCGACTTTTCTAACGAAGCTTACTTCGGAAATAGTTTTTCACCCCTTTAACGATGCTTTCGGCCACTTCCTCACGGAAAGAGGCGGAATTGGCGAGATTGTTCTCGTCGGAATTAGACAAATAGGCCGGCTCCAGCAGGACCGAAGGCATGTCCGTATACTTGACCGTGTAAAACCTGACCCGATGGAGTCCGCGGTCTCTCCTTCTTAGCCCGCGCACGATCGCTTCATGCATCGACTCGGCAAAAGCCCGGCTGACCGGGTTGTAATAATAGGTCTCTGTCCCCGAAATGCCGGAATTGTTGGTTGAATTATAATGGATGGAGATAAAAATTCCAGCTTTTTCTTTGTTGGCGAACTCGACCACATCCTTAAGGTTAGAGCGGCGGTCTTCGTCCCGGGTCAGGTAAACGGTCGCGCCGGCTTCGCGGAGGAGGCGGGCGGTGGCTTGTGCCGTTTTTAAGGTTAAATTCTTTTCCGGCACTCCGCTGGCCGAGAATGCGCCCGGGTCGTCGCCGCCATGCCCCGGGTCAAGGATGATCGTCTTCCCCTTGAGTGAAATGTCAGACGGCGCGGCCAGCGCCTCGAATTTGACTGGCTTGAGGGGAGCGCCTTTTTTCTTGACATTTTTGTTCTCCCAATCGAATTGGTAAGCCAGGATATTGTCCAGCCGATCGCTGATCTCAATAACCGTCTTGTTCCGCCCAAAAACATTAACGATATCATAATCAATCGCTTTATTAAGGGTGATGATAAGCCGGGCGTTGGTGGGGTCTTTGCGCGAGATCTCCACGTTGGCGATCCGCTTGGATTTTTTCTTCATGATCTTCACCGCTTTGCTAAAAGCGGTATCAGGAAAGTCGATGTAAAGTTTATTTTCAAGCAGCAAGCCCTTGGCGGAACTAAAGCCGGTCGTGTAAATATCAAGATATTCAAAGCCTCGGTCGCGGAACTGGTCGATCTGGTTGATCTCGACCGGCGTGGCGCCGGCGGCGGTGGCCAAAAGCAACAAGCCGAGGAGGATGTTACGCATATGAACGAATCAGCTTGAGCAGCGTTTCTCTTTCGTTCAAATTCGGTTCATCGAGCACCTTTTCCAGCAGGTCATTCAGGACCTGGCCAACTTTGGGGCCGGGCGGGATACCAAGCGTTCGCATGATATCCTGGCCGTTAACTTTAAGATTCTTGACATGGAGCGCGTTCTCGTCGGCAATGATCCGATCGATCCGTGCCTGCAATTCCACCAGGTAATCGGTTCCGATATTTTGACGCATGGCTTGGACGTCGGCCTGGCGAAGGAGAAAAAGGTTGGGAACATTTCCCACCCCGCCGATCCGGCGGATAAAACGCCGGACCGCGGCGTCGCTCCATTTGGCAGAATAATCGAACATGTGGCTGGCGACCAGATTGACGACCCGGCCGGTCTCGTCATTGCTGAATTTTAGCCGCCGCATCAGCCGCTCGGTGATCTCGGCCCCGACCTTGTCGTGGTTGTAAAAAGTAAAGCCCTCTTTGCAGGCCGGTTTTCCCAAGTCATGGAAGAGGGCGGCCAGCCGGACGGTTAAATTATCTTGGGGAGCGGCATCACACGAATACAAGCTATGCCAGTAAACGTCATGAGGATGGAACTCCGGCGGCTGCTCAACGCCAACACAAGCGTTAAGTTCCGGCAGGACGATCTCCAGCAGGCCGGAGCGCCGCATGTATTCCAGGCCGATCGACGGCTTCGCTGCGGCCAGCATTTTGATCAGTTCATCATGAAAACGTTCGACCGAAACTTTTTTGACCGTAGCGAGCGAGCCAGGGATCGCGGCCAGTGTGGCGTTGTCGATCTCAAATCCCAACTGGGCGGCAAAGCGGCAGGCGCGGACCGGCCGGAGGCCGTCTTCCGAAAAACGGGCCGTTGCCGCGCCGACCGTCCTGATCAGCTTCTTCTTCAGGTCGGTTTGTCCGGCGTGGTCATCGATCAGCTGATCCGTGGCCGGGTCGTAGGCGATCGCGTTGACCGTAAAGTCCCGCCGCGCCAGGTCTGCATGGATGTCAGTTGTGAAATGGACATTGGCTGGGTGGCGGCCATCTACATATTTTTCGTCCGACCGGAAAGTCGTGACTTCATATTGGCCGTCGGTTAGGAGGATGGTGACGGTGCCGTATTCGATCCCGGTGGGAATCGCTTTTTTAAACAGCCGGCTCACTTCTTCCGGCCGGGCGCTGGTTGTAATATCCCATTCGATCGGTGTCTTGCCAAGTAGGGAATCGCGGACGCAGCCACCGACCAAATAAGCCTGAAAACCAGCTAGTTTAAGCGTTTTTATTATTGTTTCTGCCCCGGTTTTAATGTTGACAGTTATTTTCATGTTTTTAGTTCACTAGTTAATTAAAGTTTACCCCAAGCAAAAAGTGTTGTAAAGCTAAGGAGGGTGTAATATAATAAGCGCCATGAAGTTGACGAACTTCCAGAAGGGTTTGGTTCTTTTCCTGGCTGCTTTTATCCTTTTGGGCGGGACTCTTTTTGTTAATCGGATATTGCAAGCTGATGTTTTTTCTAAGGAAGAAGCGCAGCATGCCCTTTACAGCCTCTGGCTTTACAAGGATATCCGCGGTTTTGACCTGGCGAATTTCTGGAACGACACCCAAAGGCAGATGTTCTGGCCATTTTTTCATTCTTGGATACAATCAGCTTCCTTCCTTTTTCTTGGTGTCAGTTACACCTCCGCCCGGATACTTAGCCTAGCCATATTTTTCCTGACCTTGCTGCTAATGTATATTACCTCTGAGCGGCTCTGTCCCAAATCCGGCTGGAAGATTGGAGTGATCGCCTCCCTGCTGGCCTTATCTTCACCGATAATGCTCAAATACGCGACCGCTAATACCCTTGAGGGGTTAGGGGCGCTCATTTTCTTGCTCGCTTTCTATTATTATGCCAATTGCGAACAGTGCAAGCGGACGATCGATTATGTTCTGCTCGGAGTTATTATGGGCCTTTCTTTGTATACCAATTATCTTTACGCTTATTTGATGATCCCATCGTTTATTGTGATGACGCTGGGTAAGCTTTCGCCGATCACTTATGAAGTTATCAAACTGGAACGCAAAGGGGAAAAAGCGGCCCTCCCGTTTTTCTGGTGGGCTTACCGGAAATTGATCGTCTTGGTCGTCCTGGCGGTATTTGTCGCTTTTTGGTTCTTTTCCTCGGCTTTTTCGCGCAAGATCATGCTGCTGATGCAGGCGATCTTCAGGTATTCCGGCGGCGAGATGCTTCCTAATGTCTGGCAAGCGCTGATCTATTATCCGCGCGTTATCGTTGAGAGTTATACTTTTTCGCCCTGGCTTGGCTTGCTGGTGCTGATCTCATTGTTCCTCCCATTTGTCGCTTTCCAATACCGTGAGTTTGGCAAGCTTTACACTTTTATTTGGACGGTCATTATTTTGGCCACGCTGACGATCCCGACCAAAGCGGTCCAATTTATTTACATTGTTGCTCCGTTCATGTTCATGGTTACGGCGGCGGCGGTCATTCATTTGGCTGAACGGTTGGAAAAAAGGTGGGTTGTGGGGATGGGTTTAGTGATTTGTCTGCCGGCTTTATTATCATTGCCTAAGTTGGCCAGTGCTTATTTTCCCGACCAGCCAAAAGAAAAGATGATCCAAGTCCTCGATTATTACCGGCAAAACATCCGTCCGCGCCATTCGCTGGCGGCTTCGTTTAACCTGCAGCATCTGGCGTCGGAAACGGTTGCTTTCCATTTTTGGGATTGGAATGCGCCGGTTATCGCCGATCCGATAATCGAGCCGGATGAAATGTTGCGCAGCGCTGATTATCTGTTAGGGTTGGAGATCAATAATGAAGAAACGGCCCAGCAAGAGGTGCTGGATGATTCGGCCTACCGCTGGCAGGCTTTTCTGCAGGAAAAAATGCGGCAGGGAGAGATCAAGGAAAGCTCTGGCCGCCAATTTCCGGAGCTGGGAGTAACGGCCAAGATCTATCAGAAGGTCAACAGGTAAGACTTCTTTATGAGGAAGCTCGCGTTAGTGCTGACCTTGGTGGTCGCGGCAACTTTAGCTCTTTCTTTCGGTTTCAAGGAAACGATCGAGGAAATAATTCCCAGGCAAAAAAAGCGCTCAGAGCGAGGGATATATGTAACTGCTTATGTGGCGCAATTACCTACACGATTTAACGCACTCAAGGCGCAGATTAAAAAAGCGGACCTGAACACACTAGTGATCGATGCCAAGGAGATAATTAGCAGGCCATACCTTGAGCTAGCCAAGCAGAAAAAATTAACCCCGGATACCAAGGCGACGCCGAGTCCCTGGCTGGCGAAACTGGCGCAAGAACTCCATCAGGAAGGTTTTATTTTAACTGCCAGGATAGTGGTCTTTAAGGATGATCATCTGGTCTTATCCCGTCCTGATCTTGGAGTCAAGATCAATGGTGGGTTGTACCGTGACCGCAAGGGGGGGAAATGGGCGGACCCCTATTCGGACGAGGTTCGTTTATATAATGCTTTAATCGCCGAATCGGCGGCGCTCTCCGGTGTTGACGAGGTCCAGTTTGACTATATCCGTTTTCCGGCGGAAGGTTCGGCCCGCTACGCGACTTATCCGCATATGAAAGAAGGGGTCAGCCGGGTTGATATTGTCTGTCAGTTCTTAAAAGAAGTCCGGGAGAGGACCGAAAAATATAAAACCTCGCTGGCGGTCGATATTTTTGGCGTAACCGCCTGGCAGAGCCAGGTTGACATCGCCAGCTTGGGGCAGGACCTTAAACGGATGGCGCCATACCTTGATGTCTTGTCGCCGATGCTTTACCCGTCGCATTTCCACAACGGTTATGACGGATTTACCAACCCCGGCGCTTATCCTTACTATTTTGTTAACACTGGGGTTAAGCAGGGCAAGGTGATCCTTTCGGGTGAAGCGACCGTGCTGGTCCCTTGGATCCAGGCTTTCAATATGAAATCGCCGAACTACGGGCCGAATTATATCAGGGAGCAAGTCAAGGCCTGCCGTGATGAAGGGTTGAACGGGTTCCTGCTCTGGAACGCCCGGAATGATTATGATATTCCTGTCCGGGCGCTGTCATCAAGTGATTGAATTCTTTTTTGCTATCCGTTATAATAGGGCAGGCGATTAACAAGATTAACCTCACAATTTAATTGGGAGGGATTAAGATGAAAAAAGCTTCTGTCGCCGTTCTTTTTCTACTGCTTATCGTCTCCGCTTCGCTGGCTATTCAGGATAAATATCAGATCTTTTCCGAAAAAAAAGGCTTGCTTGGCCTGGGCGGGACCCAGATCATTCTGCTTGATAAGGAATCGGGGGAATCTTGGTTATACAATGCCGGCAAATGGCAGTTGATCGCCAAGGTGTCCGAAGAACTGGCCGCGAAGAAAGCAGCGGCCAGCGTCAAAGCAAAGCTGGAAGAAGAGATCAATCAATTAAAAACCAAGCAGGCCGAAGAGATCAAGTCGCTCAAGGTCAAGCAGGAAGCGGAGCTAAAAGCAGCCGTTGCCAAGCTTGGTGACCAGGAGCAGAAATCATTAAAGCGTTTCCGGGCCGTGGCTGCGCAGAGCCGGCAGGTCGCCAAAGTAAAAGCCGAAGTCCCAAACGATAAAAAAGTGACCGCGGCCCCCCCAATTGAAGAAGAAGAGACCGGCGAAGATAACCAGCCCGACTGGTTGAAATAGTTTCCCTTATTAACTATAATGTCCCTGCATGAGCAATAAGCAGGTCCAAAGAATAGTTGCGTTGCTCCTTTTCGGCGGGTTGCTTTACAAGATCCAGGGGACGCTTTTGCCGATCATCCTCTCGCTTGTCTTGTTTTATTTATTGAGCCCCTTGGTCAACCTGTTCGTCAAGGTTTTTCCCAAGAAGTTCAAGTTTGGGCGTGATTTGTCGATCCTGGTTGCTTTCTTGGTATTTATCGTCCTGTTGTGGCTGGTCATAGATCTGGTTGTTCCAAGCTTGGTCAGCGAATTTAGCCAGCTCTCTGCCAGCTTCCCGGAAATGATCGCGCAGTTGCAGCTGGTGGTCAAAACCGGCCAGCAATGGTATTTGGCCAACCGCCTCCCGGCCGCGATCGACAAAGCGGTCTTTGACGGCATCAATAACACTTTCAATTTTATCGCCCTTTTTCTGCAACAGACGGCACTTAGTGTTGTTGGTATTTTTGCCCAGTTCATCGGTCTGATCGTTATCCCGGTCATTGTTTACTATATGTTAAAAGATGAAGACAACCTGGTTTCGGGCATCGTTAAGATCGTCCCGACCGACCATAAAGTTTTTGCCCAGACGATCATTGAGCGGGTAAGTTATATCTTAAAAAGTTATATTGAAGGACAGATCCTGATCTGCTCATTGATCGGGATCGTGACTGGTATAGGCCTTTATTTTTTGGGAATAAAATATTATCTGGTCCTGGGTTTGATCGCCGGCGTAACCGAATTGATCCCGTTCATCGGCCCGTTTATCGGCGCCATTCCCGCCGTGATCATCGCTTACCTTGCCTCGCCAGCCATGGCGGTCAACGTTACAGTCTTTTATACTGTGGCGCAATCGCTTGGTAATTATATTCTAGTGCCGAAAGTGATGGGGAACAAATTAGATCTTCATCCCCTGACCATCCTGCTCGGTATCCTGATCCTCGGTAATTTGATCGGTGTTTGGGGCATACTCTTCGCGGCGCCGATCATCGCCATCCTCAAAACGGTCTACCTCGAACTTAAGAAGTAAAAAAATGGAGCTGGGGGGAGTCGAACCCCCGTCCAGAGAGGCAACCCCGCCAGCCGCTACGAGCGTAGCTTCAATTATTAGTTCGTCCAGGATTTGACCCGAAACGAGGAATTTCCCGGACTATCCGATGTCTTTTACTTTGCCGCCTCCCAACCAGAAAAGAAAAACGGCGCAGCCGCCATAATGACGTCTTGACCCGGACCTAGCGGCGGACCCGGAAGACGCGCTACTTATTTAATTAAGCAGCGTTTGCCAGAGCCGGAGCGAACAAATTGCGGACACAATTGTCGGCAAATGCCCACTCGACTTTAGCTAGTGCTTGTTTTACGTCTGCATTTGTGACGTTGGCGACCGTGTTTAACGAGGCAAATCGCACCCTCGGCTCGCAACTTGCGCGGCCACAACCCCCTGTCAAAACCCTTACAGCCCCGTGCGGATAGTTTGCTGGAGTAAGTTGATGAACTCGCCGACTTGTTCTTCGTTCATATTGTCCAGGAGTTCAGCAAAGTGCTGCCACGATTCGGCTTCGTCCATCAAATCCTTATTTTCTTTGATCTTGGTGATCTCTTCTTCGATCTCGTGCTGGAGCTTCCGATTGGCTTCTTCCAATGCTCCCTGCGCGTTGGTCATCCCGGTCTCCTGGATGACCCGGTCGATGATATCTTCAAATTTAAGCTCTTTTTCCTTTGCTTCGGTCGCCAAGATGGCGATCCGGGTCGCGATGGCGTGCGCGTCAAGCTCCGGTCCGCGGCCGATCCCCGGTTGGGTCGGCGCTTTGACGGTTGGTTGAGGTGTCAATTGCTCTTCCGGTGCTTTTGGCTTAATGTCCTTATTAATTGGCGGCAGGGGAATGTGCGGTTTTTCACCGGGGCCCTTAATGCTCATGCGATCTTCATCTCCTTGAGGACCATTTTGGAGATGAGCTTGGCCAATTCATCGGACTTTGTCTCTTCGGCCGGGGAGAGTGGCTTGTTTTTCATTGCCCCCATCTCTTCCCTGACCAGGTGACCGGCCTCTTTGTAGAGGTCGGCGACCGTATATTTTCTAGTTCCTGTTCTTTCGATCATTAATTTTTCCTTTAAAAGCTCTTTCAATTTCTCTTTCAGCGATTTTACGTCTAAGCGTGTCACGTTTTTCGTATTTTTTCTTTGATTTGGCGAGTGCCAGGTCGAGCTTGGCCCAATTGCCATCAAAGTATACCTTAAGAGGTATTAATGTCAATCCTTTTTCGGCAACTTTGCCGATTAATTTCACTAATTCTCGCTTTTGCAAAAGGACTTTGCGCCGCCGGATCGGATCGATCTTGCTCTGGTCGGCGGACGAATAGGGGGAGATATGCATGTTATATATCCAGACTTCTTCCCGCTCGACCCGGCCAAAACTGTCCTGCAGGTTGACCTGGCCGCGCCGGATCGACTTCACTTCGTTGCCGGTCAGGACCAGCCCGGCCTTATAGACCTCGATGATGTTGAAGTCAAAGCGCGCTTTCCGGTTTTCGGCGGCGACTTTATAGTAGGTGTTCGAGGCCATAGACCAGCCCCTTTAATTCTTTGATCTTGCGGATCGCCATAATAACTCCGGGCATGAACGATTCCCGTGAAATGGAATCGTGCCTGATGGTCAGTGTTTGTCCCAAACCACCAAAGATCACTTCTTGATGGGCGACGAGCCCAGGGAGGCGGACCGAATGGATCGGGACCTCTTTCCCCATCAAATGACCGGTTTTGATCGCCGTGCCGGATGGTTTATCTGCTTTTGTTTCGTGGTGGAATTCAATTATTTCGGCCGCCGGCATATGTTTGACCGCTTCTTTGGCGAACTGCATCATCAGGACGGCGCCGATGGCAAAGTTCGGCGCCACCAGGCAATTCACTTTGTTCTTTTCACACAATACCTTGATCTCTTTCATCTCGGCTTCGGAAATTCCGGTCGTCCCAACGATCGCGTGGGCGCCGCTCGAGAGGATAGTCCGGATATTGTCCATCACGCTTTTCGGGTGGGTGAAATCGACGACAACTTCCGCTTTGGTGTCATTAATGATCGCCGCCAGCGGCTCGCCAATGTCAGTCTGCGCCATCAGTTCAAGGTCATTCTCTTTCTGGACCGCTTTCACGGTTTCAATGCCCATTTTCCCTTTTGCTCCATTAACGATCACTTTAATTTTTACCATGTTTCACTCCTGTTGAGCCGAATCCCCCGGCTCCTCTTTCGGTCTCAGATAATTCTGCGACCTCTTCGATCGCGACTTGCTCGATCTTATTGATGATCATTTGCGCGATCCGGTCGCCGCGCTTGATAATTAAGTCCTGTTTTGAATGGTTCATCAGAATAACTCCGACTTCGCCGCGGTAATCGGCGTCAACCGTCCCCGGGGTATTGAGGATCGAAACGCCTTGTTTTAGTGCTAGTCCTGATCTAGGCCGAACCTGGGCTTCGTAGCCAGGCGGCAGGGCGATAGAGAGGCCGGTCGGCACCAGTTTCCACTCGCCCGGCGGAATAATCATTTCTTTTTCCACCGCCGCGTAAAGATCCATCCCCGCCGCGTGTTCGCTCATATATTTTGGCAGGGGAAGCCCCTTACCGTGCGCTAAGACTTTAACCTGCATTTTTAACATAAAAAATCCCCTTCGATCTAAAACGTATTATACCAAGCATTGAGGGATGCAAACAAGGAGTTTTAATTGAAATATTTTTGGCAAATTGACGATATATATTAAGAGAGCAATCTTATGACAATGAATATAAAATTGATGGCGATCCAATTAAAAAAGCAACCGGTAAAGGTCCTTGGCCCGGGTAAAATCAGCCTGTGCCCCAACCCCGAAATTTGCAAAGTGCCGGTGATCAGGGTAGAGCGGGATGAGTGGTTTGATAATCGATCGTGTGAGGAAGTAATCGCCGCAAAATTGAAAAAACTTGGGGTAAAGGCGAAAGAATCCTTGTTATTCAGGGCGATTCCAAAGGAAAGGATCCAAACCGTCTTAATCCATGGGACCGATCAGCCAAAGTTCAGAACTATTTATGCGACCCCGAATCTTTTGGCCGATCGAAGCCAAGATTCCGCGATCCATTATGCGTTTGATTTGGCGGAGCCGGTAATCGCAGTTTATAAAAATTTACCCGAAGACCTTAATAATACCTACTATCTGGACCAAAAACATCCCACCAAGGGATTGTTAGCTTTATTTGTTATTGAATAGTGAAATTTTTTCCCTAAAAGTTAGATACATTATAAGGAGAAAAGCATGAGTTTCGGAGTCAATAATATTGAAAAAATATCTGGGCAGAAGCCGCGGGTTTTCCGGCTTAAACCGATTACGGAATTCCCGGGGGTTGTCAGGTTGAGGGAGGGGATGTCCCTGGCCAAAGCGGCGGAGAAGTTGAACCTCAAAGAAGAAAGCCTGGCCTTGTTTGGAATATCGGTCAGCGGCATCGACACTGGAAAACTAAAAGAAACGCTAAGCAACAAAGTTCCAGCTGGATTTTCCGTCAGGAAAGAAGCGGGAGAAGAATTTACTCATGAAAACGTTTTCCGGGCGATCATTGGCCGGCTGGGCGACGAAGAAGATGTCTTTGAGCCGCTTGATCCCGATTTGATTCTCAAGACGAAGGGGACCTCAGCAAAACTGAAGGCGGCAATTATTGAAAGTCGACAATTGGTCACGCGAACACAGGAAGAGGAATGCGAATCGGTGGTAGAAATGATTGAGCAGGAGCAACTGGGTTCTTTTAAAGAACAATGCGAAATAATATGCGAATATGCCAAAATCAAACATGGCCAGAATTTTGGTTTATTAAGTGGTTTTATGGGGAAACTCATTAAACGGTTATACCCCGATAATTATTTTGTTTATGGGCAATTCATTGGATTGGCAACATACAGCGTGAATTTTAATAGCCAGGAGGAGGCGAACAGGTTTGTGGATTTGCTGCGGACCGTTTTATCTCCCCAAGATCAAATTTTGCAAAAAACCCTGCTGGCCGGGATGATAAGGGGTATTAGCCAATCCAATCCGCAATCCAAGGAAATATTTAAAACAGAATTAGCATTAATGATCGGGGAAATAATGTCTATGATGAACATCGTTCCAAGCGAAGATCGGCTACCCCCTATAATAGAATTTATAAAAATGTTTTCAGCCGATCCTGTTTATCAGGGGGAAATTGCTGGTCTGATAGCCAAAAAAATATTCAGTGATCCGCAAAGACAGCAGGAGTTTATCAAACGGATCACGCGTGAGCTTTTCCCTCCGGCGGCCCTCGATCTTTTCGGCTTTAAGAGTAAATTTATGACTGGGGCGGGCGGTAAATCTAACTGCTAAGCCGCTTAAATTATTAATTGCCCCGCTGGCTGGTTTAACAGCTTAATTTTTTGATCGGCAATTCTTCCAGATCGCCGATCACTGCCAGGGTCAGATATTCATCGCGAAAATAATTATTGGCCAATCGGATGATATCTTCATTGGTTACTTTATCGATCTTGTCAAAGACCTCGTCGATCGAAATGACCCGGTCGTAATAGAACTCCGACTTAGCGATGTAGCCCATCCGCGAAGCGCTTGATTCGAGGCCGAGCACGGTTGTCCCCTTAAAATACTCTTTGGCTTTGGTTATCTCTGCTGTGGTTAATCCCTCTTTTTTTATTTTGGAATATTGGTCAAGAATTATGTCGACGACAGTTTTGAGGTTTTCCTTGCTGGTTCCGGCATAGGTATAAGCGATGCCAAAGTGGCGGAAAGGGGAGGTGGTGGCGTAGATCGAGTAAGCAAGCCCCCGTTTTTCACGCACTTCCTGGAAAAGGCGCGAGCTCATGCTTCCGCCAAGGATGTTTTCGAGGATCGAGAAAGCGTAGCGATCCTCATCGAGCTGTGAATGGCCCTTGACCCCAAGGCAGAGATGGACCTGTTCGGTCTTTTTCTTTTTCAAGGTAATTGACCCTTTGATCTTTGGCTGGGGTTGCTCCTGGGAGACTTCTTTCCCCTCAAAGTCTTCAAAGTAGCGGAGGAGATGGGCTTCGACGTGGTCGGGGATTGCGCCGGCCAGAGAAATAGTGATATTTTTTGGCGAGTAGAACTTTTTCATATAATTCACGATGTTCTCACGCTTGACCGCTTTCACCGTTTCGGCCGAACCGATCGTTGGCGCGCCGAGCGGGTGGCCGCAAAGGATCTGCTCGGCAAAATAGTCGTGGATCAGCTCATCGGGCGTATCCTCGTACATTTTGATCTCTTCGAGGATCACTCCTTTTTCGGTCTCCATCTCTTTGGGATCGAAGAGGGAGCCGCGGAGCATGTCGCAGAGGACATCGATGGCAATGTCGATATGCTTGTCGAGGACGATGGCGTAGTACATCGTCACTTCCTTGCTGGTGTAGGCGTTCATCTTGCCGCCGACGGAGTCGAGGGCGTGGGCAATCTCAAAAGCGGTCCGCTTTTTCGTTCCCTTGAACATCATGTGCTCGATGTAGTGGGAGATGCCGGCTTCTTGCGGCGTTTCACTCCCCGAACCGACGCCGACTAGGATCCCGACCGCCACCGAGCGCATTGTCGGTATTTCTTCGGTTATCAGTTTGATTCCGTTTGGCAGGACGAGTTTCTTGGCATTAGGAATAATCATTTTACCTCCCTATTGCCCTCATCCGCTGTCGCAAACCGGCCCCCTTCTCCCAAAGGGAGAAGGTAATGCCTTTTTGTCTTTCCCCTCTCCCCCTGGGAGAGGGGGGAAGGCTTAGTGTTAGCGGGTGAGGGTTGAATAACTATTTATATAATCCTCTCTTTTTGATATAATCGGCGACTGCTTTGGGGACCAGCTTCCCAACCTTCCCACCTTTAACTATCTTTCTCCTGATCTCAGATGCCGAGATATCCTCGCCGAGCCCGATAAAATGTATTCTATCGGCCACTTTATTTAATTGTGGGATTTTAGCAACGCGATGCCCAGGCCTGGTCCCAGCAATAAATTCGCAGAGCTTGAATAGCTCCAGCGGCTTTTTCCATTCCAGTATCTCATTGATCGAATCGAGCCCCATGATGTAAAAGAGCTTAGTTTTGGCTCCGTATTTCCTGCGCAGCGCCCGGAATGTATCGACCGCATAAGAGTAGCCCGGCCGGTCTATTTCAATCCTCGAGACAGAAAACTTTTTTATCCCCTTAATCGCCAGCCTGACCATCTTCAGGCGCTCTTCCTTATCAATTATCTCGTCGAGAGCCTTGTGAGGTGGGGTGCCGGAGGGGATAAAGATGACCTGGCTCAAGGCAAACGCCTTTTGCGCCGCTTTCGCCAGCGCAATGTGTCCTTTGTGGATTGGGTTGAACGTGCCCCCCATGATGCCGATGCGTCTCATGCAGTCCTTACTTGGCCATTTCCTTCGATCAAGTACTTATAAGAAGTCAATTCATTTAAGCCCATCGGACCACGAGCATGAAGTTTCTGGGTGGAGATGCCGATCTCGGCGCCAAAGCCGAATTCAAAACCGTCGGTAAAGCGGGTCGAAGCGTTGGCGTATACTGCCGCCGCGTCGATTTCGTCCTGGAACTGCTTGGCCGCTTTCTTGTCTTTGGTTATGATCGTTTCCGAATGCTTCGTCCCGTATTTGTTGATATGGGCGATCGCTTGCTCAACGCCGGAGACGACTTTGACCGCCAGGATCAGAGCCAGAAATTCCGTTCCCCAATCTTCCTCGGTTGCCGCTTTGATTACCGGAAGTATTTTCCGCGCTTTCTCGTCGCCGCGCAATTCAACGCCCGCTTCATCCAGCCGTTTCTTCATCAGCGGGAGGAATTCGGCCGCGATGGCATCGTCAACCAGAAGAGTTTCGATCGCGTTGCAAACCGAAGGGCGGGAGACCTTGGCGTTGTAGGCAATCTCCACCGCCATTTTCAGGTCAGCGGTTTTTTCGACGTAAGCGTGGCAATTCCCTTCGCCGGTCTCGATCACGGGAATGGTCGCATCTTTGATGACCGATTGAATTAGGCCTTTGCCGCCGCGGGGGATCAGGACATCAATAAAATCCCTGGCCCGCATCAGTTCCGCCGCTGTTTCGCGGCTGGTATCTTCGATCAATTGGATGCAGCCAGCGGGCAAACCGGCTTTGTCAGCCGCTTCGGATATTACGCGGGTAATTTCGCGGTTCGAATTTATGGCATCCGAGCCACCGCGCAGGATGACCGCGTTGCCGGCTTTAAGGCAAAGTGCCGCCGAATCGACCGTGACATTAGGCCGGGCCTCATAAATAATGCCGATCACGCCGAGCGGAACGCGAACCTTTCTTATCTTCAGCCCGTTTGGTCTTTTCCATTCGGCTAATATTTCTCCAACGGGGTCGGCTAACGACCTAACCACCTTGAGTCCATCCACCATTCCCTGGATCCTTTTACCGTCGAGCGCGAGGCGGTCGAGGAGTGCCTTGGAACGCTCTTTTTTCTCTCCGGCTTCGAGATCAAGCGAATTGGCCTGGAGGATAACTTTGGCGTTCTTGTCGAGCGCCTCGGCCATCTTTTCCAGGGCATAATTCTTTACTTTAGCCGGGGCGAGCGCGAGCTGTTTTGCTGCCGCTTTAGCTGCCTCTCCCTTTTGTAAAACTTCCGAATTATTCATGGCTTAATTATATCACCATTAAAGTGAAATTTCCGGCTAAAGCTGACGAAAAGTCATCATATGAACGGCGCCAAAAGAATTGCCAATGATTATCTGCATTCGACCCGCCAGGCCTGGCCGAAAGCGGCTATTCCGGAGAAAGAGGTTGGGACCACTTTTGGGCCGGTGGCTTTTATTTTTTCGCCGCCGTATATTTCGGCTCTCGGGTCGCTGCCCGATGGGACGGAGGAAGAACAGCTTGAATTGAAGGCCGCCTTTACCGAAGCCTATTTATCGGCCAGTGCCGCCACTAATGTTTTTTGTCTGGGCGATTATGCCAGCCAGACCGGAGAACAGCTGTTTCCCGGCCTGGCCGAATGGCTGCCGTTCTATGATTTCCATATTGAGCCGCTTCTTCGGAGCCCTTCGTTGCAGCAGATCCTGGCGCGCGAATGGGAAGATGAACAGCAAATCTCTAACTTTAGGTCAGCGATCAAGGAGCTGTTTGATCCGGATCGGCCGGAGATGAATAACGATTACCGCTTATGGCTAATCGGCTCGATCGATTGGTGGCGGGGGAGCCCTCGGGTGGAAACTGACAAATGGCTGCTATCGCCGATCGGGGAATTGTTAGAAAATAAATACCTGCGGCCGGGCCGGAAGGTTAAACCGGCGTGCCTCGATAACTTAGGCAAGCTTAGCCATAATGTTAAAACACGGCGAATTCGCGTTAATGTTGTTCAGCAACTCTTGAGCTTTTCGGTCTCGGCCAGCATGTTCTGTTCGGAACAGGAACTAGCCGCAAATGTTTTAAATGACATTAAACGTTTGGCGCTAGATACTTATTTGCTGCTGGAAAGACTTTACTGGAACGACCTGCTGGCCGGTTTCGGAGAGAAATAAATTTTTGCTCGTGGAAGGCTATTTAGTTACCGGAACTTCTTCTATCGGGGCGTCTGCTTCAGGCATGTTTTCAATAAGCTCATTATCCGGTAACTTCGGGTCGGTTAGTTTTGAACCAGTTTTGTCGTCTATCGGCAGCAAGTCTTTCTTCTCTTCAGTTTTTTCATCCGCTGTGGGTGTAACGTCCTCTGCCGCAGCATTTTTTGGGTAGAGCTCATTGACTTTTTTGATAAAATCGGCAACATAGTCAATCTGTTCGTTTAGAATATAATCAGCAAGAATGTCCCGCAGTTCCTCGATTTTTTTTCTGTCAAGTTCTGCAATATGTGGTTGGATCTCTCGCAGAATAAAATTGTAGTATTCTGTGGTTTTTGGGTTGGCATTCTTGTGTTTGAGCAAAAATTTGAGCAGCTGTTCCGGTGTCGCTGTCTGAGCTGAAATCCTTGCGTTTGCTTCTTTAAACTCGGCGGCCTGTTTATCTTCCTTGGCAGTCGGTGCCTGTTCCTTTGCAACCGCAGCAGGAAAAGATCTGGTATACGTAACCTGCTGTTTTGATCGTAAAGGAGCCCAGAAATCTATTGTCAGCATCCCGCGGGCGACCGGCCGTTGGTTCACCATACCGTACGAGCCTTCTAGGCTGAACAGGTCGTTAAAATAAGGGGCAGTAATCTTCATCCCGGGGGCGCGGCCGTTAACTTTATTTTCGCGGCCCACGCCGGTATAACTTTCCCGCCGATATTCAAACTGAGGCGCGATGGTCCATCCACCCAGCGCCTTTGGCTTAAATGGCGCGCTAATCTTATAGATGGATACATTCCGGTCGCTTTCCTGGTAAAAGCGATTGGCTTCCAGGCCGTTGGAGTATTCCTGCGGCAGGAGTGTGTCCTGGTTGTAATAATTAAAATTATTCTCGATCTTGGGAAGCCAATCGTTCCCGGTCATACCCGGTAAATTTATGTTGAGTCTCGACCCGGTCATCCAGCGGGCGGTTTTTTCTGCGTAACCGACACCACCATAGTTGTCCGCGAAGGCGGCGCGATGGACTAGGCCATAACCGCCGCTAAGGTCAAAAGTTACTTTGTTGTTAAATAAATATAATTTTATAAGTGCCTCTGCGGAAAGGAGATGTTCCCGCCCGCTGTAGCCATACGGCCCCCCCGGGATGCTGGAATCAGAATTCGTGTATTCGTAGCCGAAGACCGGCCCAAACTCCAGCCAATCAAAGGCCCTGAACAGTATCCCGGGCTTAAATGAAAGGTGCCCGTTGCGGTTGCCGGAAGAATTGTAATTAAGCTGGGTATCACCGCTCAAGATGACAGACAGATCTTTGCCGTTGTAGGGGCGGTATCCATCGATCCCGAAATCAAATGTCATGTCTGGATCCCATTGCTCTGTGAACGATCGCTCGGATTCCGTGGCGCTATCAGACATGTGCTTGTAGCTGCCATTGACGCGCAAGTGTGACCGGTCGAGGAAAGTCGGTTCGGGAGCGGGAGGAGGCGGCGCAACGATAGGCGGTGCAATTACTGGCGGTGGAGCACAAAAATCACTCTTTTTTAATTTGGAATACATGTTAGCGATCTTTTCGGCAAGTTCGATTTTTGCCTGGGTAGTAAACGATGCCGGATCATTATATTGAACGTTCCCAATGACCTGTTTAAACTGCTCCCTGAAAGCCGGGGTTAAGGCTTCTTCAAGGCGCTGATAAAAGGGTGGGTACATGTAATTGGCGTTCCATTCTTCACCGCCGTCGACAATGCCATCAGCGTTAAAATCGAATTGGTCGAGATCTAATTTATCAGCGTCAGCGCGGGCGCTGGCCGTGTAGCCGGCAGTCATTTTTTCTGAAGCAAGATCGAGCGAAATGCTGGCGATTAATATATCGACGAAAGACTGAAGTATTTTCTTGTCGGCTCCTTCAGGGACACCGGCTAATAAAACTTTAATATCCCCCATTAATTTTATTTTGCCTTTGAGGTCTAATTGACCATATTGAACGTTCCCAATGACCTGTTTAAACTGCTCCCTGAAAGCCGGAGTTAAGGCCGCTTCAAGGCGCTGATAAAAGGGTGGGTACATGTAATTGGCGTTCCATTCTTCGCCGCCGTCGACAATGCCATCAGCGTTAAAGTCAAATTGATCGAGATCTAATTTATCAACGTCAGCGCGGGCGCTGGCCGTGTAGCCGGCAGACATTTTTTCTGAAGCAAGATCGATCGAAATACTGGCGATTAATATATCATAATATACAAGCAGAGCATTCAGGTCGGCATCTGTTGGCGTCGTAGAGGCCGCGCAGATCGCCTCTTTTGAGGTTCTGTCCGGCGGCTTAATATTAAACGGAATAGGAATTAAGGATGAAATGGATGTCATTTAATAAATCCTTTATTGTTTAGTCCTTAAACAATTATAACTGCCGTCTGGTTGAGAAGCGCAGGACCATTTTCCCCATCCCGCTTCAGCCGCTTTAGCTGTCATCCTGCTCGCGATCCCGCTAGCATTTGGTCCAGCCTGAATGGTTTTGTTTTCCTGTCGCGGTGGTGTAGCCTTTTTTGTGGCAACTGGAATAGTAGGTGTTATTATCTCTTGTGGTGAGCTGGAGGGAGAAGAGTTTTGTGCTGGCGCAGGAGTAGAGGCAATTAAAGTTGCTTCTGCTACTGATAATATTCCTAAATCAAGTATCTTTTGCGGATTGCCTGAACCGACTACGCAATCAACGGTAACGCTGTTTTCCCCTTTGGCGGCGATAGTCGTTTGTTTGCCGGCAGCGCTGGCTTTGAGCGGATGAGCGATGACCTTGGTTCCGCCTTCTTCCGTGCCCAGCGCGATCGGTGGTCCGGCTGGATCTTCGGCCAAGGTTAGGGGGGTTTCAACTGCCGCGTTCTGGCCGGCAGAGAACTTTAGCACGCACTGGCTCAATGGATTGCCCGTTGGGCTGGCCAGAAGGATCCGGAAATCAGGGAAAGTAAAGGCTGTCCCGGCTTTGGCTGTCGGCAACTTGACCGCTCCATCTGTTCTGACGGTCGAAATGATTACGCCTCCGCCGCCTCCGGCTGGCTGTTTGGCTGCGTTGGTCATGATATCATTCAAATCCTCTATTTTAACCCTAAAACTAACGGTTGCCGCCTGTCTCCGGATGCGGTTCGAAGCACAACCCGCCATGTAATTTCTTTTTTCGCCATGCCATTTATCATAGAGCCAGCCGATAAATCCCTTGTTCTTGGCAAAAAGCGAGAGGATGGTTATACCGGGCTTAACTTCGTTTTTCAACAGTTCGGCAATCTGTTTGGCCGCCCAGTCTTTCTGATTTTCGGTCAATGTTTCGGCCGATTTTCTTACCGTAAGGTCGGCCCGGTCAAGAAAAGTAAAGCGTTCCACGATCGTCCGGGCGATGTAATAGCGGAGTTTGGTGAGCTTGTTATTGTCATTGATCGGGGTTCCGTAGTCGCACTCATTGATCCCGGCGTTAGCTAGCGCGGTAACAAGGTCGGCCCCTTTGATTTCGATCTTTACCTCTTCATCGATCGGTGTACAGCCGGCAAGAATACCTACAGCCGCATTAGCCATGAGTCCCTGTAATTGGATCGCTCCACTCATTCTATCTTCCTCCTGATGTGATGATCAAGGCCATCTCTTCCATATATATATCGTTAAGTAAGGCAAGAAATTTCACTTTATTTAAAGAAAATCAGGCTTTTAAAATTCTTAGGCACAAAAATATTTAGCCGCATTATTACTAATAAAGGGAAAAGGACCTGTTTTTATCAGGCCCTTTTTTAATCAATACGAAAGCATCCTATCTAGGACTTTTGTAGTTTAGTAATATTAAGGATTAGTTCTTTGTCCTTGAACAATTATAACTGCCGTTTGGTTGAGAAACACAGGACCAGGTTGACCAGCCCGCTTCAGCGGCTCTAGCGGTCATCCTGCTTGCGATCCCGCCAGCGTTTGGTCCGGCCTGAATGGTTTTGGTTTCTCGCTGTGGAGCAACCGAACTTTTTGTGCTGCCCCTGTTTGCACTAGTAGTTTTGCTGTTTGAACTAGTATTTGCGCTACTGGCAGTTGCTACTGGCGGCTCTTCGATGGTCACAGTTGAGATCGGAGTTGCGGCAATGATCCGTTCCGCGCCGACGGTGCAGTTAGCTCTTACATTGAAAACCCCGGCATTAGGTAAAGAGACCTTTTCGCCGATGATCTGGATCGGCGTGCCAACGGAGTCTAACCGGATCAAATCTGGGGTCGCGGTGATCGCTTCGGCAAAATTTGCCGGGTTTGACTCATCTAATTTGACATCGGCCTGGGCGGTCACGATCACTTCGTTGCTATTAGGATTGACATACTCGATTTGGCAATGAGTCCGCTCGAGCGGCGAACCGGAACCCAAAGTTCCGGTAATCTTATGATTGAACTCTTGGCCTTTTATGGTTTTTATTGGTTGTCCCCGTCTGGCGACCGCATCAACCGAACTGGAAGCCACTCGAAGAGAGGCTGTGACATGGGTCTTTTTTTCTGGTGGGGGTGGGGGGCAAGTTGGGACTTGAACCGGTTCCCGGCTGCAACCTGCAGGTCCGGAGATTATTGCCCCGAGAACTTCCAACGTTTGCTGCCAGCGGCTTTTTACCTGACAAACATTCATTGACGCGCCTGAAAACGAGATCGATCCTTCCATTTTATTTTCCTCCTGAATTTATTTCCAATCTTTAGTCAATCAAAATTTAACCGGAACCGTTCAATTTTATCTGAAGCGGCCACCTCCTGATAGTTGTTTTAGCTTTTTCCCCTACAAATGATTATCGGCCCTCTTTTTAAAAAATTTCACTTTATTTTAAAAATAAAAAGGCGTCCCGATCAGTTCGGGACGCCTTTTATTGATGATAACTGACAACTTTAGTAAAGCGAAGCCCGGATCTGCGGACGCTCGGGAGTGGTTTCGTAGTTGAAGCCTTTTTCCCAGTTGTAAAGGTCGCGGATTTTGGCGCCAGCCATCTGGGTCTTGCCGAGCATTTCGACCGCTTCGGAGCGAACCAGCGCCTCTTTCGGTCGGAGCCGGTTGCGTTCGATGAATTTCAACATCCCGTTCTCCTTGGCGGCGGCGATATACCGGGCCGCCCAGTGTTCGGTCGAAATATCCCAGTATGGTTTGGCTTCGACTTCCGCCAGTTTCAGATTGTCGAAGCGGGTCATGACGACGATCCCTTCGACCTTATTGATCTTGTTGTTCGGGCGGAATGTCTTGTCGGGATAACCTTTAACCAGCCCTTCCTTCTGCGCCACTTCGATATACTTGGCCGCCCAGTGGTCGGCTTTCACATCTTTGAACATCTGCTGGGCGCGGCCTTCGTTGATCTTTATCCCTTTGGCGCGGACGAGCAAGGTAGCGAGTTCGGCCCGGGTCAGTGCCCGTTCGGGGCGGAACGTCCCGTCGGGATAGCCTTCGACCAGCGCGACGGTCGCGTTGTTCTCGATCGGGTTCTTGGCCCAGTAGCCGTCCGGAACGTCGGCAAAAGAGGTCAGGCGGACGAGGCGAATCTCGTCTTTCCGGTAAGTGCCGGCGGAATCGGAGACTTCGAACACCAGGAGCTTTTTGCCGTACTCGCTGACCGGGATGTCGGCGGAGAAAGTGTTGTCCGGGTTTACCGTGATGGATTGACCGTTAATCTTTAAGGATATCGGGCCGCTTGGTGGTGGGGTATCTCCTTCGATTACTTCAATCGTGCCAGACACTTTAGCGTGATCTTCATAAATCACGCTCTTGTCTTGCGGTGTGGCCAGGTTGACACGCAGTTCGCGCTGCCGGTTCTCGCCGAGATAGCCGATCGAAAAGAAATGGGTCGAATCCTCGGCGATCCCGTTATATGGATGATAAGCGTAATTAAACTCGAGTCCCGCGATTCGAACCCCAACCCCTGCCGTCGGTTCTTTGTTGTCAACTCCGACGCGGAGCGCCAGGTTATTTGACGGCCAGAATTCAAGGCCAAAATGAGTGGCGCTTTCCTGCGCCCCTCTTAGCGGCGAATCATAATCGACCAACGCGTATAATTTTCGGTTACTGGAACCACTGGACAAAGGGGCGCCTTTTTCTCCCATCAGGGTGGCTTTTACCCCCACCTTGAGGTTGGATGAAAGAACGTCACCGCTGCCGGTCGATTTGGAAACCTTACTGCCCAAAATATTCTGGACGCTGGCTCCGACAACCAGCAAGTCGTTGACCGGATAAAGGATGCCGAGATCGGCGTCAAAAGTGCTGCCGGAAGCGGCTTCGATCGAGCTGTTGCCGCTGCCGCCGACGCTAAAATACTTTAGACTGCCGCCGACCAGAACGTCACGGCCCAGATTCGGGTTGAGGATCGGAATCTCATTAAGATATGTGCCGTAAGAGAGAAACATGACATTGTTTCCCCAGTTGCCGTTTGTTCCCTGGATCGCCCCGGTTGAATCGGTCAGAATAACACCGTCGACCCGCGAACCGATAAACCCGGCGCCAATGGCCGATTTTTCGCCGCAGGGGTAAACGCCGCCGATCACCATGTAACCAACATCGCCCATCAGATTCGTGTACATGCTGGAAAGTTTGGGGTTGCTGCTGCGGGCCAGGCCGGCCGGGTTCATGAAGATCGCGTCGCCGTCTTCGGCGACAGCGACATAAGCCTTACCCATGCCGAGCGACCGGGCGCCGACGCCAATGGTCATGGGATCGGAGAGAACCCCGTTCTCGGCGGCGGCCGCAGGAATCATGGCGGTGCTGGCAACAAGCAACAAAACTGTGATGATAAAAATGTTCTTCATTCTCATTCCCGTATATATATCGTTAGTTTTTTTCATAAATTTCACCTTACCGCTTGATGACCAGGATCTTCCCCTTGGCCAGAAGTGTCTTGGTATCCTCGTTCACAACCCGAAGTAGATAGACGCCGTCGGCGGCAACTGTCCCTGCGGTGGTTCGCCCGTCCCAGGTTGTCCGGCCGACAGTCAATACTTGTTTGTTGACCAGTTGGGCGGTCATGTCGTAGATATAGAAACCAAAATTACTGACCCCAGTGGTATTGGTCACGATCAGGTTGACCGTCTCTTGTCCGGCGTTGAACGGGTTAGGGTAGACGGTCGCAACCCCGGCTGCGCCTAGCGCGGTGATCGAAAAATCATCCGGGTTGGATTCGAAAACCGTTGCCCCGGCCACCTGCGGTATGTAGGAAACAGTGACTTCGTACGAGCCGGGCGTGAGCCGTGGCGTAACCGCTTCGATTGAAGTATCGGTCCAATTGCGGATCTCCACAAAGTCGCTAGAGGCGCCGGTGGTTAGATTAGTGAAGACCAGCTTGCTCCGGCCTTCCGAAGAACCGAAGGTGCGGCCGGAAATATACGAGACCAAGATTCTTGCGCCTGCCGGGGCTGCCGCCGGCGAGACGGAAATGACCGAATAGCTGTCGGTTGAATTGGTAATGGTAAAGGCCGCGTCGGATATATCGTAAGGGACCTGATCTGCGGCGTCGCTTACTCTGATCCGGCAGTTGGCAAAACTGCCAGTTGGATTTAACGCGCTCGGCAGAGTATAACTGCCATCATTCGGCGTGCTGGTTTCATAAGTTGAGGCCCAGGTTGTTCCGCCGTCGGTTGACAGATCGATCCGGACATTGGCAATTGAGCCGGTCGAGGTCCAAGTGATGGTCGGGATGATCCCCGGATACCAAAGTTCTCCTCCGTTCGGCGAAGTAATCGTGAGGCTGTCGGTGGCACCGCTGCCGCCGGTTACGGTAAAGACGATCGGTCCGTACGGCGACCAGTCATAATTGGTGTTTGACGATTGACTGTTGACGTTGACCAGCAATTGGCCGGAGGCGGCGCTTGCCGGTACTGCGACCTCAAGGGTGGAAACGCTGCTGCCGCCGGTGAAGGCACTGGCACTGGTGGTGGCTCCGGCAAAATTGACCGTGTTATTGGCCGCGGTTGAGCTAAAACCTGTCCCTTCGATCCTGACCGTGGAGCCTACCGCTCCGGAGGTCGGGCTGACACTGTAGACCTTCGGTTTAATGGCAAATGAGCCAGTAGCCGATCCGGTCGTGGTTGTAACCCTGATGGTTGCCGTACCGGCGGTGATGTAAGTCGAGCCGACGCTATAAGGAAGGCCGATTTGAATTTTATCGCTCTGCCACCAGTAGATGTTGCTGCTGGGGAGGGTAACGTATGATCCGCCCTGCGACATCAGTTCGACCGAAGCGCCGGTTGGCGCGGTTGACGAGCCGCTGCCGCCGAAATTGGTTCCGGTAATGTCGATCGCATCGTAGATGTAACCGGAGGTGTCGGTTGAATCCTTGGTCGTGACACTTGTAATAGTTGGGGCGGTTCCGCTGCTGCCGCTGGCGATAGTGAGAGAAAGAGCCTGCGTGTCTGTGCCGCTAGCCGCGTCAGCGACTTGAATGGTGAAATTGGAAGTCCCTATTGTTGTCGGTATGCCGGAGATGACGCCGCCACTGCTCAAAGTAAGACCAGCTGGTAACGAACCAGCCTGGATCGACCAGGTGTACGGGGTAGTGCCGCCGGTGGCCGCGAGCGTCTGGCTGTAAGCCGTGTTCTGCGTTCCATTCGGCAGGCTGCTGGTTGTGATTGTTAAAGTGCCAGTGGCATTGACGGTAAGAGTTACGGCCGGGCTGACAATGCTGCCGGAGGTCGCGGTGATCGCGGTGGTGCCGGCGGCGACACCGGTCGCAAGGCCGGCGCTGTTGATTGTTGCGGTTGCGGGTGTGCCGCTGGCCCAAGTAACGGAACTGGTAATATTTGCCGTGGAACTATCGGAATATGTACCGGTGGCGGTAAATTGCTGGGTTCCGCCGACATTCATGCTTGGCGCGGTTGGCGTAACGGCGATCGACACTAGGGTTGGGGTTGAGCTTTTTGTCATTGTTGTCGCAAAGCCAACAGAAATCGCCCAGTTAAGAGGGGCGGGCGGACTGGGATCAACAATAGTGTAAGTTGTTGAGTTCCCATAAGTCGCAGTGGGATCGCTAGGTACACCGTTCCAAGCGCGCATGTAGACAACGGAACCGTTTGCCTCGGTGCTGGTGAGATAAGCCAAACCAGCGGCGCCGGCGATCGCACCGGTTTTGATCACAACATCACCGCCGCTTGGTGAACCATCGGAATTTGGCGCATGGATGACTCCTCCGGAAGCCCGGATAAGCTGGACAACTTCGCCGATTGGCAGCTTGGTGCCACCAACACTATCGCTATAAACAAAACCAGTACCCGAGCCGCTGGTATAAGCATTGACCGTTGAAGAAGCGAAAGCTGCGCTGCTTAACCCGCCTAAAAGCAGCAACGCTGTCAGCGTCACAGCCATCCAACTCCTTTTTGCCCGATTAGTTTTTTCCATTTTGCTTTCCCTCCTCACCTTAGTATGGTTTCGGATAAGTCCAGCTGAATCCAGCTGAACTATCCGGTTCTTCTATCCAGTAAGCTTTGCCCGGTGCTAACATGATGGCCGATTCTAGGCCGGTGTCAGCATCGTACCACTTATTGTCGGCGCTGTTCAGCCAGGCTTGTTCAAAGCCTGACTTGTCAGTTTTGAAAGTGTAAACTTTGCAAGCTAACGGCGGGAAAACGCCGGCAGTAGCCCCGCTTTGTCTGATGTTGCTGTTCTCAATCGAAGCGGAAACAGGGTAGGCGCTGCCAGCCAGATTATACCCACTGGTGATGCTGATCGGTCCGCGCGCTACACCGGAGATCAGGCCGACGATCGAAACGTAAGCGTTGGTATGACCGGAAGTTAATTCAAGCCAATAGCCGATGTCTGGCACGATCGTCATGGTTGAGTCCAGGCCGGTATCAGCGTCGTACCACTTGTTGTCAGCGCTGTTCAGCCAAGCTTGCTCGAAGCCCGATTTGTCGGCTTTGAACTTGTAGATCTTGTCAGCCAGCGGCGGAAATATCCCGGCCATAAGCTGGGTGCCGACTATTTGGGCGAGCTCATTACTGGAAGTTATTAACGGGATTGACACAAAATTAAAACCCTCCGTTAGTGTCAGGTCGAACTTGCCGGCAACTTCCTGGGTCAGATCACTGTTCTGTAAGGATGCGGTTGAAGAAAGTATCTTGTAGTACTTTGCGGTGCCATTACCAACTTGGTTAGTGTCAGTGTATGTATCCAGATCACCTAATGGAATTATAGCAGGCGATGATACCTCTGTCCAGTCGGCAGCGTTGACCGAATAGTCGCCGGTCTTGGTGTAGATCTTGACTGCGTCGTGCGCTGTCGGCATAGTTTGCCAGCTGACCGTGACCGAAGAACCAACAGTGTCAGCGTCGCGGACGATGGTGATATTGCTGATGGGGCTTGATGATGGTACGTCGAAAATGATCTGGCCATAAGGGGACCAATCGTAGTAGGCATTTGAAACTTGGCCGTTAACGGTAACGAGCAATTGGCCGGAAGTTGCTCCAGTCGGGACGGAAACCTCAAAGGTGTCAACGGTGGCGCCCATGACAATGGAGGAGGCGTTAGACGCGGTGCCGTTAAAGCTGACGGCGTTGTCGGCCGCCGTTGGTTGGAAAGCGGTGCCGGTAATGGTGACCGTAGATCCGATCGAGCCCGAGGTTGGCGTGACCCCATAGACTTTCGGTTTAATAGTAAAGCCGGCTTCGCCGGAGCCGTTAGGGGTAACAATCTTAACCTTTCTCACCGAACTGTCGCCGGCAATGGTGTTGATTGAACCGATCCGGTTGGGGATGCCGACCTGGATCTTGTTATTTTGCCACCAATAGACGATGTCATTGGAACTGCCGTCATCAGGAGCGACAACGAAAGTTGAATCATCGAGTTGTAATTCGATCCAGGAACCGGCTGGCGCGAAATTGGAACCTGCGCCGCCGCCGAAGCCCGAGCCGGTGATATCGATCGTGTCGTAGACATAGACCGCAGTGGCGGTTGAATCGGTGCTGGTGATGTTGGTAATGACCGGGGGCTCGCCGGGGCTGATTATTAAGGATAGCGCCTGCGTAGCGGTATTGCCAGCCGCATCGGTGACCTGGATGGTAAAGTTGAAGGTCCCTATGGCTGTTGGCGTTCCGGTTAGAATGCCGGAGGAACTCAAGGTGAGTCCTGCTGGCAGGGATCCGGACGCAATGATCCAGGTATAAGGCGCGATGCCGCCGGTTGCCGTGAGAGTTTGGGAATAAGTGACATTCTGCGTGCCATTTGGCAGACTGGTGTTGGAGACCGTTAAAGCTGCGGCAGAGTTAACGGTGAGAGTTGCCAGATTACTGATTATGCTACCGGATGTGGCGGTCAGATTGGTTGAGCCGGCCGCCACGCCAGTCGCTAAGCCGGCGCCGTTGATCGTGGCAATGCCGGGTGCGCTGCTGGCCCAGGTAACCGAGCTGGTGATGTTTGCTGTTGAACTATTGGAATAAGTTCCGGTGGCGGTGAACTGCTGGGTTTCGCCGACAGTAATGGTCGGTGCGGCTGGTGTCACGACGATAGACACCAAGGTTACGGTTGCCGGGATGTCAATACCCGAACCGCCAGCCGGAATGTTGATGCTGCCATCAGGGCTGTTGGTCAGGGCTACTTTGGTCATATCGTTAGAAACGGCAACGCCATCCGAAGCATAATTGACGTCAAGGCTGTCGGTTGCGGTTACCACCGCGCCGGAAGCGATCGTCTCAACTTTAACGTTATAAAGCTTGCCGGTTGTTTCGGCCGCATCACCCGCTTTTTTAAAAAGAAGATAACTGCCATCCCTGGTAAGATCAAGGCTGGTCCAGCCGTATATTCCGCTGATCCCAGATTTGACTTGCGCAAAAAGCGTATTATCACCCGTACTATATATAACAACATCGATCCCGTCCGCGCCGTTAACCGAAACAAATAGCTTTTGGTTATGGTACTTGGCGTAAAGAGGATAGGTTAGGCCACCCCAGGAAGCTGGGTTGGCGACTGTGTCTGTGCTGCTATTATAAGTGTAAGTGTAGATGTAACCGGGGCTGGACTTCTGTGTTACATATATTTGATAACTTGTTTCCGTTGTCGAGGTGGTGGCGACATCATAGAGGTTTGTCTTGCCGGAGAGTTGGCTGGTGATGTTGCTGACAAACTTGTCGTTTTGGGTGTTGACCACGATCACCCGCCCGATCCCTTTATCAGCGACAAATAAACGATTGCCGCCGCCAAAAGCCATGCCAGCCGGGGCAGAGGACGAGCTCCAATAGACACCGGATACGCTGGCGGGATTATTTGGCCAGTTGCTCAAAGTAAAGACTTTAATTGCCGAACTGGTGCCGTTTGCGGTGCTGACATAAAGCTTTTTGCCGTCCGGGGAGACCTTGAGGCCGAATGATTTTGAGCCGCTGGGTAGAGAGGCCGACGTTGGGGTTGTATTCCAAGTGCCAGTACTGGCGTTCCAGGTATATTTATTGATCGTTCGGTTGGCATTGTTGATCGCGTAGAGGTCTTGCGTTACCGGGTCAAGGGCCGAGTTGGCTGGCGTGACGTCCGAGATAGCGCCCACAGCGGTGATCAAGCCGGCAACCATTAAAATTGTTATAAGTAAAAATTTCTTCATTTTTTCTATTGCCCTTTTTTGATGACTACCGGGGTCAAGTTTGCCTGGTAAGTGTTCCCGGCGTTATAGTTCCGGTT
>JAQVPA010000043.1 GCA_028702315.1 Candidatus Margulisiibacteriota bacterium
GGGGAGAACTTGATCGGGTATTAGGTGGTGGGGTGGTTGGGGGATCAGTTATTTTAGTCGCTGGGGAGCCGGGGATCGGGAAATCGACAATGATGCTTCAGGCGGCCGAAGCTTTAGCTAAAAAAACCAAAGTCCTCTACGTTTCCGGCGAGGAATCAGCGAAGCAGATCCGCTTGAGAGCGGAACGGCTTGGAACACTTTCCAAAAACCTGATCCTTTACCCGGAGACGAACCTCTTTGCGATTGAGAAGGCGATCAATGGAACCAAGCCGGATTTTGTCATTATCGATTCGATCCAAACGATATTCCGCGAAGATGTAACGTCCGCCGCAAGCTCGGTCTCACAAGTGCGGGAATGCGCTGCTTATCTAGTCAAGATTGCTAAATCTGCCGGGATACCGATCTTTATCGTCGGCCACGTAACGAAAGAGGGGACGGTCGCCGGCCCGCGCGTTTTAGAGCATATTGTTGATACCGTTCTTTACTTTGAAGGGGAACAACATAAACAATATCGTTTGCTAAGGGCGACCAAGAACCGGTTCGGTTCGACTAATGAAGTCGGCATTTTCGAGATGAAAGATAAAGGCTTAGTTGAAGTCGCTAATCCGTCCGAACTCTTTCTTTCCGAACGGCCGGAGAAAGCACCTGGTTCGGTCATTACTTCTGCAATCGAGGGGACACGCCCGCTATTAGTCGAGATCCAGGCGCTTGTCGCGCCGACGAAAATGGCTTACCCGTCGCGCAAAGTGACCGGTGTCGATTACAGCCGTTTTTCAATCGTTATTGCTGTCCTCGAAAGGCACCTCGACCTTAAACTTTCGATCATGGATGTTTATGTCAACGCGGCTGGCGGGATTACGGTGATTGAACCGGCGACCGATCTTCCAATCGCTTTAGCGATCGCTTCGGGTTATAAAAACAAGCCGATCGACCAGAAGACGGTCGCGATCGGCGAGATCGGGCTGGCCGGGGAGATCCGCTCGGTCGACCGGATCGAACAGCGAGTTAAAGAAGCCGAGAAGTTAGGGTTTAAAACCGCGCTGATACCAAAAACTAATTTGCCAGAGCTTAAAAAAGGGAAGATCGAATTGGTCGGCGTGGCTTCAGTCAGGGAAGCGGTCCAAGCAGTGCTGCAATAGAATCCCGCACCTCTTCAACTTTGCGGTCGTACTCCTCTTCATTTTTAATATAAACCGGTTTGCCGACAGCGAGTCTTACTTTAGCCGGATTAACCAAAAAAGTGCCGCGGGGCATGATGTCGTAACTGCCGGAAATGGCAACTGGCAGGACCGGGACGCCGGCTTTCAGGGCCGCCATTAAGCTTCCTCTCTTAAATTTACCGAGCGCGCCATCATGGCTCCGTGTCCCTTCGGGAAAGATCATGACATTTTCACCAGCTTTCAATATCTCGATGACCTTCTCCACCATTTTATAGGCGGAAAGGATGACCGCCCGGTCGACCGGGAAAAAACCGGCCGACCTCATATACCAACCCATCGCCGGTATGCTAAAAAGTTCTTTTTTGACCGCAAAGCGGAAATTTAAAGGCAGGTATGCCAGTAAAACGGGGATATCGGCCGCTCCCTGGTGATTGGCGACAATGATCATCGGCGTTCCTTTGGGAATGTTCTCAAAACCCGAGGTTTGAACGCTAATGCCAGAGACAAAAGCGATCCCTTTTGACCAGAGATGGGCAGCCGCTTGGAACGGCGCGGTCTTCTTTTTGGCGAATGGGACAAATAATAAAGTTACGGTCGTTCCTAAAAAGAAACTGATTATGGTAAAAAAATAAACAAATAGAGTTCGGAACAAGGCAAAGATCATTAAAGAAATTATAGCAAATTTAGTGAAATTATGCCGGGAAAATGCCGAGATTTAACTAGATGGGCGGATTAGAGGGTAAATAATGGCAATTAAAATCAATAATAAGGCAATCGACCCAACAACAACCTTTTTACAGTTTGCGATCAAAACAACGGAAAAAGATCCGTCATTATATCTTAGGCGCAAAACAACCCATAATCTGTCTGTTTATACAGCCAAGAAAGTTGGCAAGGATAAGGAGACCGGGAGGCTTGACTGGAAGCGGCTTGAAGAAAAAGCCAGGTTCAATATCATTCCGGATGCGGTGGAGAAAGAGATTGATATCGCCTCGTTAGCGAGCAAGAGGATCGTTTGTATCGATCCAACAGGCGGCGACCCCCATTTTATGGCGAATCTGGTGACAGTGATAAATATGGCCAAAGAGGCCCAAGGGATGACCGGGAGGAAAATTACTATGCTTCACATCGTGCCAGACCATCTTGGCATGAAAGATGGTGCTATTGGTATTGATGATAAGGCGAAGCAGAATGTGAGGGAGGAAGAAGCGAGCGGAATGGCGGATGCATTGGGGGTTAATTATATATCGCTTGGTTTGGGATTCCCGTTCGTTGATCCCTGGATAGAATGGCAAGAAGGAAAAGAGGGGGAATATCTCGATCATTTCAAAACAGTGCTCGATAGTCCGACCCCTGCCGACGCAGGGTGCCTAGCAAGAGAGATCAAAAGATGTTCTCCAGAGGTGATTTTTATGCCGCACTATTTTCAACCGCACCGGATCCGGTCCGATTCAACCTGGCTGGCCTTATATGCTTTGGCAGGAATGCCATTGTATGAGGGAAAGATAGAGTTGTATTTTTATGAGATTTGGGACCTGTTCAATCATTTTGGGATCCAACCAAACAGATATATATCGGTGCCCAGTGAGGCCGACCAACGGCACGCCAGGTTTAAAGAATATTTACCATATCAGCAAATGAGAACGGGCAAGCACAACGTTTTGTTGGAAAAAATAAAAGAGATTAACGCCAGCGACAAAAGCCCAACCGCGTTAAAGTTACACAAGAAGTACGGCCAAGAAACATGTTTAGAGCGGTTTATGGCCTTTTCTTTGCAAGTAGAGTTTAGAGGCCAAGTAGAGTTTAGCGGCACAGAAGATGTCGTATTAGATGCCTTTGCTATTGAGTCTTTGATCAACAAATGAATGGATGAAATATGGAAATCAACCGATTAACGGAACTTTTAGCCGCGAATGCCGATTGCCAAGTGCAGCCGCACCGATCAGCAGGGCGGCCGTGCATTTATAACCCGGAAACCTGCTGCTCTATCCCGCATTTAAAATACCGGATCTGTGGCACTTGCCCGCGGGCGGAAAAATATGTTCGAAAAGATATCTTGTTGGCATTTTTGCAGAAGGTCAAAGATCTGGCGACCGACTGGATTAAGAAAGCAGATATTTTAACCGGTGGCGCGCAGACTACGAATTCAGGCCAAACTGGGAATGGTGCGGCGGTGGGGAGTGGAGGAGCAGGCGGAGCAAGCGGCGGAGGAACGGGTGGGGGAAGCGCTTAACCGTTAACAGCAATTACTCGCGAGATCTCTTCTTTTGTTGTCAAGCCATTTTGTATTTTGAGTAAGCCATCTTCTAATAACGTTTTCTGCCTTTTACTTGATTCAACCCCGGTCATTATTTCATAAATACCGGTCCGGCCTTTAAACCCGGCGGGAGAAGTTTTTCGGACCAACCGCTGCGCGACCACGCCCAGCACAGTAGCTTCAACTAAATATTTTTCTATTCCCATTTCAATCAGCCGAGTAACGGCGGACGGCGCGTCATTGGTGTGGAGAGTGGAAAAGACCAGATGACCGGTAAGCGCGGCCTGGATGGCGATCCGGGCTGTTTCGAGATCCCTGATCTCGCCAACCATGATGATGTCAGGATCTTGGCGCAAAATTGAGCGGAGCCCGCGCGCGAAAGTAAGCCCCGCCTTGTTATTAACTTGAATTTGATTGACTCCCGGCAACTGATACTCAACCGGGTCTTCGATCGTGATGATATTAACGTCTTTATCGTTTAATTGTGACAGCGTTGCATAAAGCGTGGTAGTTTTTCCTGATCCGGTCGGTCCGGTAACCAGGACAATGCCGGTCCGTTTAGAAATAATTGAACGGTATATTTCCAGCGTATCTTTTTCCATCCCCAATTCTGCCAGCGAAAGGTGGGCGTGTTTCCGGTTAAGAAGCCGGATGACCGCTTTTTCTCCGTGAATTGTCGGGATGGTAGAAACCCGGAGATCGATCTGATTTTTGCCGAGCCGGAGGTTTGTGCGGCCGTCTTGGGGAAGCCGATTCTCCGCTATATCAAGATTGACCAGGACTTTTACCCGTGAAGTGAGGGCGGACTGCTTCGATTTATGGATATGGGGGGCATCGTGCAAGAGCCCGTCGACCCGATATCTGACGCGCAGGTATTCTTCTCTTGGCTCGAGGTGAATGTCGGAGGCCTGGAGCTCAACTGCCTTGGCGATGATCTCATCAAGCTGGGCCGCGATCCCATTGGTTTCCATGGCAAGGGAGCAGCAATCTTATTACCAACTACAACTAGAATATCCGAATGGGGGCTCGAATATTCGAATGCAAATCCTAATAGTAAATATTTGTAGTAATAACAATATATTATCGCTATTAGGGAATTATTCGGATATTAGGGCAATAATTCGGACATTCGGGTAGAAACGACGGGATTTCGTCACCCCTGGCGGAGCGCCGTCTTGGCCGCCTGCCACATCGTCTCGATCGGGGGTTCTTCGCCGGTGAAAACGGTGAAGGCGAGGGCCCCCTGGCGAACAAGCATTCCCAGGCCAGAAACTACTTTGCAACCGGCCGCTTTAGCCGTTTTTAAAAGTTTTGTTTCAGACGGATTATAAACCAGGTCATAAACCAAGGTTTTTTTGTTCAATTTAACTTTCTTCGGGAGCGGACTTTCCCCGATTTTAGGATGCATGCCGAGCGGGGTTGTGTTTATTAACAGGTCGGCATATTCAATCTCATCGCGCAAGCTTTCGCTGTCCGGTTTTGCGAATGAGCATTTTGTTTCGGTCAGAGTGTTAAGATATTCAACTAATTCATTCCCTTTGTCTTCAAAAATATCAGAAAGCAAGATAGAGTTGGCGCCGACTTCGGCTAACATAGTGGCAACTCCCCGGCTGGCACCGCCGGCGCCGAGGACGACCACTCTTTTCCCCTTTGGATCGAACTCTGCATCTTCATTCAGCGATTCGATAAAACCGAGCCCGTCGGTATTGTAGCCGACCAACTTTCCTTCCTGGTTCTCAACCGTATTGACCGCGCCGATCGTCCGGGCCAGTTTGGTCACGTCATCAAGGAGTGGCACAATCGCCTCTTTGTGGGGAATCGTGACATTAAAGCCGGCGATATGAAGTGCCCGCAGGCCGTTGATCGCTTCGTGCAAGTCCTCCGGTTCGACTTCAAACGGGATATACTCGTAATCGAGCCCTAGCTCTTTAAACGCCGCGTTGTGCATCGCGGGAGAGATGCTGTGGCCGAGCGGATAACCGATTATGCCGACTATTTTATGCATATTTCCTGCCAGTATAGCATGCTTGAAAATCGAAGTGAACTCGGATATAATTGTTGTGGAGGAGAAAAAATGCCAAAAGTATACATTATAGACGTCACTAACCGCGATGGAGTGCAAACCTCGCGCATCGGCCTGGCCAAACTGGAAAAGACCATCATTAACATGTATTTAAATGAAATGGGGATTTTTCAGTCGGAATTCGGCTTCCCTTTCACCAAACATGAGACCAATTACCTTAACGCTAATCTCGAATTAGCGGAAATGGGGGCGCTGGCCCCGATCAAGCTCGAAGGGTGGGCCCGGGCGATTAAAAAGGATGTCCAGCTTTCTTTTAAACTGGTTCCCAAGATCAAACACCTGAACCTGTCAATCTCGACTTCTAACATCATGCTGGAAAACAAATTCATGGGGAAAATGTCCGAGGATACGGTCATCTCCAGCATGGCCGAAGCGGTCGACACCGCCTATAAACTGGGGGCGGAGACGGTCGGCGTGAACGCCGAGGATGCCTCCCGCACCGAAATAGAATATCTGATCAAATATGGCAAAGCGGCTAAAGAACATGGCGCCAAACGACTTCGCTATTGTGATACACTTGGCGCCGACGACCCAATGACCATTTATGAACGGATCAAGACTTTGGCGAAAGAGCTGAAAATGCCGATCGAGCTCCACTGCCACAACGATATCGGGATGGCGGTTGCTTGTTCGGTCATGGGGGCCAAAGGGGCGATCGACGGCGGCCAGGACGCTTACATAAACACGACGGTAAACGCCGTTGGCGAGCGCGCCGGCAACGCCGACCTTCTTTCCTGCCTTTTGGCTTTGAAATATGCGAGCGGCTTAAAAGGGAAAGAGCTGCTGCCGGAAACCATTAAACTAAACAAAGCTTGGCAGATTGCCAATTACGCCTCATACGCTTTCCGGATCCCGATCCCGGTCAACCAGGTTGGCGTTGGCGCCAACGCTTTCGCCCACGAATCGGGGATCCACGCCGATGGCGCGTTAAAAGACCGGCGCAACTATGAGCTTTATGACTACGAAGAACTGGGCCGCGGCGAACCGGAACTGGTCGACACCGGCCGGCTGATCACCGTCGGCGAATACAGTGGCATCAAGGGATTCCGCAACGTCTTCGGCAAACTCGAAGTGGAATTTAAAGACGATAAAGAAGCGGAGCGGATACTGGAATTGACCCGCTACGCGAACGTCCATACCCAAAAGCCGCTGACCAAAGCGGAGCTGATCTTCTGCGCCAAGTATCCCGAGCAAGCGCGGAAAATAATGACCGTTACTCCGGAATAAGGAGCTTTTTAATGAAAAAGCCGAAAGTTGGCATTATCCTCGGCAGCAAGTCGGACCTGGCGGTGCTGGAAAAAACCGAAAACCAGCTTAAAGCCTTTGGTATCGGTTATGACCTGACCATCGCTTCCGCTCACCGGACACCGAAAAAAGTCGAAACCTACGCCAAGAATGCCGAAAATAATTATGACTTGATCATTGCCGCCGCGGGGATGGCCGCCGCCCTGCCGGGCGTGATTGCCGCCCACACTACACTACCGGTCATCGGTATCCCGATCCATTCCAAAGGACTGGGCGGGCATGACGCGCTTTTCTCTATCGTCCAGATGCCGCCGGGGGTCCCGGTTGCCAGCGTGGCGATTGATGGCGGGAAAAATGCCGCTATTTTGGCCGCCCAGATACTGGCGCTTAAATACCCGGAACTAAAAGCGAAGCTCAAGAAACTTAAAACTGAACTCGCAAAAGGATAACTAATGGTCGATATCATCATCGCTGTTTTTGTCCTCTTATTCCTTTACCTGGGATACCGCGAAGGGCTGGCAAAAACAGCCGGCACAATAATCCTCGCTTTTGTCGCCCTATTTGTCGCAACTACCGCGCTCACCCTTCTGGCGAAAGCTTCGCCGGAACTTTCTAACCCGGCCAATTGCGCCGGCCTGCAGATATTTTTTGGGCTATGGTTCATTACCTACATTATACTTGATGTGATCTTGGGGTTATTGCTCAGGAAAATTGTGACGGTCACAATCCTGGGGCCGATCGATAAGTTTGCCGGCTTAGCCTTGGGCGGGTTTAAAGGGATGTTGATCGCCGGAATTATCCTCCAGCTTTATTTTTGTTTCCCGCTGGCCGAAACGACAAAAAAGACGATCGCTGATTCATCCATGACCAAACTGTCGATCATGACCTATCACTGGGCTTATCCGTATGCCAAAAGATGGTCAAAATATTTAGGTGAATTTGGCAGGGAAAATATGCTGGAAAAGGTGCAGGGCTCGGGCAATGTTCCGGTCGATATTTCAGCGGAGGCCGAAAAGCTTAAAAAAGCTAATCCGGGCGAGTTGTTAAAAAACATTGATGAATATAACGAGGCCGTAATTAAGCATGACAAAGAACTAATGAAAATTCTTGACGAACAAAAACTGCTTGAGCCGACCCCGCCGGCCAGGGCAAGATGAAATACCTGGTCCTGATCGGCGACGGCATGTCCGATCTCCCGCTGAAAGAACTTGGCGGCCAAACACCGCTGGCTGCCGCTAAAACACCTAATCTTGATTATTTAGCGCAAAATGGCCTTTGCGGCTGGGTAAATAATGTTCCCAAAGGGCTGGAGCCAGGCTCGGATGTTGCCACGATGAGCATCTTTGGCTACGATCCCCAAAAATATTATTCCGGCCGCGGGCCGCTCGAGGCCGCCAGCCTAGGGATCAAATTAAAACCGGGCGAGGTCGCTTTTCGTTGTAATTTGGTATTGGTCAAGCAGGGAAAAATGAAAGACTTTACCGCCGACCATATCGCTACCGCCGAAGCCCGCCGGATCTTTACGGCTTTAAATACAAAGATCGGCAGCAAAGAGGTCCGTTTTTACCCGGGACTTAGTTACCGCAATCTGCTGGTGATCGGCAAGAAACTTACCGCTAAACTGGCGCTGAATAAGATCAAGGGGACGCCTCCGCACGACATAACCGGGAAATCGATCCACAATTATTTGCCGAAAGGCCAAGGGGCTCAGTTTTTACTTCAACTAATGAATGAGGCGGAAGTGATCCTTCATCAAATGGGGTCGAAGGCGACCATGATCTGGCCCTGGGGGCAGGGAAGGGCGCCGCAGATGCCGTCGTTCAAAAAACGCTTTGGGAAAAAAGCAGCCGTGATCACTGCTGTCCATCTTTTAAAAGGATTGGGAAAAATTCTGGGCATGAAGGTTATTGATGTCCCCGGGGCGACCGGGTATCTTGATACGAACTATAAGGGGAAAGCGGAATACGCCCTTAAGGCGTTAAAAACTAATGACGTGGTCTTTGTCCATGTCGAAGCGCCGGATGAGGCGGGGCATGAGGGCGACGTTAAAAAGAAGATCAGGGCGATCGAGGACTTTGACCGGTTAGTAGTGGGCACTATCTTACGCGCGTTACGCGTTACGCATTACGCGTTACGAGTTTTGGTCTTGCCCGACCATCCAACCCCTATTAAATACATGACTCATACGTCAGAGGCGGTGCCGTTTGTTGTTTATCCGGAGAGGGGCAAGGGTCAAGGAGCAAGGGTCATGAGGTTCAATGAGAAAGAGATCAAAAAGTCAAAGTTCAACGTCAAGGCAGGGGATCGGTTGATGCGCTTGCTGTTCTCTTAGTTGAATCGACTATTTTATTAAGTTAAGATATTAATTATGAACATCGCGATAATTGGCCTCGGTCTCATTGGCGGCTCTTTGGGGTTGGCGCTTAAGAGAGCCGGACAAGCAAGCTTAAAGATCACTGGCGTACCGCGCCGGGAGGAAACAATTAAACTGGCGCTCCAGCTGGGCGCAATCGATGAAGGAACAACTGACTTGGCTAAAGGTGTGGCTGACGCTGACCTGGTCTTTGTCTGCACCCCGATCAATCTGATCATCCCGATTATTACCGAAATTGCCCCAAAACTGAAGAAAGGGGCGATCGTGACCGATGTCGGCAGTTCGAAATACGAGATAGTTTCCCAAGCCGAAAAGCTGATGCCTAAGGGGGTTTATTTTGTCGGTGGCCACCCGCTGGCTGGCAAGGAAACAACCAAACTTGAAGCGGCTGAAGCCGGATTATTTAGTAATAGGACCTGGGTGCTGACTAGAACTTCGAAAACTAGCAAAAAAGCGAGCGAACAAGTTGAGCAGGTGGTTGGGTTGATTGGTGGTTTGGTGGTTGGAATGGAACCAAAGATTCACGATCACGTTGTCGCGGCGGTCAGCCATATGCCGCTGGCCGTTGCGGCCGCGCTGGTCAACACAGTTGCCGGAGAAGAACAAAAAGAACTGATGACTAAATGCGTCGCGTCCGGTTTTCGCGATACTACCAGGATCGCTTCCGGCGACCCGATCCTCGGCGTCGACATGTTTAAAACCAACAAGAAATCAGTTTTAAAGATGATCGGCGCGTTCAAAAAATCGCTGACCAATCTGGAAAAAATGATCAGGGAAGGGGACGGCGAAAAGATCAGGGAAGAATTAACCAAAGCGAAACAATTCCGGGACGCAATCTACAATGAAAAACCTGCAGGTTAAGCCGTCCAGCGGCTTCAAAGGCGAGATAACCATTCCTGGCGACAAATCGATCTCCCACCGCGCGATCATGCTTGGCGCGCTGGCTCGCGGGGAAACGGTCGTCAATAATTTCCTCATGAGCGCCGACTGTTTGGCAACGGTCAAATGTTTCCGGGAGATGGGGGTTCAGATCGCCGACAGCAGAAAGCCAAACACCGAAGGCCGAATGATAATTATTGGCAAGGGATTGCATGGTTTAGCCAAACCGAAAGAGCTACTTGATGTCGGTAATTCCGGTACGACAATCCGCCTTATTTCCGGCGTCCTGGCCGGGCAGGATTTTGTCACCAAGATCACCGGCGATGAGTCGATCCAGAAGCGGCCGATGCGGCGGATCGCCGATCCGCTCCGTCAGATGGGAGCGGATATTGACGGGATAAGAAAAGGCGAGGAACTTTATCCGCCGCTCAAAATTACCGGCAGTAAACTCACCCCGAGCTCATATTCATTACCAGTCGCGTCTGCCCAGGTTAAATCCGCGATCTTGCTGGCAGGGCTCTTTGCTTCCGGCGAGACGATGGTCGTGGAAAAAGTCAGGTCACGCGACCACACTGAAAGGTTGCTTAAATATTATGGCGCGGAAATTAAAACTGCCGGGCATGAAGCCAAAATCACGGGGCAAAAGGAATTCGACGGCGCCGAGATCAATGTGCCCGGCGATATTTCCTCCGCCGCGTTTTTCCTGGTCGCCGGCGCGATCATCAAGGAGTCTGTTCTCTTGATCCGCAATGTCGGGGTCAACTCGACCAGGACGGGGATAATTGATGTATTACATCGGATGGGGGCGGAGATCGACATTGAGAATGAAAGGATCCTTTCCGAAGAGCCACGCGCCGACATCATTATTAATAGTTCAAAGCTGAGGGGAATCAAGCTTGACGGAGAGATCATTCCGAGGATAATTGACGAAATCCCGATTATCGCTGTTGCGGCGACCCAGGCGGAGGGGGTGACTGAGATCCGGGGGGCAAAAGAACTTCGGATCAAAGAGAGCGACCGGATCAAGACCGTAGCGGCGGAACTCCGCAAGTTTGGTGCTAAAATAGAAGAACTTGAAGACGGGCTGAAAATAACCGGACCGACAAGATTAAAAGGGGCAAAAATAGAGAGCTACGGTGACCACCGGATCGCCATGGCGATGGCGGTGGCCGGGCTTATTGCCGAAGGTGAAACAGTGATCGAGAACAGTGACTGTATTGAAACCTCTTTTCCCGGCTTTGAAACTCTCCTGCAAAAACTATGGTCCCGGTGAAGATCCAGGTCCTGCCCGAAGACCTGATCAACAAGATCGCTGCCGGCGAGGTAGTTGAGCGGCCGGCTTCGGTCGTTAAAGAATTAGTTGAAAACTCGCTTGATGCGGGCGCAACCCAGATTATTGTTGAGATCCAGGAGGCGGGCAAAAAGCTGATCAGGGTCTCGGATAACGGCTGTGGAATGAGTGAAGCAGAGATCGAAATATCACTCGAACGGCACTCGACCTCAAAGATCGCCTCGGTCGATGACCTTTTTAACATCCAGACACTCGGTTTTCGCGGCGAAGCGCTTCCTTCAATAGCCAGTGTCTCTAAAATGAAGATCGAGCGGAATCCTTCTGGCTCAGGTGTTACTGTCGAAGCAAAGAACCTCTTCTATAATACGCCGGCCAGAAAAAAATTTTTAAAAGCCGATTCGACCGAAGTGGGGCACATTGGGGAGATCGTTTCGAAATACGCGCTGGCCTATCCGCAAACGGCTTTTAGGCTTATCTCTGACGGCAAGCCGCTGATCAATTCGCCCGGGACAGGGAAATTGATTGACGCGATCCTGGCTGTTTACGGCACCGATCTTTCCAGGGGTTTGGTTGAAGTAAACAATGAGTTCGCGGCGGGCAAGGTTTACGGTTTTATCAGCCGGCCGACCGTGACACGGATCGACAAGAATTACGAAACATTTTTCGTCAACCGCCGTTATATCAAGAACTTCCTGCTTAACCGGGCGCTGGAAGAAGCTTATCGCACCCTGATACCGAGCAACCGTTATCCCGTTGCGGTTCTTTTTATTGAGATCGATCCCAGGCAGGTGGATGTTAACGTCCACCCGGCTAAGCGGGAGGTTAAATTCCTTAAAACCAACGAGGTCATGGAAGCTGTTAGGAGCGCTGTTAGGAAATCGCTGGAAGTTGGTGATATGGGGAAGGGAAGAGAAGCTGGTCTGGTTGAAAGCAATAAGAGGTGGGGGATTGAGCAGCCCGTTGACCAATTACCAATGACCAGCTTCCAGACAAGCAACCCAACCTTTACCCAATACAACAATTACCCAGAGGCGGAGATCGAGGTAACCGCCATCCAGCCATTAATACCGCTCTACCAGCTCAAGCTTACATATATAGTAGCGACCGACGGGGAGGAGCTGGCGTTGATCGATCAGCACGCGGCGCATGAGAGGATCCTATATGACCAGCTGACGCAAGGGGCAAGGGTCAATGGTCAAGGGGCACAGACGCTTTTGGTGCCGGAAACGATCGATCTGGTAACAAGCGAGGCGGAAATCTTAAAAGACAATCTTGAATATCTTAATTCGTTGGGGTTTGATCTCGAGCTATTTGGCAGCAACAGTTATATCTTGCGAGCAGTGCCGGCGGTTTCCTCAAAAAGCCCGGCCAAACAATTGATTTTGGACATTATTGCTGAATTGGGAGAAACCGGGAAAAGCGTTCAGCTCGAAGTTAAACAAGAGAATCTTCGTAAACTGGTCGCTTGCCATAGCGCGATTAAAGCTGGAGACAAGCTAACCGCCCAGGAAATGAACCAATTGATCAGGGACCTTTATACTACCCAGAACCCACTAACTTGTCCCCATGGCCGCCCCACGATGATCAGGCTGACTGAGGCGGAATTGTTAAAGCGGTTCGGTCGGTAATTCGTCAGTTGGTGGCGAAACCTCGTCACTTCCACCCGAATGTCCGAATTATTGCCCTAATATCCGAATGATACCCTAATAGCGATAATATATTGTTATTACTATAAATATTATAGTATTCGAGCTAATATTAGGATATTCGTGCCCCCCATTCGGATATTCGATTTGTAGTTGGTAATAAGATTGCTATATTTGACAGAATCATAAATGGTCTGATACCATTGATTAAACATGGCAAAGAATTTAGTTATAGTCGAATCGCCCGCTAAGGCCAGGACGCTCGAAAAGTTCCTGGGGAAAGACTTTGCGGTCACGGCCTCAGGCGGTCATATCCGCGACCTGCCGGGAAAATCGCTGGGGGTCAAAGTTGATAAAGACTTTACCCCTTCTTACCAGATTATCAAAGGAAAGGAAAAAATCGTCAAAGAACTGCAGGCGGCCGCTAAAAAGTCGGCCAAGATATTTCTTGCCCCTGACCCTGACCGTGAAGGGGAGGCAATTGCCTGGCATCTTAAAGCATTGCTGGGACAAGATAGTAAGATCAAAAGGATCGAATTCCACGAGATCACCAAACAAGCGGTTACCGAAGCGGTTAAACACCCACGGGAGATTGACATGGGCCGGGTTGACGCCCAGCAAGCCCGGCGGATCCTCGATCGGCTGGTCGGTTACAAATTAAGCCCGCTCCTTTGGAAAAAAGTTAGAAAGGGGCTCTCGGCTGGCCGGGTCCAGTCGGTTGCTGTCCGCTTGATCTGTGAAAGGGAAGCGGAGATCGGTAAATTTAAGCGTGAAGAGTACTGGGACATCCTGGTCGATCTGGCCAATAAGGATGGGGCCGATTTTACGGCAAAATTAATCGCCCAGGGAGAAACACCGCTGGGTGTCAGGCCAAAAGAGAAAGGGAAGGTCATCACGACTGAAACCGAGGCGAAAAAGATCGCCTTAGAACTGGGAAAAGCAGCTTACATAATTAAAGAAGTCAGGAAGAAAGAACACCGAAGGCACGCGGCCCCGCCGTTCATTACCAGCACGCTGCAGCAGGAAGCGGCCCGCAAACTTGGATTTTCGGCCAAGAAAACAATGATGCTGGCGCAAAAGCTGTACGAAGGCGAAGAGGTTGAGGGGGAAGGGCGGGTCGGGTTAATCACCTACATGCGAACCGATTCGGTCCGAATCGCGGCCGAAGCGGAGGCCGAAGTCCGGAAGTATATCGCGGAAAATATCGGGAAGAAGTATTTGCCGCCGGCGGCTGTTAAATACAAGAAAAAAAAGCAGGCCCAGGATGCCCACGAAGCGATCCGGCCGACCTCGACCCTGCGCACCCCCGACAAAATAAAAGTCAGCCTGAAAGGGGACGAATTCAAGCTTTATGACCTGATTTGGAAGCGTTTTGTCGCTTGCCAGATGGAAGCTGCGGTCTTTGACCAGACCTCGGTCGACATTGCGGCGGGAGAATACATCTTTCGGGCGACCGGGTCGGTCAGCAAGTTCGACGGTTTTCTAAAGATATATGAAGAGAGTACGGATGAAGACGGCGAAA
>JAQVPA010000093.1 GCA_028702315.1 Candidatus Margulisiibacteriota bacterium
GGTGATCATCACCGATATTTATGCCGCTTCGGAAAAACCGATCCCGGGGATCACCGGAAAAACGATCGCCGATCTGATCGAACGCAAAAAAGTGGAATTTATCCCGAAGAAAGAATTGATCGCCGAGCGGCTGGCCAAAGAACTTAAACCGGGCGATATTGTCATGACGCTGGGAGCGGGCGATATCTATACTGTTGGTAAGGAACTCTTAACCCGGCTCAAGATGAAAAAATGAAATATTTGAAAAATGAACCGTTAAGAAAACACACCTCGTTCCGGATCGGCGGGCCGGCCGATTATTTCTGTACGCCTAAAAACCGGGAAGAATTAGCTGAAGCTTTAAAATTCGCGTCGGTCAGGGGCTTGCCGGTCGCGATCATGGGAGCGGGGACCAACTTGCTGCCTCTTGATAAAGGGTGGCGCGGTTTGGTCATTCGGCTGCTGGGTGGTTTGGACCAGATCAAGGTACGGGGGCGTTTTGTTGAAGCGGGGTCAGGCGTGCTGTTGCCGAAATTACTTAGTGTCCTCAGCCGTAAAGGTTTGGGCGGCCTTGAATTCCTGGCTGGTATACCGGGGACGCTTGGCGGCGCGTTGGCGATGAATGCCGGCGCTTGGCAAAAGGAGATCGGCCGGTTTGTCGATCAGGTGACGGTCATGGACATTAAAGGTGAAATTAGCTTCTTGAAGCGGAAAGAGCTTGGTTTTAAGCATCGCGCCTCCGCATTGCAGAAGGGGGATTTGATCGTCATCGAAGCGAAGCTTAAGCTGCGCAAAAGTCCGCCAAAAGTCATTAAAGGGAAAATCGCCGAATTCCTGAAACAGCGCCGCGACACCCAGCCGCTCGGCATTCCTAATGCTGGCTGCGTGTTCAAAAATCCCAAGGACCGATACGCGGGCAAACTGATCCAAGACGCCGGCTGCAAAGGCCTCCGGGTCGGCGACGCGCAGGTTTCGCTTAAGCACGCTAACTTCATTTTAAATCTGGGTGAAGCTAAAGCCGCCGACGTTATTAGGCTCATGACTCTCGTCCAGAGGCGGGTAAAAGTAAAGCTTGAGCCCGAGATAAAAATTATGGTAAAATCACCTCATGCTTTCTGATAAAGAACTTGAAGCGATCGCCGTCAAATTACGACGCCATATAATCGAAATGACCTGCGCGGCGGCTTCGGGCCACCCGGGTGGGTCGTTGTCGGCGGCCGACATCATTACGGTCCTTTATTTTCACCAGCTGAAATTTAAGCCCCAGGATCCCAGCTGGGCCGACCGCGACCGGTTTGTGATGAGCAAGGGGCACGCGGCGCCGGTCCTCTACGCGGCGCTGGCGGAAGCCGGCTTTTTCCCGGTCGATTATTTAAAAACTCTCCGCAGACTTGGCAGTTCGCTCCAGGGGCATATTGACATGCTGTCGTTGCCGGGGATTGAGATGTCGACCGGTTCGCTGGGGCAGGGTTTGTCAGCCGCTAATGGGATGGCGCTGGCCGGCCGGCTGGACAAGAAAGACTATCGTGTTTACTGCCTGATGGGTGATGGCGAATGCCAGGAAGGACAGATCTGGGAGGCGGCGATGACGTCGGCGCATTACAAACTTGATAGCCTGACCGCGATCGTTGACCACAACAAATACCAGATCGACGGCAAGGTCGAAGAGATCAAGAACTTGGCGCCGTTCCATGACAAATGGCGTTCTTTTGGCTGGCACGTCCTCTCTTGCGACGGTCATAAGATCGAAGCGCTTAGAGACGCGCTGGACAAAGCGGCTAAGACCAAGGGGAAACCGACGGTTATCATTGCTGATACGATCAAGGGAAAAGGGGTCAGTTTTATGGAGCAGAACCCGCTCGATTATCACGGCAAGGCGCCGACCGCGGATGAAGAGAAAAAAGCGATCTGTGAGTTGTGCAACATAAAGGAATTTGAAATATGAGCGAACGGAAAATGGTCGCTACCCGCGACGCGTACGGCAAGGTTTTAGCCGAACTTGGCAAGGAGAACAAAGATATCGTGGTTCTCGACGCCGATCTTTCCGCTTCGACTAAAACGGTTACTTTTGCCAAGGCTTTCCCTGACCGGTTTTTTGATATGGGGGTTGCCGAGCAGGACATGGTTGGCACGGCGGCCGGCTTGGCTGCCTGCGGCAAGATCGTTTTTGCCTCGACGTTCGCGGTCTTTGGTTCCGGCCGTGCCTGGGACCAGGTTAGGGTTTCGGTCTGCTACACCCGTTTGAACGTCAAACTGGCTGTTACGCACGCCGGCATTACAACCGGTGAGGATGGCGCCTCGCACCAGGCGAACGAAGATATCGCGATCATGCGCGCCCTGCCGAACATGACCGTTGTTGTTCCGGCCGACGGTCCGGAAGCGGAAAAGGCGGTCCGGGCGGCGGTCGGTTTTTACGGGCCGATGTATATTCGCCTTAGCCGCCCCAAAACGCCGGTCATCACTGACGGGCTTGACCAGGAGTTCAAGATCGGCAAAGGGTTGTTGATGAAAGAAGGGAAAGACCTGACGATCTTTGCCTGCGGCATGATGGTCGCCATGGCGTTGGATGCCGCTGATATCCTGGCCAAAGAAGGGATCAGCGCCCGGGTCGTTAATTTGCACACCATCAAGCCGCTGGATAAAGAGTTGATCGTGAGATGCGCCAAGGAGACTGGCGCGGCTATTACCGCTGAAGAACATTCAATCATCGGCGGGCTAGGGGGGGCGGTGGCCGAAGTGCTGGTGGAAAATGTCCTGATCCCGATGGCCAGGGTTGGGCTGAAAGATGTCTTTGGTGAATCAGGACTGCCCGATGAATTATTGATTAAGTACGGTTTAACCACCGAGAATATTGTTAAAGCCGCCAAAGAGGTAGTAAAAAAGAAGAAATGACCAGGCCATCTTGGGACGATTATTTCATGAAGATCACGCGCGATGTTGGCGAGCGGGCGACCTGCGTCAAGCGCCAGGTTGGCTCGATCATCGTCAAGGACCACCGCATTTTATCTTCCGGTTACAACGGGGCGCCGAAAGGCTTTGAACATTGTACCGAAGAGAGCTGCATCCGCAAGCAGATGAATGTTCCCTCCGGCCAGCGCCACGAGCTTTGCCGCGGCCTCCACGCCGAGCAGAACGCGATCATCCAGGCGGCCTGGCACGGGGTTAAAATTCAAGGCGGAACACTCTATTGTACGTTTCAACCGTGTGTTATCTGTGTTAAAATGATGATCAATGCGGGGATAGTTAAGCTTGTCTATTCCGGCGGGTACCCCGACGAGCTGGCCCAGGAGATGCTCAAAGAATCGGAGCTAGAAGTAATCAAATATGAGATGGGTCAGGGGCAGCATGGGAATAAGTCCCTTAAATAGATCAGTGAACGATGCCTGATATTCCCCGATCATAAACTTTGCCGCTCCGCGATTAATATAAGCGTTTGTATTATTTGGGGCTAACCTGACAGCTTCGTTAAGATCCGCAATCGCTTCTCTGTACATTCCTAACTTGCACTTTAGATAGCCGCGATTTTGATAGATTAGAGAAACGACCCCTGCTTGGTCTAAAATG
>JAQVPA010000003.1 GCA_028702315.1 Candidatus Margulisiibacteriota bacterium
CTCAACGCGAACGGGCACTTGCGGCTCAATAATTGTTCGGTCGGCGATCTCCGGCTTTACAACGGGGCGGTCAACTTTAGCTGGCAAGAGCGGAAACTTACGCTAAACGACTGCCGCATTGTTATGCCCAACACCGCTTTTAAGCTTGACCTGGAACGCTGGCCCGAAGGCGCCCTGGCCGTCACGGCCGAAGGAGTGGTCGATCTATCAAACTTCCAATCGTTGACAGTAAAATTCGGCCGGATAAATGGCCAGACCGGATTTGCTTTAAGGTACAACAGCTCTCCCGATAATTACGACCTGACCGCTTCATTCTGGGCCAATAAATTGAATTTAAACAATCTTTATTTTGACAATATCACCGGCAGTCTTAATTACCGCGATGGCCAGTTAACTTGCCTGGAACCAATATCTTTCCGCCACCAAAAAGATCTGTACTCTCTCTCCGGCAGCGCCTTCTGGCCGCCGGATAACCTGGCCCATAGTTCACTGGATCTGAACCTCGAAATCGTGCAATCAGACTTAGCTAACGCTTACCGCCTGTTCCGGGACCTGCAAGGAGAAGCGTCCCGCCGCCTTGCTTTGGCCAGCGGCAACCCGGTCATCAAACTTAACCCTGCTGATTTAGCTTTGCCCGCGTCACGCGCGGCGGCCGTAAAAGATTCGACCTTATACTATTCTTCGGCAACTGATAAATATTTTTTAAAGTCCTGGCAAAAAGTCCGCGCTGAATTCGAAAAAAAATCCACTGTGGTTTCCGAAGAAGCACTCGGGGGAAGCTTATCCGGCCAGATCCAGCTAAAAGGGCCGATCAGCCAGTTGACCGGCCGGCTTGACGCCAGCATCGACAGCGGGACTTTCCGCACTTTTGCGTTCGATAATCTGCAAACTTCCCTGACGCTAAAGGATAATGACCTAAAAATAACTAAAGCGGTCCTGACCAAGGGAACCGGCAATTTGACCGCCCGCGGCGATTACAATTTTAACGGCAACGTCGCGCTTCAAGTCGTCGCCGATAGTATGCCGCTCAATGTCTTGACGGTTATCTTCCCCAAAAAAGAGTTTAAGGGCGCTTTTAACATGAAGGCCGAACTGGACGGACCGATCAGTGATTTAAGGCTTACCCTGTCGGCGGCCTGTAAAAATATCACTTTGGCCGGCATTAGTTTTGATGAGGCTTTCATTGCGGCCGCCAAAAAAGGCGACGCGGTTTTTCTGCATAAAGTTTCGCTCCGCCAAGGGCCCCGGCTGTCGAGCCTCCATGGCTCCTGGCAACTGGGCCGTCCTGGCCAAATTAGCCTGGACGCTAATTTACAGGGGGATTCGGTCGGGCTAATGAATCTTTTCAGCGACGATATCCGTTGGATCAAGGGGGACTCGTCCATCAGCGCCAAAGTGAGCGGGACACTAGAACAGCCAAAAATCCAAGGCCGGGCCCAGGTCAGCAACGGCACGATCTACGTCAAAGCCATTGATTCCGAATTGCGCAACTTGCAGGGAAGCGCCGAGGTCGCCAACAATGTTATTCAGCTTGACCGGCTGACCGGGACCTGGTACGGTCAGCGAACAAATTATTGGCCCAATCCTATCGGTCTGGCCGGCACAATCGATATCGATAAATTATTAGCGGCCAAAGGCCGGATAAACTTAAATTTAACGTTCAGTCCCACGCACTTATACATCGCGTTGCCCAACCTCTATACCGGTAGTTTGCACGTCAATGCACTTAGACTACAAGGCCCGCTCAACCTGGACTTTAGCCAAGGGCCAACTCTTAGCGGCCAGCTCGCCATCGATAATACTGTGCTCGCTCTCCCTCGGGGGGGCGCTGCTTCGGAGCAAACTTTTCCGCTTGAGTTTAACTTAGAGGCCTCTCTCGGCAAAAACACTTATGTGACCATGGGCGATGTCTTTTCGACCGATCTCAGCAATATCATGATGAATCTTGAGGTCGCCAGTAATGATTTCAAGATCATGGGCAGCTTGCAGTCCCCAAGCCTGCTCGGCAAAGTCGCGATCAAGCGCGGCACGGTCAACATTTTCAACCGTGAATTTACTCTACTTAGTGTCGATGCGCAGAAAAAATATTTTCCTTATGACACGGAAAAGATCAAGGATAATTCCGCGGTTTTCGCCGGCGGGAACGGCCCGGAAGCCGCCGTTCCTGATCTCACTATCACTTCCGCGGTTAACGTAGAGACTCAAGAAAAGGACGTCAGCGGTAAATACGTCAAAAAGCCGGTTAATGTCTTGGCCCGGTTATCTGGCAATCCCAGCGCCAGGGAAGAACGAAGCAGCCTCAAGATCACTTTGCTCGGTTTTACGGAAGACAAAACTAAATCGCCGGCCGAGCTCACCCCTACCGCTTACAGCGAGCAAGAACTCAAGGTTATGTTGCTGCCCGATTTTATCAAGTCGCTGGCTGGTATCGGTCAAGAAGGGGAAAAGACCCAGGTTGATACCAACGCGGTCGTCGCCGACTATTTGAGCAGCCGGGTGCAAACGATCCTGTTCCGCGGGCTCGAGAGGGAATTGGAGCAAAAATTAGGGCTGGAAAGTTTGACCTTGGAATACAATCTTGGCCCCAAGGTTAAAGAGGCAATGGGAGTCAGGGATGTTAAAGGCTTCACCGAAACCAAGCCGACCTGGAGCGTTGGTTTTGTCAAAGGATTTTTTGACCGTCTCTACATTGATATGCGTTATTCCGAAGGGGTTTCCCAGACCAGCAGTGGAAGTGGCGCCAATTCAAACTTTAATTATCAATTGACCTACAAACTTACGCCAATTTGGGCTATAATATACTATCGGGAACCGATGAACCTATCTGATTTTGCAGCCGGCTATCAGAAAGTCACACTAAAGGCCGGTTTTTCTTTTTGGTGAAAATGAAAGCAACCAACAGTAACGGGAATAGAGTAGCCCCTCGACAAGTCTCGGGGCAAGCTGGTAACAGGTACATTGTACGCGTTACGCATTACGCGTTACTTTATTCTATCCTTGTCTTGCTCCTCTTTCCTTCCCTGGCCATTGCTAAACCGGCCGAGATCGAAGTGGCCTCGTTGATCACCGCGCTTGAGATCAACGGCAACAAGATCGTGCCGGACAAAGACATCCTGGCGGTCGTTTTTACCCGGGTCGGCGACACCATTTCCGAAGAGAAGATCAAAGGGGACGTTAAAGCGATCTATGCGCTTGGTGATTTTGCCGATGTCACGTCTTCGTTTGAAGCTTTTGCCGGCGGGACCAAACTTATTTTTAATGTTATTGAAAACCCCCGGATCAATAACCTTATTATTGAAGGGAACACAGTTTACGCCACCGCCGAGCTTTTGGCGCTTATTTCAACCAAGCAAGGGGACATCCTTAACTTTAAAAAGATGCAGGATGACATCGAAAAGATCAATGACAAGTATAAAACCGACGGCTATATCCTGGCCCGGGTCATTGATGTCGAAACGGATAAAAAGAGCGGCACGCTCCGCTTTAAAGTAATCGAAGGGCGAGTGGAATCGATTTCCCTGGACGGCAACGAGAATACGCAGGATTACGTTATTCTCCGGGAACTAAAAACAAAACCAGGCTCCGTGCTTAATGAAGAGGTCTTAAAGAAGGACCTGCGCCGCGTTTTTAATCTTGGCTTCTTTTCCGAAGTCACTCCGAATTTTGAGCCCGGCAGCGCCAAGGATAAGGTTGTTCTTCAGTTGAAAATAAAAGAGACCCGTACCAGCACCGTCAATTTTGGCGGCGGCTACGGTGAAAGCGAAGGGTGGTTCGGCTTTGTCGACCTTTCGGTCAACAACCTCCTTGGAACGGCGCAGGGGATATTGGTTCGCGGTCAATCCGGCCAGCAATCATCGACCTATCAGGCCAAATATTTTAATCCCTGGTTCTGGCCGCAACGCCTCGGCGACCGCACTTCTTTTACCTTGCGCCGCTGGCTGACGATCGGCCGGGATGTCATCCTGACAACCCAGGATGGTATTTATAATGGGGCCGATGTCTCTTTTGGCCGCCCGCTTAACGACTATTACAATATCACCTGGACATTAGGGAGCGAAAATGTTTCTCCTTACCAAACCTCAACTTTCGAAGCTTATCGCTCCGACACGATCGGCGTAACCCTGGCCTACGACACCCGGGACTTCTGGCTGAACCCGACCCAGGGACGCTACTATACCCTCGATCTTAAACAAGGTTGGAAGAGTTGTTCCTCAAATACAAGTTTTTCCAAGATCGGCTCTGATCTTAATCATTATTATCCCGTCTTCAACAACCAGGTTTTAGCCGCGCACCTCGGATTTGGTCTCGGGCTGGGCGATGTGCCGATCGGCGACCTCTATTGGGCTGGCGGCGCCAACACCGTGCGCGGTTATTACCCGTCCGAATCCAAGACCGGCAAGAGGAAGCTCATCGCTAATGTGGAATATCGGCTTAATTTCAACGATTCGATCCAAGGTGTTTTCTTTTACGATTGGGGCAACGCCTGGAACACGGGTGGAGCGGAATTCAGCCAATTCCTGACCGGTTGGGGTCCCGGTGTCCGGATCACTACCCCCCTTGGGCCAATTCGGCTTGACTGGGGAGTCGCTTCCGGCAAACAGTTTGGCGAAGGGATCATGCATTTCAGCATAGGGCAAGCCTTCTAGAAAAATGCCTAATGACTAATTTCTAATGCCTAATGAATGTAGAATTATTTAATAAATACTCGGCAGAATTAATCGCCTGGAACAAAAAATTCAATCTTACTTCAATAACCGACCCCGTAGAAATAAAAAAGAAGCACTTTGAAGACTCGCTCCTCATCTTACAATCCCTACATCTCTCCATCGAGTCTGTGGTCGACATTGGCGCCGGCGCCGGCTTTCCCGGCATACCACTTAAGCTTGCTTGCCCCAATATAAAGCTAACGCTAATCGAAGCGACTAAGAAGAAAGTTGAGTTCCTTCAGCATATTATTAAAACTCTCGGTTTAACAGAGGCTGAGGCGGTCTGGACCCGGGCGGAAGAGTTTGCTAAAGACCATCGTGAAGCCTTTGACCTGGCCGTCGCCCGCGCGGTCGCCGACCTGCGTGTTTTAAGCGAACTCTGCCTGCCGCTGGTCAAGGTCGGCGGCTTTTTTATCGCATATAAAGAAGAGAAGATCGAAACAGAAGTGGCGCAAGCTGATAAAGCGATAGAAACCCTTGGCGGTCGCTTGAAAGAGGTCAGGAAATTCCCTGCCCGGTCGCTGGTCATCATTGAAAAAACCTCTCCCACCCCCGCCAAATACCCCCGCCGCCCCGGCATGGCAAAGAAACGCCCGCTGTGATATAATTCTTACCTATGGCCACCACCTATGCTGTCGTCAACCAGAAAGGCGGAGTCGGTAAAACCACCACCACAGTCAACCTAGCAGCCTACCTGGCTACTTTCGGTAAAAAAGTCCTGCTGATCGATATTGACTCCCAAAGTAACGCCAGTGTCGGTTTAGGCGTTGATCGCACCCAGATTGAGCTCTGCCTGTATAATATTTTGATCGAGGGCGCGGCTGTCTCCGAAGTCATCATCAAAAGCAACATCTCCAATCTTGATGTCTTGCCGTCGACCGCCCGCCTCGCCGGCGCGGAAGTTGAGCTCGTTTCTCTCTTACCCAGGGAAACCCGCCTCAAAGAAGCACTGGCCGGCATCCAAGAAAACTATGACCTGATCGTTATCGACTGCCCCCCCTCTCTCTCCCTTTTGACCGTCAACGCCTTGACCGCCGCCGACGAGGTCATCATCCCGATCCAGTGCGAATATTACGCGCTTGAAGGAATCAGCCAGCTGACCCATACCCTGGAGCTGGTTCGCGAAAGTTTAAATCCGGCGCTGAAGATCAGGGGAATTGTTCTAACCATGTTTGATCCAAGGACCCTGCTCTCTTCGCAAGTCGCCGAAGAAGCGCGCAAGTATTTCGGCAATAAAGTTTTTAAGACCGTTATTCCCCGAAACATCCGTTTGGCGGAAGCACCCAGCTTTGGCCAGCCGATCCTTTTCTACGATCCGGGGAGCAAAGGGGCGGAAGCCTATGAAAATCTCTGTCGGGAGGTGTTAGACGATGGCCAATTCTAGTCCCAGCAAAAGAGGTCTCGGTAAAGGTTTGGGCGCGCTGATCCCCCAGCAATCCGTGTTCGTCGGCGGTCGGACCATAGTCAACGTGGAGATCGGGAGCGTTGTCCCCAACCCGCGCCAGCCTCGCACCCATTTTTCCAAAGAATCATTGCACGACCTGGCCGAGTCGATCAAAGCCCAGGGAGTGATCGAGCCGATCCTGACCCGGATGCGCGACGGTAAATATGAACTTGTCGCCGGCGAGCGGCGCCTGCGGGCGGCCAAACTGGCCGGCATCACCGTTATCCCGGCGATCGTCAAGGATTTCTCCGACCAGCAGTCGCTGGAGCTTTCCCTGATCGAGAACCTGCAGCGCGAAGACCTCAACGCGATGGACGAAGCGGAGGGTTACGCCCGGCTCGCCTCGGAATTCGGCCTGACACAGGAAAATATTTCCAAACGGGTCGGCAAGGATCGGTCAACCGTCGCCAACATGATCCGGCTTCTCTCTCTTCCCAAGCCGGTCAAGGACAGCTTGCGCAAGGGAGAGATCACCATCGGGCATGCGCGCCCGCTCCTCTCCGTCGAAGAAACCGACCGGCAACTGCATTTCTGGAAAGAGATCATCAAAGGGCGGCTTAGCGTCAGGGATGCCGAGATCCTCGTTACCGGCAAGGAAGAAAAGCCAAAAGTGAAAAAAGGCGGCCGTAAACGGGTCTTCACGCAAAACATTGAATTGAACGCGCTGGTCGAGCAATTGACCGAACATCTGGCAACCAAGGTCAAGATCCATGGCTCTCCCGACCGCGGCCGGATTGAGATCGAATACTATTCCAAAGAAGATCTCGAACGGGTCCTTGAACTTATCACCTCCGGCCGGATCAAAAGAGCCCCTTTACCGTCTCCCGAGATCAAGCTGCCTCCTTCACCGCCATTTGGGCAAAGCTATTCTGCCCAGGAAACGGCGCAGTAATCAATTATGGTTAGGATCTTCCCTTTTGAAGGGATAATTTATAATAAGAAGAAGATCAAGAACCTGGGCAAGGTGATGTCCCCTCCATATGACATCATCAATCCCCAGCAACAGGAAGCGTTATATAACGATAGCGATTTTAACGTCATTCGCCTGATCCTCGGCAAAGAATTTCCTGGCGACGGCGAATACAACAATCGTTATGTCCGGGCGGCCGCCTTCCTGAACGGCTGGCTCCGCCACAAGATCTTGCTTAAAGATGAAAAACCTTGTCTTTACGCTTACGAGCAAAAATTCACGGTCAAAGGAAAAACTTATTCACGCCTCGGTTTCTTCGCTATTTTGCGGCTCGAAGATATGGGCCGGGGTAAAGTTTTCCCGCACGAAGAAACCTACCCTAAAGCGAAGCTTGATCGCCTCCAGTTGATGCGCGCGGCCAATGCTAACCTCGATTCGGTCTTTTCGCTTTATTCCGACCAAAAAGAGAAGATCGTAAAAGCCTTAAAAACTTTTATGAAGCGTAAGCCGGTGATCGACGTTAAAGACAAGGACAATGTCACGCACCGCCTCTGGAAAGTCGACCGCAAGCCGGCGATCACCAAGATCATGCAGGAGATGAAGGATAAAGCGGTCTTTATCGCCGACGGCCACCATCGCTACGAAGCGGCCATCCGCTACAAAAATGAGATGAAGACTCGCAACACCAAATTTACGGAGGACGAATCCTATAACCATGTCATGATGTTTTTCACGCCGCTAGAAGGCAAAGGATTAGTCGTCCTCCCTATTCACCGCGTGGTCAGCCAGCTTGCTTATTTTGACCCGATCCGGTTCGAGCAAGACCTGGGAGTTTATTTTGATGTCAAAACTTACACCGCAACCAAGAAGACCGCCGCTCGGACCAGGAAGGCTTGGCTTAAAGATATCAAGAAAGCGGGCGAAACCAAGCATGCTTTTGGCCTCTACCTGGGGAATAACCGTTATTTATTATTGACGCTCCGCAATGAAGAGATGGTTGATGAGATGGTCGCCGAAGAAAAGCCAAAAGCCTGGAAACATCTCGATGTCACGGTCCTCCATTACACGCTGTTTGACCGGCTCCTGAACATCGCCAACGAAACCGAGGACAAGGTCACCTATTTCAAGGAAGAAGAAGCGGCGCTGGACGAAGTCGACAAGAAGGGCGCTTTAATGGCGGTCATCATGAATTCGACCAAGATCGAAGAGATCGTCGCCGTCGCCAGCGAACTAGAAAAAATGCCGCACAAATCGACTTACTTCTACCCCAAGCTCCTCTCCGGCCTCGTCATCAATAAATTCGAACACGGGGAAAAGGTTAAACCCTAAACTAGGAACCCGATTCTTTTTTTCGGTTTTTCCGGCGGTTCGATTAGGGCTTTGATGGCATCAAATACAACTTTGAATTGCTGGTCATACTTCGACTCCATTGCCTCGATCTTGCGCAGGATATCTTTGTGCGTAGAGAGCAGTTGCCTTAATCGGGCAAAGATCCTCATGATCTGTATATTTACCTGGACAGCTCGTTTACTATTCAAAACCGACGATAACATAGCAACCCCTTGTTCAGTAAAAGCATAAGGAAGATGCCGCCGGCCACCCCAATTTGAGGTCACAAATTGTGACCTCAAGATTTTGTATTCCGCCTGGGTCAATCTAATCATAAAATCAGCTGGAAACCTTTCTATATTTCTTTTAACCGCTTGAATTAATGCTTTAGTTTTTACATTATATAGTCTGGAAATATCATCATCCAAGATTACCTTCTGGCCGCGGATTAAATAGATCGCGCTTTCGATCCTTTCGTCAGGAATTAGTCCCATTATTATGCCTCCTCCTATTTAGTTGTTGTCTATTTCAAACACAATAGACCTATCACAAACTGTGATCGGTTTCGATGTTTCATACTATCTGGTCACAATTTGTGACCACCTTCGCTAAGGCGCCCCTGAGTTAACCCCAGGAGCGCCCCGCATCAAAATTAAGCCACCGCTTTACACGCGTCCGCGAACGCTGTCGCGAAATCGCCGAGCTTATCCTGGAACACCATGATATTGAAGCGATCGAACTTGTTTTCGCCGACCAACTTGCTTTCGGTCAGCGTTAAATACTTATTCTTATTGCTCGCCTCTTTAACCGAGAAGAAATAAGTCCGCTTCCCTGCTTTCACCATCCGGTTGAACAGCTCCTTGCCGCCTTTTCCGTTGTCATTCATCTTTTTCACCTCCCCTTTGAAAGATTATCCAATATTCTCCCCTATCCACCTATCAACCTAATTTACTTTTTCATACGAAATTATTCGTTCTTTAAGCCAATTCCATCTTAACCAAGCCTGCAATTCTTCCGATTTCATGTAGATCTCGCGCAAACAGTTATATGGCAATTGATACACTACTCGATACACAAAACTCACCTCCCATTTGATCTTTAAATCACAAGCTCGAAATACTAAACAATTTCGAATTATTAAACATTTAAACGACTTACCCTTATGCTTTTACTAAGATTGAACCGAATATTTTCATCAATTCGGTTGCTTCCTGAATTAAAGATGCTTTTTCAGCATCGTCTCCTCCAGCTGGCTCGCTCAACCTTAGCCAGTAAATAGTTTCTTTGGACTCTTTTTTACAGATTCTGATCCTCATAAAGAAATCTTTCCTCCCCAAAGAATCATTTGCTTCAATGTAATTGGCGCCCACCGAAGCGGCGGCCCGAAACATTTGATTCATGATTTCAAGATCAATAGTTGTTTTGGCCAGTTTTCTTGCGTATTGTTTGACCCGGCTAGTAAACATTAAAGTTCTGTCTTCAAGGTCATAGCGTTTCGTTTTTATCTTTTCAGTATTTAAGTATTGTTTAGGATTTAGTGCTTCTGATTTATTCTCCACAACTACCCTCCTTTCCTATCCAGATTGCGGTATTGCGTTGCTTCCGCAATATGCCGCGCCTGAATATTATCCGCCCCTTCAAGGTCGGCGATCGTCCGAGCAACTTTGAGAATTCGGTCGTAAGCACGTCCCGAAAGCTGAAGATGAAGAATCGCTGATTTGATCAAACTCTCCGCTTCAGTATCAAGCGAACAAAACACCTTCATTTGTTTTGGCGTCATTCTGGAATTACAATGGGTTTCGGTCCCCCGGAACCGCCGCTGCTGAACCTGCCGCGCCTGTGCGATTCGCTTTCTTATCGCTTTGGATGGCTCCCCATCGGGCTGGGCAGCCAGCTCTTCCTTAGTAAGCCGCTGAACTTCAACGTGAAGATCGATCCGGTCAAGCAATGGGCCGGAAAGTTTGTTCCAGTAATTTTGGACCCGGTGCGGCGGGCAAGTGCAATTCTTGATCGGGTCCATATAATTGCCGCAGGGACACGGCATCGCCATCTTTTCCATGCTTCTGGCGATCCACCTCTGCATACTTGAGGAATTCCCAAGGGTATATTTCAACCGCTATACTTGTATCGGAGATGTCGATTTTCTTAACTATTATTTTAAGTAACTGGTTTTTAAGCTTTTCATCGTCAATTTGACTTAACAGCTGCTTTATTGTCATTGCTTTTTCTAGTACCACGCCTTTATCGGCTTTATAGTTGGCCATATTGTTTAGCTCATCTTCGGCTTTTCTAATGTCATCTTTGATCTTTGCTTGCTCATCATTACACTTGTTATTTTCTAAATCAAAAGCATCCTTAGTTATTAATTCATCACCATAAGCCCTAAACATGCCTTTCCTTCTTTTTTCTATTTCTACTAAGTCCTGGCTACAGTCCCTAATCGCCTTATCAAGTAATTGCCTCTTTGATGTTGTTTCACCTTCGCAAACAGATGAATTTAGCTGCTGTTGAACCTCTTCCGTCTCCAGCACCATCGAATTTAATGCCATCATCACATGCTCATCAAAATCCTTTTTATTTACCCTGAATCCACAGGCTTTACATCGGTACTTTGAGATACCTTTTACTTGGGTATGCCCATACATCTTCATTCCACATTTAGAGCAGAAAAGTAATCCTGAAAGCAGGTAAACACAAGGCTTAGTATGGCGCTTATAGTTCTTTTTCTTTTCAAGTAAAAGCTCTCTGGCTGACACTAACTGCTTCTCATCAATTAGCCCCAACCTTATTGGGGAAGGAATACTAATTCGTTCCCATTGTTTCTTATCTTTCTTGCTCTTGCGCTTGTTAACAACCTCGTACATGTTTCTAGCGTAAACCCCTTCAAGCAGTCCTCCCAGACCACCATCAGCCTGATCCTCTGTCAGTATCATTCTTTTAAGGCTTGTATGGCACAGTTTCTTGTCTCCCATCAGCTTGTTCCGGTTAACCCAATCTACTGTTTGCTTGATGTTATCCAGCTCATTAAGTTTAATTAAAACCTGGTTAATCACCTTAAGCTGGTCAGCATTGGGATATAATATCTTCCGTTTTTTATCTTTTTCAAAAGAGTCAGCCATCAATTATTTCCTTTGAATATCCTAGTGTTAGCAGGTCATCTTTATTATATTTATTTAATTCAACCCAATCCCAACCATAAGCAGCCTTATTCCCTAGCACCTTAAGAGACCTAGCACGGTTAGGGACATTCCTTTTAATGCGGTAGCTGGTTTCATCGCTTTCAAGTTCAGCTAGAGCAGCCATCAACACATAAAAGAACTTACCGTAGGCAGAAGTGGTGTCAATCTTCTGGTTGATGGCCACAATATCAACACCAAGCTTCCGCATATAGTCAGCCTCTTCAATCAGGATCGAAGTCTTACGAGCAAGCCTTTTAAGCTCTGTAAGCAACAGGATGTCAATGTTATGGTTTTCAACGTCATAACGGTACTTATGGTACTCAGCCTCGTCCCTGATGTACTTGCCCTGCACTTCAAGCAGTGGGTATTCTTTAACGATCACCCAGTTGTTGAATTTGCAGTAATCTGAGGCAAGCTTGAAATGACTCTGGGGGGCATCTCTTTCAACAGACTCTTCATGAGATATCCGGTTCCAGAAGCCAACTCGCTTAAATCGCTTACCACACCCTGGGCATTCAACTTGACCATAATCAAATTCTTTACCACAGACACCACAGGTTAACTTTTTGGGCAATCTGTCTGATAATGACTGGCGCTTATACTCACTAATGAGTTTTTTAACATCTACTTTTTCCATGTCCCTTGCTTCCTAGCCTGATTGATAATTTCGGCAATTCGCCTTACTGTTATTAAACGTTCATAGTTCTTAACATCACTGCTACAACACAGCTTTACTTCGATAATTTGGCTTTTAGGCATAGGTCTAGTGCCCTAAGAAAATTAATTGTTGCAAAACGTCGTCCTCGGCGTCCTTTGCGCTGTTATTGCCCGTGGTTATTAGGCTATTCATCGGTTTTCTTCCGAAAATCACGTGGCTTGTGTTTTAATCCCCTGATAAAACGCCCCTTGCTATTTTTCTCAAGAATTATTCGGTTAGGGAAAAGAAGCTTTATCCTTCTTGATAGCTGAGCAGTGGTTCTCGCAACGGGGTCATAATCACTTGGATCAGTCCATGTCCCTCTATTGGGATCATATAAACCATTAAGTGCACAATAGTTCCCTCTGTAGTCATTGTCAAATACTTCACCGCTGAGAATGGCTGATTTTGGGTCAAAGGAATAATGTTGGTCTACAAAGTCTCGTATATGATTAGATGCCAATTGAAGTTCTTCAAGTTTACTCAGATCTGATTCGGTCAGCGCTTTCTCTCTATACAGCCGTTCTGCTGTATCAACCAGCAGGACGAGCATCCCCTGCTGGAGCTCCCTAATAAGTTCGCTATTAACATCTTTAAGCTCAGGATTGGCTTCAAACCTTGGGTCGGGTGATTTCTTGATAAATTGATTTGGGAAGTTCACTAGCGTTGTTCTGTTTTTCATCGCTTCGCCAATTCTTCCAAATTGGGGTTCTTCATTCATGCAAAACATCAAAACCACAAATACTCTTGCTTTAAATGGGTGGCAATATTTTCTTTCAAACACTTGGCTATCTCCAGATGTAATACTTTTTATGTTTTCTTCGTCATTAATATAGACCCCATCATTCTCCGTACTGATGTTCATTCGACATCCCACTATTTGTGCGAGACCAAACCTTTCATTCAAGCGCTTATATCTTATATTTGAAACCGCTTTATTGCCGATAACATATGGGAGAATATTGTCACACAGAATTGACTTCCCGTTATCTGTAGTTCCGTATAAGATGAGATAGCGTTTATAATTGACCCGATATCTGAGCCATGGAAACATGGCAATTGCGCATGCTTCCAGCACATGCCGTTGCTCAGATTCATTTGGTATAGTTAACGAAAGAAATTCCTTGATTTTTGAAGTAGCATAATCCTTTATGTACGGAATTTGGCTAATAAATGTAAACACTAGACTCTCGTCGTTGAAAAGCTCAACTTTGCCATCCTCATTAACCCTTAGAAAACCATTCTGAACGGGGAAGCAGTTTTCTGGGTTGACCCTATCAATCGGGGCTATTCTGGAGCTTTCTAATAAGTAAATTATTTCTTCAATAAAGTATCTTCCGACTAGAGCTTCACATCCATTAATACAGAGGTGCTCCATGACCATGTTTTGGATTTGGAACTCGTTTTCAAAAGGGATGTAAATATTCCCCTCCCGATGGTGTAATTGTCCATAAATTGTTTTAAGGCTGAAGGCGTCTATTAGCGATGACGTAATTGTAAGCAAGGGATTGGGGTTTTTCTTTTTTAAGAGCTCAATTCCTTGAGTGTCACCTGTTATCTCTATGGCTTGGGGGGGTTCGTACTTTGAAAATAATTCATAAAAAGATTTGATCTTATCCTCACCGGTACTTTCGCCAAACCAATCCGTCACATCATATCCGGTTTTCTTACCTTCTCCCCAATTGATCGCAAATATTTGGCCGGAGAAATGATGTATTTTCAGCATTTCAATTATTTTGTTTGTTCCGTTTCTACCTGCCTGATCGGCATCATAGGCGATATAGAGCTTCTCAAGGGGCAGCAACGGGGTAATAAGCTCGTCATTAACTGTCCCTGCTCCATAGGGGAAAGACACTGCTTGGATACCATTAGACAATAGCGTTTCGGTGTCCTTCTCTCCTTCTGCAAGCATTATTTCCTTGGCTTTTTTAAGGGCATCTACATTATATATAGGAAATTGGCCTCCCTGATCCTTTAAGATTTTCCACCCATATGGTTTTCCGATCTCAGGGGCATACTTATACTTTGTGTTAATAACAACGCCCCCCACCACGTAGTCGTAACTTGTGATGCGTTCGTCCTCCCCCACATTCTCTTTAATGCCGAGTATTTCCTTTGTCTTTGCTAAAACCCTTGGAAATTCAATTTTCCGATTTAATCCTTCCATCATTGCCACAAAGTCAAAAATATCCCCCTGACCACATCCTGCAAAGCACTTAAAAATGCAACTTTTGAGATTAAACGATAGCGATGGATTGCGATCATTATGAACTGGGCACAAAGCTATCTGCTGGCCCTTCCATGGGTCAACTTGTATGCCATAGAATTCAAGAATCTTTATAAAATTATCTGGGCTTTTTAAAACATCCATTTCAGGTGCTCCTCCTATTTATATCTTCGATCGGGGTGGAGTCACAGCTCCACCCCGATCAAACCCGACTCAACAGATTTTTTCAATCGAATAGCGGGTATTTATACCTTTGCCCCTCCTAATGATTTGAACCATATCTCCTATTTGGAGTTTGGCAAATGCACGAGCCGCTGCCTGCGCACTTGAGGCCCACTGCCTTTCCTTCCCATTTACTTGCAATTTGAACATTGCGATTTCTTTCGATGAGTCGAAGTTCGATGTGTTGATTTCACACCCGAGGTATGTGGCCTGCACAGGTACTCCGTCCTCTAGAACCAAGAATCGCGCATTGTCTTCAATATATTGCTCTAAACTCTTGCCCATAGCTTTTTCACCTCCTTCCTTATTTTGATCCTCCCTAACACGCCATACACATAACAACCTTACTAGCCAGCCTAAGTAATGATTTGCTCATCGCCTCGTAATCATCTATAACTTGAGTAAGGCCGTCTGTGTAATCCGTTCCCCTGTCATTAGGGCTCACTTGTGCTTTCCCATATTTAAGGATGAACAGGAGCTTTCGCCGGTCAAATATTGGATTGTCATAAAACATTCTAACCACCCCCTTGAAGCATTTGTTTTACGCTAAGGCCAGATAACAAAAAAGCCAAAGCGATTATGCTATGGCTATTATGGCAAAGCGGGATTTTGAGGTATTACGTGTAAGGAATCCTTAACTATTGCGAAGCTTCTTTATCCTACTTCTTGCTGTTCGAACAGCTTCAGGAGTCATTTTCATCTTTTTAGCTATTTCTCGATCAGTATCCTTATTAGAAATGTATTTGTGCTTAATAGGATCAAACCTCACATTAGTGTCCTTCCTAAGGGCTTCTATCTTTAGATCCCGTAAAAGCTCGTCTTTTCTCTTCCATCTTTTAGTTTCAGGCAAGCCAGGAAACATTGCCTTAAATCCATCCCTCCTGTGCACATCGTAACCTGAGCAATAAATATCCTTTTTAGTCGGCTCATCACCTACTATTTCAGAGAATGCCTTAATACGATCATTTGTTATATTCCTCTTATGTAGATAGATTACCGGGCGAAACCCAACCTCTTCATATTGAATGCCATATTTCTTTACATGTACGCTTATTTCCACTCTCATCTCAGTCATCATTCCTGTTTTGCGCAATAATTCACTAAGCCCTGTCATTATCTCGTTCACAGCAAAAGATGAAAAAGAAGGATAGCGGCATAGGTGTTTTATAATCCAATTCATATAGAATCCTTCTTTATCGCTCGAATTTAGATATTTTTCAATGTGCCGTTTCCCAAATATTATTAAATGATTGACAAAAGGGATCCATCCCTGATGAAGGCTATATTTATACAAGACAGGATCAATGTTATCTATTCGGGTATCGTGGAATATAATATCATCATCTATTTTTCTCTTTGCTTTAAAATTACGGATCATAAACCGATAGGCGCTCACATCATTCCCGCAACCTTTTTCGGGGATGTGATTCTTCACTCTTAATTGTTTTATGTCAGCCATAAAAGGCTTATTAATAATAAGCAACTTCATTTTTTGGCTGATTTTGCCTTCAAGCCTATTAGTTGATTTGCTCGATTTTGCTCTTCTGTTCATATGAATATCTTTTCGCTATCATTATAACTCTTCTCCCCATCAATCTTCTACATACTCACCTCCCCTACCATTTACAGTGTAAACAATCGGCCCTATTTTGACCGGAGTATGAACACGATAAAGAAAACGCTAAATAAGGGGGTGAGGGTTTTTTATTACTTAGTTTTAGACCATCGCAGATAATAACCGGATACTTTTCTTTTTCTAGAATCTTTGCGTCCTCGTGGTCTACCTAACACTTTTCCCTGTCTAACGGCTCTATGGAGACCTGCCATAGTTCTAGAAACGATCAATTCTCGCTCATATTCCGCAAAGACACCTAACATCTGCCAAAACATCTTTCCTTCAGGAGTTTGTGTATTGATGTTCTGTGTTACAGAAATAAATTCAACCCTTTGGTTTTTAAATTCTTCAAACAAATTCAGTAAGTGCTGTAACGATCTTCCTATCCTATCTAGCTTATACACAACAACACAACTAACCTGATTTCCCCTCATATCGGTTAAGAGCCGTTCAAATTCTGGCCGCTTATCATCCTTACCACTAAAACCACTGTCTATGTATTCATCGTTTATTTTGTACTTCATCCTGGCACAATAATCTCTTAACGCCATTAATTGAGTTTCAATTGTCTGGTCTGCCGTAGAAGTTCTTGCGTATAAGACTACGTCCTTCCCTTCCTGAGTCATGTTTCCTCCTAATTCGCCATTATGTATTACGATTTTTCTTCCGCTTTTGACGATGCATTATAAAACTTACTATCCAACATCTGCATATTATCAATAACCACTTCGGTCGTTGATCTCTTAACTCCTTCCTTGCTTTCATAGCTTCTTATCTGAATTCTTCCTTCTACAGCTACTAGCTTCCCCTTTTTCAAATACTCCCCACATATCTTAGCCAGGCCTCCAAAAGCCACACAATTAATAAATTCAGCAGAATTGCTGCTACTGCGATTAATTGCTAATCTAAAATGAGCGACTGCCGTTTCATTCTGTGTATATCGAACCTCGGGGTCAGCCACAAGTCTCCCGGCCAAGATTGATCTATTTAACCCACCCATTTAACTCACCTCCTTTTCTATGCTCCCTGGCAACTTCTTCTTCTCGCTATCATATCCTTCCAATCTTTTTTGTAATAAGAGCTTATCTCTCCTAAGGTTCGAGATAAAGTCTTCAATAACTGCCAGCCGGATTACCAAGATATTTCTATAATTCGCCTCATTTTCAAGTATTTCCTTATTTATCTGATGATACCCAATCCGGCTATTATTCATCTTTTCTGATCGCCTGATCTTATTGATGATGAATTCATCACTTTTATTCTTCCATCTCCCATAAACGATCTTTCTAATTTGCTTATTTGATATTTTGTGCTTGCCATTAAAATAAGCAACGCCTCCAAGATAAACAATTCTTTTGTCTTCATGATGCTTTTTGATTACATCATTCCCCTAGCATCCATCACTTCTTTTAAGGTTTTATCTTTGAAAAATAAATCTCTTTCTATGCCTAAGCCGAATCTACCCTTAAACTCTTGGAGCTCTTCAAGGCTAAATGTGCCTAATTCAGCCATCTCGGGATCTCCTAGATTGGCATATCCAAAGAATATCCTATCAACTGGGTCATACTCAGTAGCAAACCATGTGCCTACGCCTGTAGGATTGAAGAATTTCGCAATTACCTTTACCTCTTCAGCGGTTTTATAGCTTGTATCACCTTGTTTTTTGAATTCTTCAATAATTTCGCTAGTCAATAGTTCCATATTTTCAATTACAGCAATGCCCCTGCTCCATAATGGATTATGCCCTTTTTCACTTTGCTCTAATTTATATTCCGGCATCAATGTTAGTCGCCGGTTATTATTTCTTTTTAGGCGACTTGCCGCCAAGGATAAGAAATAACGAAATAAAAGTACCCATAAACAATTAAACGTTGTATTGTCAGCTGATAACTGAAGGCAAAAGCCATTCCCCCCTTCGCAACACACCTAGCTTATCTTTAAAAGATAAGAAAATGGCTTCTAAAGCGTTTTCAGATGTTTTCCGGCCCCTTGCCCCGCTTGATCTTTAAAAACTCTTCTTAAGCTGTTCTTAGAGGCCTTTATTTTAACCATCATCACATTTACTTGTTTGATCTATGGACACGATAGTATCCTTTGTGCTATATTTTTACCCCACTATTGAAAGGCTATATCCCAATAAAGGGGTTGATAATATGGGAGAAGGAAATGTTTATTTTATCCGCCATAAGCAGGATGATGATTTTTCAAAGGGCGAGATAAATCGCTTGAAAGAGAAAAATAAAATAGCCATCTTCTTCGACAACAAACCTCTTTCTGAAGTTACTATTGGGAATACAGAGATCCATGAAAAGTATTTTTCTGACAAAAAGGCAGTCACGGTAAAATATAGGTCGGCATTAAACTGCCTGCTTAAGATAGCAAAAGACGGGGGGATGGTTGTAGCTGAATATAATGATGAGTCGGAAGTTCTAATCGGCCAGGTTAAACCCGGAACCAGCCTGGAGGCATCAGGAAAAATCGAAGTCACCCTTCAATTAACTAAAACGAAAACATTAAAATACAGCGACTATCCAGTTGCACTTGCCGTAAGGCCACCTTATGGCACAATCTGTAAGCCACTGGCACCATTTTTTCAAACCATAATCCCGATGATATATAATAATGCCGAAAGTAGCATAAATATTAATCGGTCTCTCCTACATCCTAAAATGCTCGAACAGATGTGCGTGGAATATTTGAGAATAAAAGGCGTGAACGATCAGATTTTGAAATATTGCATTCTAAGGCCAGGAAAAAGCCTCGCAATTATCGATATCGCAGGGATATCTAGAAGTGGTAAGCCTATCTACGCTCAAGTTAAGGCCGATAAAATAAAGCCTGAAGCTCATGCTTGTTTTATTAAGTTTGCCTCAAAGAATTTCAAGGATGCCCTAAATGTTATTTTTTCAGAAAGTGATTCTACCTTGAAAAAACACTCTGAGATAACTTATGTAAATGTCGATGATGTTTTCAATTATTTTAAAACAAATGACGAAGAGATGATAAGAAGGATGATTGGGTTTCCTAAACTGGCTACAACAAAACCCTTCCCCCTTCGCAACGAGCGTAGTTTATCTTCAAAAGGCAAGCAAATGACTTAGGGAGCGTTTTAAGATGTTTTTCGGCCCCTTGCCCCGCTTGCCCCTTAAACACTCTTCTTAAGCCGTTCTTAGACGCCTTTATTTTAACCACCATCACATTTACTTGTTTTTCTATGTTTTTCTATGGACACGATAGTATCCCTCATGCTATTCTGCTCTTCACTACAGATACCATCTTTTAAGTTATTTTTCTAAGGAGGCCGTTTTATGAATGTAGATGAGATTATCGATGTGATCGGCTATTACGGCAATATAAGCTCCAAAATATGTTTTATAGCAATTGAGCCTGGTGGACTAGCCATGCCGGGCATCTCAACAAATGATTTATACGAAAACGATAAAACAAGTGGCCCAAGAAAAATAAGGTTTTTCATTGATAAAAACGAATACAACGCTTCCTCATTCAAAGAATACTTTAAAGCCATACATAACAACATAGATTTTTATAAACTGATCGATGGCATAGATAATACCGTAAAAGAAAAGATTGAAAACGAAGACTATGAATATTACTTTAAAAAGCCGGCATCATATTGGAGCCTTGCATCAATGCTCTTACGGGAGATCAGTGGGAGAAAGGTGTATCATGGCCAGCATAGCTTTCAATTTAATGTTTATCCTCTCCCGAAAAAGTCTACTTTATCAAACATTGAAAAAGAATACGGAATCCCAGTAAAAGAATATCATGAGAAATCGCTACAAGTCAGGCCAAAAAAGATTGCGGAGTACCTATCTAAAAGAGCCAGAGATGAAGAAATGCTTATAATATGTTCCGGTGATGAATATAAAATCTTAAAGCCCTTTATTGAGAAAGACGAAAAGCCAATATCGATAGAAGGGATCCCAGATAAAATGCGTGCATATAAGTATAACTATTATAAAGCTGTGGTTTATGTCCTGCCATTTTTGAGCCGATGGAAAGGGATATCAAACGGCATCCTAAAGAACATCGGTCAAGACATCAGAAATCAGGTTAAAAACATCAATAGTTATTTTTAGAATAGGGTTATCCACCACTAACAAAGATAAATAGAATAGAAAGGGCTTAATTAACCATCTAATATGGGGCAAGCTTTTTCATAATGACGATCTGCCGTTAGTTTATATTTTATCAGGTTAAAAGCCTTTGTGATTTTATCAACCATCTTCTTATTTTTTATGACTGCCTTAGATGACATTATCTTGAATTGCTTGGTTATAAAATTATAAACCACCCTACCCCTGGGATAATAAACATAGTCATGCTCTATGCCGTGTTTAACTGAATATTTCTCCCAGAAGGGATAATGGCCGGAATGATTAGCCCAACAACCTATCTTGTCCTCACCCCGATCGTAAGGGCAAGTGTCAAGAATTAACTTGCCATCATCTTTTATCCAGAAAATGCCGATTAAAGGGGCTTTCATGCGTTGCCATCACCAATCGATTTTAACTGCTTAATTCGCTCTTTGATTTCCGCTGTCATCCTTTTATGCTCCAAATAAGCATCAACTATTATTTTTTCCATACTACGCATAGAGTTTTTGAGCGACCCGATCAATGTGGCTATATTCTCGTCATCCTTGGATAATGCCATCTCAATATTGCTCAACTCTTCATTCATCTCTATCCCCCTACTCAGGCGTAATCTTTAAGCATCCATGTTTTTCTATCAATGCCTAACGTAAGCACACCGGATCCTCTTCTAACATTTTTTAGTATTTCTACGACAACATTCCGCTGATCTTCTTCGTCTCTATTTATGTCCAATAAACATATAACCTCTGCTAATGGGGCACAAGCAGCCACTTCTCTCGGGAGCTCAACGACGTCACCTGAATCCAACGCATTGGCTGTAATAATAACAGCTGCATTAAATTTCTTTGCAAGTCTCTTAATGCCCTTAATATATTTCTTTAGCAGTTCACATCTCACTTCTTCATAATTGCCCTGCTTTGGATAATATTTATACACATAGTCGATTGAGTCAATTATCAAAAGCCATGGTGGGAGCTTCCTTGTGTACATTTCCACTGGGTCTAAACCCTTTAACTCTTCTGCCGGCTGACGGATAGCATATTGCTCAATTATTTGCTCCATTTCACCTGGAGCTTCATCCTCTATCCCAGGCATTTTAACTCCCTCTATTGCCACCCCTTCTATATGTTCAATATAAAGTGGGCCATTGATATTAAGCCCTGCTAATCGCTTTGCTATACAACCTGCTGGAGATGAAGTTAAATATAAGACCTTTATGTTTTTCATCGCACAAGATAAAGCGAATGCTGTACAGAAGGCAGTCTTTCCAACTGCTGGAGGAGCAGATACTATCATCATCTCTCCGGGCGCTATCCCATCAACTGCATCATCATAATCTTTTAAGCCTGATAGTAATACTTCGGTTTTTGTTTTAACCTTTTCATCCTCTAATATCTCTTGCACCTTCATTTATGCCTCCCCTTACAACTCAATGTCAGATATCTGCTCATCAGAGATGTTATGCTTTTTACAAAAACATCTCATTTCCTCAGTATCTGACAATAAAAGCGCCTTTAAAAGGTGAGATGGGTCAACAACTCCTTTTGGCAATGATAAAGATATAGCCTTATTAACAACCTCTTTCATGCCAGGAGAAAACGGCAGTCCTTCTTTAATACTTGGCAAGCTTAGCTCTCCATCAAGTAAATACTTATCAATTTTAAGCCCTACATCCTTTATGCTTTGATTAAGCTCGTCATTTATATTGTTTTCTTGAACCAAAGCACATAGCACATGGTATTCACTTATCTCATCCGCCAGAAGTATTTTTGCAATTGCCCCTCCATTTTCAAGCGCATTAACAGCACTAATTTCATACTTCGGCCTTACACTTGTCTTTCCGTACGAGAGGATACTTATTTCACAAAGGTCCTTATCCATGCTATATTCGAATAATGGCTTCATGTCATTCATTCCATACAATATCAGTCATATTCAAAGTGTCTTTAGAATCACCATTTGGAAGCATGCTAAACAGCACATGCTTCTTATATTGGAATACGATCCCTTCCTTGGCATAAGTTAAGCCCAATAAATAATCCTTTAGCTTCTTTGCTTCAGAAGGGTCTTTGATCTTTTCAAAAGAGACAAGCAAGTATTTATGCTTAACATATTCATCTCGTAGGGTTTTAATGTTTTTATATTCGTCTGGATAATGAAGTGTTTTAATTTCAGGCACAAGGCACCCCCTTACCATATATAGATATAGACAACACAATGGACACAAACCCCAAATATTTTGACGTTTAGACAATAACTAAATTGATGTTTTGTCGCTACTCCCGCATTTCACACAACTACCATGTTTGAATCCCAGGTTTGTGCATGACGAGCTACCTTCTGCTCCGTATTCGCATCCAACGTTTCCACACTTCTTACATTTGTACAACGAACGCAAACAAGCATCATTAGATGACCCACTACCTTTTCTTTGCCCTTTACATGAGCTCATTTTCTCACCTCCTTTTTAATATCATTTTTTATTATAATTAAGGAGCCAATGTATTTATACAAGTATAGTCATTAACATCTAATCTTATTAAACGTGATTTTTTATCAAAAAAGGCATAAATAGTATCTCCATTCTTCTCATAAGTCTTATAAGTTCCTATAGGCACATCTTTATAATTTAGAAGAATTTGAGATTTAACTGGTTTCCCGAAATAAGTTGTAAATTCTTTTTCAGGCATAAAATCTTCTAATTTATACATTACAACCCATCCTGTTTTACTAGAAATAGCCCCCACTTGCATAATTTTATACATGGTAGAAACATCAATAGAATGCGCATAGCATTTAGCAGATAACCCTACACCACTCAATATCAACAACAAAATCAAATATGATAATAACTTTTTCATTTTTCTACCTCCTATTTTCAAGCTCTTTGATATAAGCATTCAACGAATCCATTTTTAAATACAGCTCGAATAAATCATTGATCTGACGGTCTAGATTTATATTATTCATATCCCTTGAAATATCCCTTGCAAGATTTTCAATCGTCTCAATCTTTTTTACTACCTGGCCCGATCCCGGCACCTGAAATAGGCCTAAAATGCTTAATGCCCCTCTTATTGACTTACTTTCTTCAACAAGCTCATTTACAGGCTGATTGAAGTTCTTTAGGTAATTCTTGACCGTTGTTAGCCCGTCCATTACAGACTTAATCCTTTCTTTGCTTATATAACGGGAGTCAAAGATGTCCACTTATATTGCCTCCATTGGCATAAGGATACTATCGGTTGTGTTGTTTATTATAGGCCACGGATACAATAGTGTCCATGGTGAAAGCAGCATCTTTCTATCAACCAAATAAAGACCTCCTCACCGCCCTTTCCCAAGAGCTTAAATCTATCCGTAAAGCTAAGAAGCTAACCATTGAACAGCTATCAGAGCTATCTGGTCTGCATGAGAAATATCTGCAAACGATCGAAAGAGACCATAGAAACATGTCCATCTCCGTTTTTGTGCAGATTGCAAAGGCACTCAAGGTTTCACCATCCAAATTGCTTGAAAAAGCCTTGCGATCTAAATAACTCCATTTATTGTTTCTATCATGCTTTGAAGGTTAACTTTCAATACTTGGAGCTTTTTTAGCTTGGGCTTGGCCAGGCCATTTTTATTTAGCTTTGCCTCAACCTTATCAAGGTAATCGTATAGAGCGAAATGAAGAATCCCCACATCATCATAATTTAATTCGATACTTACACTCATATTATCAACCTTTAATATCTTCATAAGCACCTCCCCAATACAAACGACAACACCTCCCCCTGTATATAAACGATACTTTTTTCAGAAAAACTTAACTTTTCGCAATTAATGAGGTGATAATTTCCCATATAATGCTATCTATTGGGTATAATTATAGTAAATATTAAGCCTGAAATGCTATTTTTATTAAATCTGTCTCACAATCCTACCAATCATTTCATAAAACCTCTTATTTTTCCTATTCTTACAAACAATATTGCCGATTCTTAACCCTCTAATGCGTAATCCGATCTATTTCGATCATCTGAAAAAATCTTTGGGCAAAACCGCTTTGTGGACAATGCTAATTCACCCCAATCAGCGAAGGATTCGTTCGAGGAGAGGTTTATTATTTCTTTTAGGCAGCTTGGGCGGGCTAGTCGTCAAACAATCTCATTAAAGCTTAATATTTATCCATCTCATAATAAATTGAAACACTTGCAGTCCCATTTGTCCTGATTCATAATAGGGTTCATTAGGTAGCTTATAATGACAAATAATACATACGAAATATACTACGATGCTTTCCAAGAGGGAAAATGGTTTCAGTGCCTATCCAAGCATCTAAGTGATGCGATATTATTGCCAATTTCACAAACCGATAATCCAGAGGTCAGGAAGCTCCTCCGATATGATAAACCCGATATTATTTTGCTACATAATGGGAAAGCAGTAATTTCACTTGAAAAGACCACCGAAGTTCCTACTGGCCATAATATTGGTCAAAGATTTGGCAGAATTGTCTGTGCTGCAGAAGAAAAAGTAATTGGTATATATTTTGGCCCTTTTCTTGCCATGAAGCATGGGACATATGCAGGCAAATGCTGGCTAAATGTTAGACAGTTAAGGGCTATGCTAAAATTAAAGGAATTTCATCACATCCCTAGTCTTGCAGTAAACTGGAAATGCGATTCAAAATATGAACTCATCCGAAATGGGACTGAAACCGACGGATTATCCTCTTTGGTTAATAGGCTTATCGAACATAATTTTTCTCCAAATATTACAGGCGTATCATTAGTTGAACAAGAAATGGGTGAAGTAATAGACGAATCCGAGACTCGCAGGTCGGCATATAAAGAGCCTCCGCCATCAGCACGAATAATCTCAACAGATAAGTACAAACAAGACAAAAGGTTAAACGGCGTCCAACTCCCGAAATATTTCTTTTCAAGAGCGAAGTCTCTCCACTATGTTGTAGGGATGAAGGCTGGATTACGATCCGATCCTTTTACAGGGATGCAACTTGTTTATGATTATGCATATTGCCGGACAGGGCCCAATAAAGAAGATAGAAGCATTAATTTGGTCATGGAAATCCCCGATCTCTCCGTCAAAGACTGGGATTCGGTTACAAACACAGAAAGAAAAGACAAAAGAATGCTAAAATTATTTCCGGATTTACTTTTATTAAAAGACGGGGTCGTTTAGATGCATATCGATGAATCTTTCGTCTATTTTAAAACAAAGCAATATCTATCTGATAATGGATGGACAATCCTGGCAGGAGAACCCGCTGGTGGCTCTGATGAATTACCTAGAATAGAAATAAGGAACCCAGGCTTTCGGGATAAAGGGAGCAAAGGCTCTTATAAAATTGATTTAATCTCTCAAAAGGGCGATGTCATATTGTTAACGGAAATCAAGGTTACATACAGCCATTCGGACATCACAAAATTAAACGATATAACGTCTACCAAGAACGCACAATTGATTGCTGCACTCAAAGAAAGGCTTGACCTCGACATCTCATTAAAAAAGATTATTAAATCCTTATCATTAAATAATCTAAAGTCATCTCGTATCCCCTACGACTTTGTATGCTTTAAAGTAGGAGAAACAATCGAGGTTATAAACCAACACTTACTTCCTAAAGATTAGGATAAACTCTTCCTTCATCTTCCCCATCGTTGTCTTATATTTACCCCTTCTAATTCTGGTTTCAAGCTTAAAACCAATCGTCTTTGCGATCCCAACAAACATCTCATCGCATTTAACTGTTTCACCTAAAACAACGGGGTTCCCTATTACTACTGCACAATATTTGCTTGGCCTTAATACTCTATACATTTCACTAAATATCTCTGTCATTGATTCCTCAAATCTTTCAATGACATCCTTTTTGTTTCGCTGCCCCCCCACTATTGAAGAATCTAACACCCTATAATCTAAACAACTCAAGCATCTTTTATGAAAAAGATAGCCAAATGAATCCTTTAGCCACAATAATGACAACTTAAGATACTCCGCATATGGCACAGCAGAAATATACGGGGGATGCGTCATAATTAAGTCGACCGATTCTGCTTTAATGCTGTCCATCTTACGACAGTCTTCTTGATATATTTTAACTGAATGATTATGACTGTATTGCCCAACCAAGGCTAGCATCCCATCCCTCATTTTCCTCAATTGGTTATAATATATTTCATATGTATTGTTAATGCTGCGCTTATTTTTATCTATCATTAGGTTCCCGTAGCCAGTATGCGCATTTGATACCGGCCTAACGATCGCCGAAAATGCGCAAACAAAATACTTACGCATATTAACATCCTTAATTTCAGCGTTAATATAATCCCTAATTATAACCAATTCACGGATAACACTATTTTGATACCATTTATCAATATTTCTAATATTTGGCATTCTATATTTTGCTCGCCCATCATTAGGAGGGAATAATCCGGCTTGATCCTCTCCGCTTCTCCTCAGTACATTGATTTTTGGAAAAACATTATCTTTAAACTTATTGATATGCTCATCAATAACCTCAACTTTTACTAGCGTTGTTTTCACGCTTGTTATTAGATAGGCAACGGGGTTAATATCGACCCCTATTGCGTTCCTTTTTAGCTTGTTTGCTTCTAATAGAGTTGTTCCCGACCCCACAAAAGGCTCTAAGACAGTATCGTTTTCCTTAGTTAATTTCAGAATTAATTGTTCTGGGATTTGTGGAATATACTTCGAGGAGTACCTATGAATATTATGTGTTGAATAATTGGTATCTGCGTCTTTAAATTCCCAATCAGTATCATTTAATTGCATTATTTTATTATTATTTCCCATTGTTAATAATGTTTTCCTTGCATATTTCACAATACTCTTTACTTATTTCATATCCTATACAATGTCTGTCGAGATTATTTGCTGCTAACGCGGTTGTCCCAGAACCCATAAAAGGATCCAAAACAACTTCTCCCGGGTATGAATATAAGCGTATCAATCTAGTTGGCAATTCCACCGGGAATGCTGCGGGATGGTTTTTCTGGCGTGATACTCCAATCGTCCAGTTTGTCCAAGCAACCTCCTTAATGAATTCTTCCGATAGCTTGTGATTAACCCTGAATTTGTCTTCCGAAATAATACTATTATTTTCCTTCCTAAATATTAAAATGAACTCATGCTGGATGTTATAATTTGCATTTCTTGGATATGGCTTAGATTTTAAGAATTGGGTTGTCCCCCTTTGCCATAATCCTTGCGTTCCCTTAGGCTTTGTCCATATTATTTCCTTCTTTAGACGCATAGAATAATTTCTAAATATTGAAATACAATCTGCAGGGATGTGAACCAATTCGCCATCAGATATTCTTGTCCCAATGACTAACGCAAAATATCTCCCGGCCTTTAGAACCCTGCTGGACTCCTTAAACACCTTCTCGATCTCCTCCAAGTATTGCTCATAGGATTGTCCTAACCCTATCTGTTTGTTGCTTTTATAATTTTTTAAATCCCAATAGGGTGGGCTGGTAATAATAAAATCAATAGAATTATCTTTTAATTCGGGCATTCCACGAGAATCGCCCAAATATATTACAGTACTTTTAGCCTTAAAGAGTATTTTTGTCATATTCTAATATATTATCTCACAATTCCTAATATTTAAGTATACTATGAGCGTAGTCATAATTTCCTTGAACCCTTATTTTAAAACGTAATATCTAATTCAGCAAACTCGTTTCATTCCCCAAAAACCCTCATTCAGCCCTTATTAGATAATGATTCGGGTTATAAGTCGTTTATTATAGATTCTTGGCAGCTGGCCGAGGGGGGACAAAAAGACTTTTTACAAAGCTAAATATGGTGGTTATTTTTCGGTTGCAACCGAATATGAGCCTCCATTAACATTAACCGTAATATCCCCATTCGAATCTGTTCTATACACGTTAATGCTATTACTAGACAACAGTGATAACGTTGCTGCCTCCGGATGTCCATATGAGTTCCCTGCCCCAACACAGATAAATGCATCTGTGGGGGTTGTTGCGGTTAGAAGCGCTTGGTTTGTCCCATTGCTTGATCCATGATGATTTACTTTTAACAACTCAATATCAACATCACCAGAATGCCTACTTAATAAAGAACTCATGCCTGCAGTTTCCAAGTCCCCACAATCAAGGAGATCAACTCCCGACTGATTACTAACTTTTATAGCTAATGAATTATCATTTTCATCAGAGGAAGTACTTATAAAGCCAGCAGGGGGATGATAAAATCGGAAAGTTAGGTTATCTAGAGTAAAGCTATCCCCATCCTTAACCTCAATCGTAGGTATTGAACTCGTAGCCAGCTTATTCATAAGGCTAACATATGTTGAGTTTGTGTTTGGGTAGTTCGCAAACATAAAGCCGCTAATTGTGTAATTGCCAACCACGTCCTTGAATTCCCCATAATGGTCAGCGTGCGTATGCGTTAATATTGCCCTATATATTGAAGCTACTCCCTTTGAATTAAGAAAAGTATTTAATCCGTTACTTGCATCTGATGGCCCAGAATCAATCAATACATAGTGGCTGTCTTTAGTTTTAATCAGAATCGAATCACCTTGACCTACGTCAATAAAATATACAGAGAAATTATCCCCTGCTATTGTGGTTGAGGTGGTGGATGCTGTTGTGGTTGTTGAGGTCGCTGTTGTTGATGTCGAGGTGGTTGTGGTTGAAACATCCTGAGCAGACTGACAGCCTGAAAGGGTTACAATTACAGCTAAAGTAGCTATGCAAAATAACTTTTTTAACATTACTGACATTATACCAGAGCAGGACGCCGAGGACGACGTTTTGCAACAATTAACCTTCTTGAGGGTAATACAGAAACCAGTAGAGTAGGTTCATTATCCGGTTTATGCTTAAAAGCCCTTCAAATTCCAGATCATCATTACTAATCATCTATTTAACAACCTCGTCATTTTATTGAATTTAACTGAATTCTTCGGTATATCAACATCCCTCTCCCATGAGTTTATCGTGGAGGTGGCAACCCTAATTTTTTTACTTACCTGTTTCACTGTTAAGCACTTCTTCCTTCTTAGATACCTAAGTTTTTTACCTGTTGAGCTAAGTTTCCCGTTATCATCACCATAAATTAACCATATTGGGCTAACTTTCAACGCTTTAGAGATGGCATATATCCCCTGATCTGAACGGCTCATGTTCCCTCTCTCATAACCGGAGATCGTTCCTTCTGATACACCACTCATTTTAACCAATTGCTTAACATTCAACCCCATCGCAACCCTAAACTTGTGCAGTCTTTGACCAAAAGACTTATCCGGCAGGATCCTTTTAGGAATTTCATATATATATATGGCTCCCTTCTTATCTCCAATACTATGGAAATAGTGACGAACCCGCACGGATTCATCGCCGCAACTAACATAAATTGGGCCGGATAAGTTAAGGTTGAATGGGCGCGGGAAATCGTGACCTTGCCGTCTTCGAGCGGCTGGCGGAGGACTTCCAGCACATCCCGCTCAAACTCGGGAAATTCGTCAAGGAAGAGGACGCCAAGGTGCGCCAGGGAAACTTCGCCGGGACGCGGTATCCGCCCACCCCCAATTATTCCAATATCGGATGTTGTGTGATGGGGCGAGCGGAATGGCCGCGTCGTTACTAAGGCTCTTTTACCGTCAAGCAGGCCGGTCACTGAATAAAGCTTGGTCACCTCTAGCGCTTCGCCGATCGACAGCGGCGGCATGATCGTCGGGATCCGGCGAGCCAGCATCGTTTTGCCGGAGCCGGGGGAGCCGACCAGGAGCACGTTATGTCCGCCCGCCGCCGCCACCTCCAGCGCCCGCTTGACGTGCCCCTGGCCTTTCACGTCAGAAAAATCAAGACCGTACTCCGGCTCATCCGGAAAGAGAGCCGCAATATCTATTTTATGAGGAGAAATTTCTTTGCTGCCGTTGATGTACTCCGCAGCATCCTTCAGCGTCGCGACCGGCAAGACATCAACCCCTTCGACTAACGCCGCTTCATCGGCATTTTCGGCCGAAACCAAAACACGGGTTTTAACTTTCTTCTTTAATGATAAACAGATCGGCAATATCCCGTTAACGCCGCGAACCCGGCCGTCAAGTGAAAGCTCACCCAGGATCACTGTTCCATCAAGGTTTTTTGAGGCGATCTGTTCGGAAACTGCCAGCATCCCCAGTGCGATCGGCAAGTCATAGAGCGGCCCTTCTTTCCTGGTGTCAGCGGGAGCAAGGTTGATAGTAAAATAACCAGGCGGAAAGCTGAAGCCAGAATTTTCCATCGCCGCCCTGACCCGGTCACGTGACTCCTTGACCGAAGCATCGGGTAAACCAACGATCGATTGGCCCGGCATCCCTTTTTGCGAATCGATCTCGACTTCGATCAAGTAAGCCTCTAATCCCAAAATCGCCGCCGAATTTATTTTTACTAACAATGTCTTTCTCCTTAGTTGACCATGAACGCATTCTTATATAGCTCGATCGCGGTCGAGCCGTCAAACCGCCGGTAAATCGCCACCACATCGAATCGGCAATAAGTATCTTTAATGTTCTTTTTGTATAAATAGGTGCGGGCGGCGTGGATAATGCTCTGTTTTTTCATTTTCCTGACCGCGCCGACCGGCGAGCCATAGCTTCTGAAGGAATAACTTTTGACTTCCACAAAAACAAGGAAGTCGCCCTCTTTGGCGATCAAATCTATTTCCCCTTGCTGGGAATGAAAGTTCCGTTCAATAATGTCGTACCCTTTTTGTTGCAGGTATTGTTCGGCGGTCGCTTCGCCCTGTTTACCTAATTCGTAGCTTTCTCTCCCCATGATGGAGTGAAGTAGCAATCTTATTACCAACTACAACCCGAATATCCGAATAGGGGCGCGAATATTCGAATGCAAATCCTAATAGTAAATATTTGTAGTAATAACAATATATTATCGCTATTAGGAAATTATTCGGATATTAGGGCAATAATTCGGATATTCGGGTGGGAGTGGCGAGATTACGCCGCTAACCGGCGAAAAGCTGTCGGCAGGGGAAGAATGAGCGGCGGTGGATCGCGCAGGGGCCGTATTTTTTTAATAATTGGAAATGGGCTTTGGTACCATAACCCTTATGTTGGTTGAAGCGGTACAGCGGATAATCCTTATGGTATTCGTCCATCAACCTGTCCCGGACAACTTTAGCAATGATCGAAGCCGCCGCAATCGAGACACACCGCCCATCGCCACCAGTAATCCCCCTCTGCGGAATCGGCAGGTCCAATTTATAGCGGCCGCCATCGATCAAAAGATAATCCGGCGCCAAAGCAAGATCCCGGATCGCCCGCCTCATCGCCAGCAGATTAGCTTGCCAGATATTGATCAGGTCGATTGTTTGGTGGTCAACTATCCCTATGCCGATATCGACTGCCTCTTTTCCAATCTTGAGCGACAAGCTTTCTCTTTTTTGGGGAGTCAGTTTTTTAGAGTCATCAAGTCCTTTGATAGAACAATTAGAGGGGAGAATGACGGCAGCAGCCACTATTGGTCCAGCTATCGGCCCGCGGCCAACTTCATCGACACCGGCGATCAGCTTATAACCTTGTTTACAAAGCGTTTTTTCGTACCTTAGTGAGGGCGGCATTTTTTAATGTAAAAAGTATAACATTAAGCATTTTTACTTTAAACTGAAATCCGCACCAAAATGTGCCGATATATATAGTGAAATTAGGGCTCGATCAAAATCTAGATACCCAACGAGACCAAGCAAGGTCTATATCTAGCAAAAAGAAAGGAGAAAAAATGAATATATCAATGACGGCACCGGTTACCCAGAGAATAACAACGACTTATCCCAATGGTGGTAGGGAGGTCGAAGAAAGAAATCAAAATGGTTATGTAAATGGATATTGTGAAGATGTTGAAGCAGCTGACCCCGTTACTATTGCTAAAGAAGAACAGAGTCTGCCTCTTGCATCATTACCACAGGAAATTGAGGACTTTGGCATAAAAAGAATGTGTGTGTTTTTTACTGATAAGTCTGGTTTCGAAGAGGTCGCCCCTAGGTGTGGCATTGCCTACGATCCTCTGCCTGATTGGATTTCCACTGAAACGCAGCAGTTCTTGGATGCATACAAAAGCATTATTAAAACAAAAAAAGGGACTGGGCTAGCAACGGAGCTAAAAGCTTATAAAAAACAGCTAGAAAGCCTATCTAAGATTGCAACTCCAGCAGCAGCTTATTATCCAGGAAATAAATATGTTGACCTGATTAAGTACCTTTCAGACAAATAAGCTTTAAGTCTTTCACAAAATTAAAGGGGAGATTTAGATCTCCCCTTTTTTGTTTTATCAAGAAGCACTAAGGAATAAAACCGAACTTTGTCAGCGGCCAGATGCGGAGGAAGGCGGGGCCAATTAAGTTCTTCTTCGGCAGGAAGCCCCAGTAGCGGCTGTCAGCCGAGGCGGGCCGATTGTCGCCCATGACAAAATAAGCGTCCGAGGGGACAGTGACCGGGCCAAAATTAGCAAAATCCTCGTTCATCGGGTGTTTTTCTGTTACCTGCACGCCATTAATAAATATCCCGCCTTTTATGACTTCCAGCTTTTCTCCGGGGAGGCCGATCACTCTTTTGATCAGGTCCTTTTTGGCTTCCCCTACTCCGCCAACACCGCGAAAAACTACAACTTCAAGCCGTTTTGGGACCATAAAATTAAAAGCAACTTTATTAACAACGATCCGGTCGTTAATATCGAGGGTCGGCTCCATCGAGCCGGAGGGGATCCAAAACACCTGCAGAAAAAACGCGCGGATGATAAGCGCCAAGGCCAGGGCAACGACAATCGTTTCGAGCCAGTCAAAAGCCCAGTGCTTAAGCCGGGGCACTTTCGTTTGTCCCTTCGCCTTCCTCAACCCGGGTTGCCTGACCGCCAATTCGTTTTCTTAGATAATAAAGCTTCGCCCGGCGGACCTTGCCGCTGCGGAGGAGTTCCACTCGTTCGATCTTCGGCGAATGCAGAGGAAATGTCCGTTCAACGCCAACACCCTGAACCAGTTTCCGGACGGTAAAATTCTCCCTGACCCCGCCACCAGTCCGCTTGATAACGATCCCTTCAAAACCTTGGACCCTCTCCTTGCTCCCTTCGATAATCTTGGAAAAAACCTTGACCGTATCGCCAACTTTAAAATTGGGCACGGTCTTTCTTTTTTGTGTATTTTCGATGTCTTCAATTATTCCCATTTCTTTTCCTTCCTCGGATATCGGGATATTTGGTAACCAGGGTTTGCGTATTCGGTTATCCGGAAATCAGGACCGAATCCCCTAATAACCCAATATCCAAAACCAAATATCCTAATCCCCTAATAACCTATCTAATATTATAGCAGTTGCGGCGCGAACTGACAAATGGTTATAGGCGGAATTGCCGGTAATCGGCTCCAGGATCGCGTCGGCCCGGGACAAGAGTTCATCGGTCATTCCCCAGCCGGTGCCAAAAAGGATAAGGTACGGGCTATTCGCGTTCCTAATCTCTAATCTCAAATTTCTACTTTCTAATCTCTTCTCCTCTCCCTTCGCCGAAGTCGCGATAATCTTGGGCCTGACCCCTTCGATCGCCTCGATCTCCTTGATCGCTTCATCAAGATCGGCTTTAATGGAAATAAGCTTAAACGCCTCTGCCCTGGTCCAATTAAACTCCAGGCTACCTTCGTCCTGCCAAAAATCAAAGATCCGACTAGCGAATTCCCTCTGGGCTGGCATTGGATTGACGACAAAATATTTTTTGACGCCAAAGGTGGCCGCTGACCGGGCAATGTCATGGAGGTCAAAGCCGGTGATACAGGTCGCAACAACATCTTTTCGTTTGTTGTAGACCGGATGGTGAAGAAGCGCGATATAAACGTTACCCATTTTGGATGATCTCGCCTAACATCTTTTTATCTTCATCACTCAAAGCCGCCCTGGCCAGGAGGTCGGGACGGCGATAAAACGTCAATTTTAAAACTTCTTTCCTTCGCCATTTCTCGATCTCCGCGTGATGGCCGGAGAGTAAAACATCCGGCACTTTCTGGCCCCCGAACTCTTCCGGTTTGGCGTAACTGGGATGGTCGAGCAAACCGTTAAAAAACGAATCGTTCTGGACCGATGCTTCTTCCTTGACCACGCCCGGGATATGCCGGGCGAGAGCATCAACTAAAACCATCGCCGGTAGCTCGCCGCCGGTCAGGACATAATCACCGATCGAGATCTCTTCATCCACTAACCCGCGCACTCTCTCGTCGATCCCTTCATAATGCCCGCAAAGAATGACCAGATGCTTTTCTTCTGCTAATTGCTTACTTTTCTCTTGAGTTAATAGTTTCCCGGTCGGGCACATAAACAATACTTTTGACTTTTGACTTTTGACTTTTGAAATTGCGTTAGCAATAACATCCACCTTCATGACCATGCCGGCGCCACCACCGTAAGGCGAATCATCGGCTGTTTTGTGTTTATCAGAGGTAAAATCGCGAAGATCGACCACGTTGAGACTCAAAAGGTCTTTTTCCTGCGCTTTCTTGAGCAAGCTTTCGCTAAGCGGCCCCCGAAACATCTCGGGGAACAAAGTAAGGATGTCGATTCGCACTATTTAGACGCCGCGGATCTCTTGGATTACTCCGTCCTTAACAATTATTTCGGCCCCGCCGACTTTCTTGTAAAGATTATCCCCGACCGCGACATTAACCGGGCCTTCGAGCGGGCCCTGGACAAATTCTGACCCGACCTGCAGCCTTTTCGCTTCTTCGATCTTCATCATCAGGTCTGCTTTAGCTGCCGACTGGCGGCCCTTTTCTTCATCATATTGGTGCTTAAAAGCGGCGGCTTTCTGCATCAAGCCTTTCTTTTTCAGGTCTTCGAGATATCCTTTGCTCTGCATTTCCATTTGGCCAAGCTGGCCCTCGATATTCCCAATCGCCTTTTCCAGCTCTTTCACCAGGTTCCCTTTAAATTCTTCCGTGACTATCGCCTTGACCATTACGATCCGTTTTAATTCAACTGTCTTTTCTGCCATTAAAATGCTCCTCCCTGTTTATTTTCTCTGTCTTCGGTCAGGATCTCGACGGTGATCTTTTTCTGCTGTTTGGCCGCCGCCGCCTTGACGATCGTCCGGATTGAATTAGCGATCCGCCCTTCCCGGCCGATCACCTTGCCAGCATCTTCCGGCGCGGTGCGGACCTCAATAATGGTCACCGAATCGCCTTGGGTTTCTTTGACGCTGACAGCTTCCGGATTATCAACGAGGTTCCTAACAATGTATTCGACCAGCTCTTTCATGTTCGGGCCTCCTTAAGCAGGCTTTTCTTCGGTCGCCGCCGGAGCTGCGGCAGGCGCTGCTTCGGTCGCTGGAGCTTCCGCGCTTTCGCCCTTCTTCTTTCTCTTGGGCAAACTTGCCAGGTCGATCGGGGGAAGTATCCCAGCTTTGCCTAACAGTATTCTGACTTTGTCAGTCGGCATGGCCCCTTTGGCGATCCAAGCCAGCGTTTTATCCTTGTCAACAGAAAAGAACGACGGCTCTTTCAACGGCTCGTACGTGCCAAGGATCTCAATGACCCGGCTAACCGTTGGCCGCGATTCGTCCTGAATGACCACCCGGTATTGCGGATGGTTCTTCGTCCCGACTCTTTGGAGTTTTATTTTCGCAGACATAACTTGAGTATTATATCACAGCCAGGCGTTTTTTGTAAGAGGTAAAATTATCTTTGATCTCTTCAACGCTGTCTCCGCCCAATTTCTCGAGGAAAGCGTTGGCGATCTCGATCGCCGCTGCCGCCTCCCCAATGACCGCCGCCGCCTCCACCGCACAGATATCGGCCCGTTCCACATGAGCCAAAGCAGGCTTCTTGGAAACCAAGTCAACCGATTTAAGCGGTTTGCCCAGGGTTGAGATCGGTTTCATCGCCGCCCGGATGACGATCGGTTCGCCGTTGGTCACGCCGCCTTCCAGTCCGCCGGCATTATTGGTTTTATGGTAGAAACCCTTCCCTTTTACATAGAATATCTCATCATGAACCTGCGAACCGGGGAGATGAGCCGTTCCGAACCCAAGGCCTATTTCAACCCCCTTGATCGCCGGGATCGCCATGACTGCCCGGGCCAGGTTGCCGTCGAGCCGCCGGTCCCACTGGACATAACTGCCGAGGCCAGCCGCAAGGCCGGTCACCAGGACTTCAAATATCCCGCCGAGCGAGTCGCCTTTAGCTCGCGCCTGATCGATCAGCTTGGCCCAATCTTTCGGTTGTTTTGAACCACCGATCTCGATGACTTTGCTGATAACATTGATCTTGTATTCGGCCAAGAGCTGGCGGGCGATCGCGCCGACCGCGACCTGGGCGGCAGTCGATCTGGCTGATGATCTTTCTAAAATATTACGGACATCTTTTTGGTTGTATTTGATCGCCCCATCGAGGTCGGCATGGCCGGGGCGGAGCTGGGTGATCGCTTTTTCGTATAATTCAGTGCTTTTATTTGGTATTAAGAGGGAGATCGGACTGCCGATCGTCTTTCCTTTGCGGATACCGGAGAGGATCTCGGCATGGTCTTTTTCGATCTTCATCCGCCCGCCGCGGCCGTAACCGGACTGGCGCCGGACCAAATCGCGGTTAATATCAGCTTCGGAAATTACGAGATTCGCCGGGCAACCTTCGAGAATGGCAATTAAGGCTTTGCCGTGTGATTCACCGGCCGTTAAATAGCGGAGCATTATGGGGAAATTATAGCATGGTCAATTTCCGCGGGCAACTGGTCCTTCGATCCGGTTACGGCCATTCTTTTTTGCCTTATAAAGCATGGAATCGGCATTGGCAACTAAATTTAGTTCCTCGATTTCTTTGCCTTTTTTCAAATCTTCTTTCATCCCAACCGCCGCCATTTTATTAGCGACCGCGACCCCAACACTAACCGTCACGTGGACTTTTTCGTCAACGATCATCAAAGAGATATCTTCAACTGCCTGACGAATTCTTTCTGCCGCGTCTTTGGCGTCAGCCCCTTCATGATTCGTGGCTGGCAGGATAACCACAATCTCTTCCCCTCCATAACGAGCAACCACATCGATTTCCCTAACACTATTTAAGATTGTTTCTGCTACCAATCTCAAAACCTTATCCCCCATCTTATGGCCGTAATTGTCGTTAAATACCTTAAAATGATCAATATCAATCATCAACAATGATAAAGGGGACTCTTCTAGTCGCGCCGTTCTCTCTAATTCGTCTCGAAGCCGAACTTCAAAGTGGCGGCGGTTGAACAAGCCAGTCAGTTTATCTCTGATCGATAGTTCTTCGACCTGCTCTAACAAGCGTTCATTTTCTTCCGATTGAGCCACGGTTTCAGCAAATGTCTGTAACAGGGCCATGTCCTCGGTTTTATTCATGAATAATGGTGTTCCATTTTTTTCCCAGTTATCTATCTGATAAACTCTGACCTTGCCGGTTTGCTCGTCCCCCAGGACCAGGAACATCATCTCATCGACATTGTCAACGCCGTTCAAGGCTTCGTCCTGGGTATATCTGACTAGATCGGTATATTCCCATCCTTTTCTCTTTTGAATATGCAATAACTTGATCTTCCCATTCTTATGCCAAGAATAAACCCCTTTACGCTGCTCATCATCTAATTGTCTTTGCGGAATATTGCCTTTCAATAATTCATACAAAAATCCTTTTTCTTCTCTTTTTTGCGCCTTACCCCATTTTGCAAAGAATCGCGATTCCCCTTTCACCCCAAATCTTAGGAATTCTAGATACTGTTTATCCTCCGACTCTGCCGACAAAAGATCAACCTCATAACCTCTCACTCCGCCGTAACCAAGTGCCTCGATCACGCATTTAATTAGCGCTTCCTGTCTTTTACTATTCTTCAATTTCAAGCCATAAATATCGTGGATCGCATTCATCAGCGCATCAAGCCGCGAACGATACGCCTGTTGGGCCGCCAATTCATCGTCCATCATTCCCCCCCAAACCCGGGCACGGTAAACCATGGCGCGTTCTTGGCTTGCTTTGCTTGACGGTTCTTCAATAATCCCTTCACTTATCAGTTCCGCGGTCACATCTTTAATGTTCGAACAAATACGGTTAGTTTCAACAAAATCCTCAACAAAAGTGGCGGCGTAAGCGGCGTTAATTTTGCCGTTGTTGTAAAAATGAGCTTCTGCTGGTACCAGATAATTGAGGTTTTTGCTCATAATCCTGCGGTCCAAAGGATTGGTTGGATTGATGGCAATTTCCCGTGTTCTGGGATGGAAAGAATCGAGCAGGCGACTTCGTATTTCAGCGGCCGGCGATATTTTTGCGCTCATTCACTTGCCTCCAAGGGTATATTCATCTCTCCAATATATATCGTCATTTTCTGGCGAAAATTTCAGTTTTGCGCTATAATTGGCCAAATGACCAAGCTGGGAGAGTATGTTCAAAACGTTGATTTTACGGATAAAAACTTCATCGGCACTGTCGCGTTCCGCTCCGAAGAACTGACCCTGCCTGACGGGAGCAAAATGGCGCTCGGGATCGACGACGGCCATTGGGTTTTGGTTTACCAGGAAATGGCCGGCGGCTTGTTCCGGGTCTATGAATATAACCAGCACGGCAACAAGATTAACGTCGACAAAAAAGCCGGGACAGTTGAAGATATCAAAGCTTTTAAAAAGCACGTCAAATACTTCCTGGCCAATGTCAGCACCGATGATCTGGTCACGCTCCTGCCGCCCCAATCACAGGAGAAGCTATGAAAGATATCCACGGGGTCGGCGCCTTTGGGTATCTCCCTTACCTGAGCGAAGACCTGATCAAGCAAACCAGGTTAGCCAATATTAAGACCCGCGCCGGCAAGATCGCCTATATAATGAGCCTGGGGGAAAATGCCAAGAAACCGCAGGTCAAAGAAGGGATTTACGAGGCCCGCGGCGCCCTAAAATGGATAAAGGAGGAAATGGACAATGAGGAGTGATGCACTGAAAAAGAAGGCCCCGATCCGCGCCCTGCTCCACGCCACCGGCGTTTCCAATGAAGAAATGGGAAAACCATTCATCGGTTTGGCTTCGAGCTTTACCGATCTTGTTCCCGGCCACGTTGACATGCGTTCGCTCGAAAGAGTAATCGAAAAAGGGATCCACGCCGGCGGCGGTGTCTCTTTTACTTTCGGCCTCCCCGCGATCTGCGACGGGATCGCCATGGGCCATAACGGAATGCACTACTCCCTCCCCTCCCGCGAACTGATCGCCGATGAGATCGAAACGATGGCCGAAGCGCACCAACTCGACGGCTTGGTCCTGCTCACCGCTTGCGATAAGATCACGCCGGGAATGCTGATGGCGGCGGCACGATTAAATATCCCGACAATCATGGTGACCGCCGGGCCGATGCTGACCGGTTGTTATAAAATGACCCGGCTCGATCTTGTTCACGATACATTTGAAGCTGACGCCGCTTACAAACAAGGGAAGATCAGCAAACACGATCTCGATAACCTGGTCATGAACGCCTGTCCCGGCGCCGGCGCCTGCTCCGGTATGTTCACCGCTAACACGATGGCTTGCGCCACCGAAGCAATGGGGATGTCTCTCCCCTACTGCGGCACATCGCTTGCGGTCTCTTCCAAGAAAAAGATGATCGCTTATGAAAGCGGCAAGAAGGTCGTCGAACTGGTCAAGAAAAATATCCTGCCGCGGAAGATCATGACGCTGAACGCTTTCCTCAATGCCATCCGGCTCGATATGGCGCTTGGCGGCTCGACCAACGCCGTCCTCCATCTGACAGCGATCGCCCATGAAGCGGGGATCAAACTGCCGGTCGAACTTTTTGACAAGATCGGCAAAGAGACGCCGCACATCGCCAGCATCCGGCCGAGCGGCAACCATTTCATGGAAGACCTGGAGAACGCCGGCGGTGTCCCTGGGGCGCTCCACGTTCTCTCAAAGATGATTATAAATAATCCGACCGTCTCCGGCCTGACGATCAAGCAGATCGCGGCCGCTGGCGAGGTTTTTGATAAGGAGATAATCCGGCCGCTCTCCCACCCGTATCATAAGCAAGGGAGTTTGGCGATTCTCAAGGGGAATATCGCCCCCGAAGGTTCGGTCGTCAAACAAACCGCCGTTTCGTCTAAAATGATGAAGCATACCGGTCCAGCCAAAGTTTTTGATTCTGAAGACGCCGCCCAGCGGGCGATCAACGGCGGTCGGATTAAACATGGCGATGTCATCGTTATCCGTTATGAAGGGCCGAAAGGCGGGCCGGGGATGCGCGAGATGCTTTATCCAACCTCCGCAATCGAAGGGATGGGGATGGCGGATTCGGTCGCGCTGATCACTGACGGGAGATTTTCAGGAGGAACGAGGGGTCCCTGCATCGGCCATGTGGCGCCCGAAGCCGCTCTGGGCGGGCCGATCGCGATCGTCAAAGACGGTGATATTATCGAGATCGATATCCCCAACCGGAAACTGAACGTGAAGTTGAGCGATCAGGAGATCGAAACGCGGCTGGCCCACTGGAAAGAGCCAAAGCCAAAATTCACGACCGGCTGGTTATCCAGATATCAGCGGATGGTAACATCAGCGAGTACCGGGGCGGTTTTGAAATAATAAAACCGGGATTAAAGCCCAACCAACTCCAAAACGAAAGCCCGGCTGAGAAGAAAACGTTGATCTTCTTGAAGGACAGCAACTGCCTCTCTAAACCTGTCAGGGCCTACCTCTTTATAAATTTCTTGCAAAGCTTTTTGGAAAATGCTTCGCCTCGCAGCTTTTGAATCATTATTTTCACCGAAAAGTCTACCAACCGTCCCCTCCGCAATTGCAATTAAGTTCCGTTCTCGGATCATATTTGCGAGTTCTTCTGGCGTCATTTCAGAAACATTTTTCGGTCGAAGATGAAAAGGCAGCTTTCCCTTTTTGGCCATTGCTCTTAGCCTTTCCGCAGCAAAATAATTTATGTCGCGTGATATTATTTCCAATGCGCCCTCAAATTTTTCCTCGCCATACACATCTATTGCGGCCGCAATAAGGTGGCAGACGTGCCCCGCGTAATATGTTTCATCAAAACTCGGGTGGGCCATAGTACCCAAAGTGGCTGCTCTCATAACTTGACCATGAATGGCCTCTAACCGGGTCGCGAGGTACTTTTCCGAAAGGGCCGGGCGATCGTGCCCCTTACATGTAGAAGCTAAAATATCCAGCCACTCTAATCGCTGCCCGCGACTGCCAAACCCAAGGAGCTTATTCACAAAATTACTTAGATAGCCCTCTCTCAATTCTCTTTTCCTGAAAAAATCAATCCGCTGTACACCAATATAACCGCGCCTCAAAATACTCTGAGCCTTACCAACAACACCCATGCCTTGCTCTCCTTTTCCCGGACACCCGGATTCCCTGATGCCCGGATCTCTTATCCAATTATCGCTCCCCTCCGCAAAAAATTTCACTCTTCCTTGAAATTCAAAAATTCAAAAGATGCCTTCCCGGCAGTAAGAGAAAAGGGTGGTTTTACCGAACCGCCAAAGCCAAAATTTACGACCGGCTGGCTCTCCAGATATCAAAAAATGGTCACCTCGGCCAGCACGGGAGCAGTGTTAAAGAGCTAAGCGATTGTCAACGAGTTACGGTATCGCGCCTTAAAGTTGGCAAATCCTGCGAAGTCAATCTTATCGCACTGGCAAACGTTGTTTCAAAACGCTGCGGCGCTTGGTCAGGCCCTGCCTTCGACAATGGGCTAATGACAATGGAAGCCTTGAAAGCGTTTTCGGCCGGCAAGGCAATAATCTCTTTTATTTCCTGGATATCGCTGATGGTTGATGGTGTAATTCCATGCAAAATCCAATCGCCGTCATAGCCTGCTGATAGGCCGACAATTGACACTTTTTGTTCTTGGCTGAATCCACCGATTCGGCGCCGGTGTTCTTGCTTCAAGATTTCAAACGCCGGCTCTGGCTTCACCCAGAAAGGGAGTTCATTTGCAATCCGCCAGCTAACTGAGTGTTCATCAGTATAAACATGTCTTTCCTCGGAATTCGTTTCGAAATACAAACGCGCGTCATATCCATCGGGTCGAGATAGCCGGTGAGACATTTCCTGTAAATACCGCACTTTAAGCAGAAGCGCAAAACCATCGCTGTTTGAAATTTCTCTCATCGCCCATTCATCGCTTGACCACGGCATCCATCTCGCCCGTGAAGGTAAGCCCCAATGGCTAAACCGGGTAATGAGATCGGGTAGATAAACGACAGGCGTATCAAATACTCCCGATAAGATCGTATCCAGCATCTCAACCCCGTTATTGGTTTTTGCTACTGCCGTCATAAAGCCTAAAATCGCCGCCCTTAAACAGTCATCTCTATCGCTCATGTTAGGAAGATGGTCAGTCTCTAACGCCTCTGTGTTAGGCATAATCTGCTTTTCATTTTTCCCCAATAGAATACTTTTCTGTCCCTCTCCCCTTGTTTTCTTCAAACCGCCTAATATCGTCGCTAATGCTTGGGCCCCTTTTACATTGCCAACATCACCAATCCCGACTTTTCTTGCTGCAACTCCTGGTGCCATCTTATTCTCCCCCTTTTTCAGATATTCTGATTGTCTGCTGCCTCTATATCGCCCCCCCCCAACAGGAAATTTCACTCTATTTTTGAAATTCAAACACTTAAAAAGACTTCCCGGCAGTAAGAGAAGAGAGTGGTTTTACCGAATCGCCGAAGCCGAAATTTATAACCGGCTGGCGGTTTTAAAGTAGAAATATCAAAGTATTAAATCGATCACTGACGCGTTCAGCGCGTGCATCGCATAGTTCGTTAAAAAATCGTCCTGCCCCACTACGTTGTTATTGCCTAGAGCTTTCTGCTGCCCCGCCCTCATTGCTTGAGAAGTTTTTGTCAAAGATTCCACATAGCCGAATTTCATGTTTCCCTTTGCAAATCTGTAAACTGAAACGGCCGCCAGCGGATGCCTAAGCGATACCGGGATCTTCCCGCCCGCAAAAACGAGGGCCGACAAAGAAGCTGAAAATATCGTACTCGATATTACTTTAAATTTTGTTACTGGTTTCATTTTTTTCTCCTTGAGCCTAATTTGTTGTATCCTTACCCCAATTTCTTGGCTTTCTGACATTTTATTATCTTTCCCTCCAGCAGGAAATTTCACTCTATTTTTGAAATCGAGAGGGAAAGGGCGAAAATCAGTAAGCGGCGTAGCGGGTGAATTGGGTCAAAAGAGCGAGGCCGACGATCAGCAGGACAACGGCGATTAGATAGCTTTGGCCAAAGACCCAACTGTCAAACTTAATATTATTAGAATCGTTCCTGGAATCCCCGAAAAAATTCGTATTCACGTAATTATTAAAGGCCACGAATTTATCCATAAACAGAAGCATAAAAAGCCCGGCTAACGTTCCAGTCGCGCCGCCTAGAAGAACTAATGTTTTGATAATCGTTGGCATATAAAAATAATATAGGATCGTTCCCGGAAAAGCAAGAGACTATTTTGAATTCAATACGCTATTATGGTAAAATTCACTTATGGAATTGACCGGCGCGCAGGCCTTGCTTGAATCGCTGCACAACGAAGGGGTCGACATAATTTTCGGCTACCCCGGCGGGGTGGTCTTGCCTCTTTACGACGCCATGTTCGCCGATAAACGGGTCAAACATATCTTGGTCCGCCACGAACAAGGGGCCGCCCATGCGGCCGACGGCTACGCCAGAGCGACCGGGAAGGTCGGCGTTTGCCTGGCGACTTCCGGCCCTGGGGCCACCAATTTGACGACTGGTATTGCCAACGCCCATATGGACTCGATCCCGATGGTCGCGATCACCGGACAGGTGGCCACCCCCCTGCTCGGCCGCGATTCTTTCCAGGAAGCGGATGTGACCGGGATCACCATGCCGATCTCCAAACATAATTACCTGATCAAGAAAGTTGAAGACCTGCCGCGGGTCATTAAAGAAGCTTTTCATATCGCCCGGAGCGGCCGGCCCGGTCCCGTGGTGATCGATATACCAAAAGATATTTTTACGACTAAGTTCGACTATAAATATCCCGATAAAGTCGATATCCCGAGCTATAAACCGCGGACTGAAGGCCATCCCAAGCAAATTTCGATGGCGACCAAAGCGATCCAGGCGGCTAAGAAACCGGTCATCTATGCCGGCGGCGGGGTCATCTCAGCCAATGCCGCTAATGAATTAAAAGAATTAGCCGAAAAGTGCAATGTCCCGGTTACAACAACTCTGATGGGGATCGGTGCTTTCCCGGAAACCAGCGCTCTATCGCTCGGCATGCTCGGCATGCACGGGACCGCTTATGCCAACTACGCCGTGACCGACTGCGACCTTTTGATCGCGATCGGCGCCCGGTTTGACGACCGGGTAACCGGCCACATCGCCAAGTTCGCGCCGAATGCCAAGATCATCCACATCGATATCGATCCGGCTGAGATCGGGAAGAATGTCCGTGTCGATATCCCGATCGTCGGCGACGTGAAAAAAGTGCTCCGCGCCCTGATCGACAAGGTTGGCCCAAAAGAAAAACACGTCCAATGGGTTGAACAGATCGAAGAGTGGAAAAGAAAGTTCCCTCTAGCTTATAAACAAGAAGGTGGCATTATCAAGCCGCAATATGTCATTGAGCAGGCCCATGAACTGGCCAAGGACCGTGACACGATCATCGTGACCGAAGTGGGACAGAACCAGATGTGGGCGGCGATGTTCTATAAATACACCAAGCCGCGGACCTGGATCTCTTCGGGCGGGCTCGGAACAATGGGCTATGGCCTCCCCGCCGCCAACGGCGCGCAATTCGGCCGGCCGGACGCGTTGGTGATCGATTTTGCCGGCGATGGTTCCATTCAGATGAACATCCAGGAACTGACAACGGCAGTCAATAACCGCTTGCCGATCAAGATCTTCGTGCTCAACAATTGTTTTCTTGGCATGGTGCGCCAGTGGCAGGAGCTGATCTACGACCGGCACTATTCACACACTAACCTGTGCAATAATCCTGACCTGGTGAAGATCGCCGATGCTTACGGCGCGGTCGGGATGAGAGTTACGAAGCCCGAAGAAGTGCGCGGCGCGATCGAAAAGGCCTTTGCCATTAACGACCGTCCTGTGCTGGTTGATTTTGTCGTCGCTAAGGAGGAGAATGTGTTCCCGTTCGTTCCTCCGGGGCAGGCGATAAATGAGATGTTAATTGATTAGTAACGCGTAACGAGAATAGAGTAACGAGTACAATGTACGCGTTACTCGTTACCCGTTACTCTATTCTAAGGAGTGTCTTGTGAAACACACTATAAGCGTAATAGTTGAAAATAAACCTGGTGTCCTTTCGCGGGTAAGCGGATTATTCTCCCGCCGCGGGTTCAACATCGAATCCTTGGCGGTCGGGACGACCGAGGATCCGAACATGTCACGGATGACGATCGTCGTCGAAGGGGATGAAAGCGACCTTGAGCAGATCACCAAACAACTTTATAAGCTGATCGACACGCTGAAAGTGTTCGATCTGCCGGCTGAGAAAGCTATTCAAACCGAACTGGTTTTGGCCAAGGTGGCGGCCAGTGAAAAGACCCGGGCGGAGATTACCCAGATCGCGGAGATCTTCCGGGCCAAAATAGTCGATGTCGCCGAGACCTCGATGACGCTGGAGCTAAGCGGCGATGAAAGCAAGGTTGACGGCGCCATAAAATTATTAACCAAGTTCGGCATCAAGGAACTCGTCCGCACCGGCAAGATCGCGCTGCAACGCGGCAGCGCGGAATTATAAAATAAATTATTTGGTCTAGACGCTTTTCGTTGGCCTTATAAATTCAAGCAATTTTAACATTTGCTCTGGCAGCCAGCTTTTTGCCAACTCGTTTATTGTCTCCGTCGTTTTTTCATCAGAAAACGATGAAACCCTCCCCCCCAATTTCTCCCATCCAATTTTAGGCATCGCAGATGACTGCTCTTTCGTGATCGCCCCTATCTGTTCTGCGCTTAATGAATAAACATGATGTTCAATGATCAGCAGCAGTTGTTCTGGGAATATATTCGCAATCTGCTCTTTCGACAAGGCCTCAATAATCCACCCTATATAGGGATGTTTAAAATCAAGATGTGGATTTATTTCTTCTGCTGGGACTTTCCTTATTTGTTCCGCAATCAGATTAGACAGATTCCGGGGGGTTATTCCCCCGAGCCCTTCCCTATCTGGCTTAATAAATTCAAGCAATTTTAACATTTGCTCTGGCGGCCAGCTTTTTGCCAACTCGTTTATTGTCTCCGTCGTTTTTTCATCAGAAAACGATGAAACCCTCCCCCCCAATTTCTCCCATCCAATTTTAGGCATCGCAGATGACTGCTCTTTCGTGATCGCCCCTATCTGTTCTGCGCTTAATGAATAAACATGATGTTCAATGATCAGCAGCAGTTGTTCTGGGAATATATTCGCAATCTGCTCTTTCGACAAGGCCTCAATAATCCACCCTATATGGGGATGTTTAAAATCAAGATGTGAATTTATTTCTTTCGCTGGAACCTTCCTTATTTGTTCCGCAATCAGATCCCGGAGAGTTATTCCTCCAGCACTAAAAGAAAAAACATCCTTAATAAACGGGATTTGAGCTGATCCCTTCCTGAATAACGCTTCTGCCCCTAAAATTCCCTTAGCATACCGAGGATGCCTCATTGCAAATTTTTCAATCTTTGCCTGCAAACTAAAACCAAGCTTACCGCCGATTCCGATTCCCGTTCCCATAATATTTTCCTCCTTTTTGACCTTTACCCAAACCCAAATTTTTGGTACAATACATTATCTGAAGTCTTTTTAGGAAATTTCACTTATTTTAAGGAGGGTTCAAATGGCAAAAGTATATTATGACAAGGACGCGGATCTGGGGTTATTAAAGGATAAGACGATCGCGATCGTTGGGTTCGGCAATCAGGGGGCGGCGCAGTCGCAGAATTTGAAAGACAGCGGCCTCAAGGTAATTATCGCCGAGGTTGAAGGGACACCGAACTGGAAGGCGGCCCAGGAAGCTGGGTTTGAAGTGATGGACGCGTCGGCGGCAGCTAAAGCCGGCGATATCGTCCAAATTCTTATCCCGGATGAAGTCCAAGCCGCGGTTTACAAAGAAGCGATCAAGAAACATATGAAAAAAGGGAAAACACTGATGTTCTCCCACGGCTTCAACATCCACTTTAAGGCGATCAAGCCGCCCAAGGATATCGATGTCATCATGGTCGCCCCAAAAGGCCCAGGCAAAATGGTCCGCGAAACCTACGTTGAAGGGGCCGGCGTCCCTGCCCTCATCGCTGTTTACCAGGATGCCAGCGGCAACGCAAAAAATACCGCTCTGGCTTATGCCAAAGGGATCGGTGGGACCAAAGCCGGCGTGTTTGAAACTACATTTAAAGAAGAAGTTGAGACCGATCTTTTCGGCGAGCAGACCGTTCTCTGCGGCGGCTGCACCGCGCTGGTTAAAGCCGGGTTTGAAACCCTGGTCGAAGCCGGCTACCAACCGGAAATGGCTTACTTCGAATGCTGTCATGAATTGAAGCTAATCGTTGACCTGATCTACAAGCACGGCCTGCAAGGGATGCGCAAAGCGGTCAGCAATACCGCCGAGTATGGCGATCTGACCGTCGGGCCAAAGATCGTCAATGAGAAAGTTAAAAAGCAGATGAAGAAAGCGCTCGGCCGGATCCAGAACGGCGCTTTTGCCCGCGAATGGCTCAAGGAAAATAAAGAAGGCTGCAAGAACTTTAACGCCCTGCGCGAAAAGGATAAAGGGCATCAGATCGAGAAGGTCGGCGGCGAGCTCCGCGGCATGATGCATTGGCTCAAGGCCGGGAAATAGTTCCGCTTGGTCGCACAATTAATTGACCTTATCGTCCAATTTGTAACCGGCACTGTCTCCGCGGTCGGTTACATCGGTGTTTTAATCTTAATGACTTTCGAGTCTGCTTGTATCCCGATACCCTCGGAAATTATCATGCCTTTCTCTGGTTTTCTTGTCTTCTCAGGGAAATTAAATATCTGGCTGGTGACATTGGCCGGCGCAACCGGCAACCTGATCGGCGCGGTCATCACTTACGCGATCGGTTTTTACGGCGGCCGCCCCTTTATTCTTAAGTACGGCAAGTATTTCTTCGTCAAAGAAAAGGAAGTCCATCACGCGGAGAAGTTCTTTGCCAAGTGGGGCGACTGGTCGGTCTTTCTCTCCCGCAACCTGCCGGTAATTCGAACCTTTATCTCGCTCCCAGCCGGCGTCGCCGAGATGCCCTTTATTAAGTTCGCGGTTTTTTCGTTTCTCGGCTCTCTTCCCTGGTGCTTCGCTCTCACCTATCTCGGTTTTTTGCTTGGCAGCAACTGGCTGGTCATTCGTGAATACGGGCATTACTTAGATATCATAGCTGGCCTCGCCATCGTCGCCTTTATCGGCAAGATCATTTGGGATTATTACACGGATAAAAACGGGAACTAAAATCCCTTTGCGTACTTGGCGTCTTTGCTTCTTGGCGGTAATATTCCGAAATAACCGCCAAGGCGCCAAGAAGCCAAGAGTCGCCAAGAAAAATGTAGTATAATAAACTCACTATGAAAAAAGCGATCGCTATTCTTGGCTCCACTGGTTCGATCGGTAAGCAGTGCCTCGAAGTTGTCTCGATCTTCCCCAGCCGCCTCCGGGTCGTCGCTATCGCCGCTAAAGACGAAGTCGACCTGATCGTTGAGCAGGTCAAAAAGTTTCAGCCGAAGATAGTTTCTGTTTTGAATGATGAGGTTAAAGCCAAGGTTGAGGCTAAGCTGCCTGGGGCCAATGTTGAAATCCTGACCGGTAATGACGGCTTGATCAAAGTCGCTATGGCAGCCGAAGCCAAGATGGTCATCGTTGCCATCCCCGGCTCACTGGCGCTAACCGCCGTTCTTGAAGCGGTCAAACTTAAAAAAGATATCGCCCTGGCCACCAAGGAAGTCCTGGTCGCTGCCGGCGAAGTATTCATGAACGAAGTAAAAGCGTCCGGTGTCAAAGTCTGGCCGATCGATTCGGAGCACAGCGCCATTGCCCAATGCCTCCGCGGCGAAGACAAGAAAACAGTCAAAAAACTGATCCTGACTGCATCAGGTGGTCCATTCCTCAAAACTCCCATTGAAAAGTTTGCCCAAATGACCGCCAAAGAGGCGCTCAAACACCCGACTTGGAAAATGGGGCCCAAGATCACAATCGACTCCGCCACATTAATGAATAAGGGGTTCGAAGTGATCGAAGCTCATTATTTATTTGGCATTGATTACGCGAATATCGAGGTCGTTATCCACCCCGAAAGCATTATTCATTCCATGGTCGAGTTTGTCGACGGTTCGATCAAAGCTCAGCTCGGCGCCCCGGATATGAGAGTGCCGATACAGTATGCATTGCTTGAAGAAGAACGGCAGGCCAACCACTGGGGCCGGCTCGATTTCGGTAAAATTTCCGGCCTGACGTTCGCCAAACCGGATAAAGTGAAGTTCCCCTGCCTTGAATACGCTTATGTAGCAGGTAAAGCAAAAGGAATGCTCCCCGCCGTCCTGAATGCCGCCAACGAAGAAGCGGTCAGCCAGTTCTTGAAAGGGAAATTCAACTTCGACCAGATCGCGGTCAAGATAAAGGCTGCATTAGATAAACACCAAAATAAAGAAAACCCCTCTCTTGATGATATCCTGGCTGCTGACCGCTGGGCTCGCGAAAATGTGATATAATTTGGTTAATGACGACCAAAGAAACTGATCTAGAGATCCTGCGCCACTCCACTTCCCATGTTATGGCCCAAGCTGTGCAAGAGTTATTCACGGGGGTAAAACTCGGCATAGGCCCAGCTATTGAGAACGGTTTTTACTACGATTTCGACCTGCCGCAGCAAATAACCCCCGAAGATTTGCCCAAGATCGAAGCCAAGATGCAGGAGATCATCAACAGTAAGCACAAATTCGAGCGAAGCGAAATTGATAAAAAGAAAGCAATCGAGCTGTTTGAAGAGCGCGGGGAAAAGTATAAAGTCGAATTATTGAACGAAATTGAAGCGGAAAAAGTGACCCTCTACAAACACGGCAACTTTGTCGACCTTTGCCGCGGACCGCACATTGAACATACCGGCCACATCAAAGCGTTCAAACTTCTCTCGGTCGCTGGCGCTTACTGGCACGGGATCGAGACTAACCCGATGATGCAGCGGATCTACGGCACCGTTTTCCCGTCGCAAAAAGAGCTCGACGACCACCTCAAGAACCTGGAAGAAGCAAAAAAACGCGACCACCGCAAGCTCGGCCGCGAGCTCGACCTCTTCTCGATCCACGAGGAAGCCGGCGCGGGGCTCGTTTATTATCATCCCAAAGGGGCGATCCTCCGGGGGATAATCGAGGACTTTCTGAAGAAAGAAAACGCGAAGCGTGGCTACGAACCGGTCGTCATCCCACACATCGCCAAGATCGATCTCTGGAATACCTCCGGCCATACTAATTATTACCGCGAAAACATGTACTTTATGGAGATCGATAAGCAGGAATACGTCGTCAAACCGATGAACTGCCCCGGCCATATCCTGATCTTTAAACGGAAAATGCGGAGCTATCGCGACCTGCCGATCCGCTATTTTGAAATGGGAACAGTTTATCGCTATGAGAAATCCGGTGTCCTTCATGGACTGCTCCGCGTCCGCGGCTTTACCCAGGATGACGCCCACATCTTCTGCCGCGAAGACCAATTGGAGTAGGAAATTCTCGACATCCTCGACTTTATTGCTTTCGTGATGAAGACGTTCGGCTTTGAATATAAGA
>JAQVPA010000044.1 GCA_028702315.1 Candidatus Margulisiibacteriota bacterium
GACGATTTATAAGATTGACACTTCGATGATCCCGGTCCTGACCTTCGGCATTACGGCCGGGCAGTCATACAACGATCTCTACGAACTGGTTGACAAAAAAGTCTCGCCGGTACTGAAAAGGATCCAGGGAGTGGGGACCGTGCTGATCTCCGGTGGTAGGCAGCGGCAAATCAATGTTGAGATCGACCGCCAGAAGCTCGAAGCCTACCATTTATCGATCATGCAAGTGAATTTGGCGCTGCAGGCGGCAAACCTTTCCCTGCCGGCCGGCAGCCTCAAATCGGGCGCGCTCGAATACGGGATCAGGGTTCCCGGTGAATATACTAATGTAACGCAGATCGGCAAAACAGTGGTTGGCAGCTTTGGCGGCCGAGACATTTTCCTCTCCGATCTGGCCGAGGTCAAGGATTCGTTCAAAGAAGCAGACAACCTGACCGAAGTCGACGGCCAGCCTGGCGTTACGGTCATGGTCCAGAAACAATCTGGAGCTAATACGGTCCAAGTTGTCAAGGATATCCGCTCCGAACTGGCTAAGCTTATGCCCGACCTGCCGCCCGATCTCAAACTGACCTTTGTTTCCGATACTTCGGAATCGATCATCCGGCAGATTGACGAACTGACCCGGACCCTTTTCTGGTCGTTCTTTTTTGTCATTCTGACCGTTCTCTTTTTTCTCCGCAATGTCCGCGGGGCGCTGATCATTTCGCTGGCGATCCCATTCTCGATCCTGGCCGCTTTTGTCTATATGTTCTTTGCCGGTTCTTCGATCAACATTATCTCGCTCGCTTCGATCATCATCTCGATCGGGATCGTGGTCGATGACGCGATTGTGGTATTGGAAAACATCCATCGGCACCACGAAGAAGGAGCTGACGATGCCGCTGTCCACGGGACCAACCAGGTTGCCGGCGCGGTCTTGGCTTCGACCACCACCAACCTGGTGATCTTTTTGCCGATGCTTTTGATGTCGGGCTTTATCGGCATATTTTTTGGCCAGCTTTCGACCATCACCATCGTCGTCATCAGCATGTCGTTCGTTACCGCCATGTCACTGACGCCAATGCTTTGCTCCAAGATCATGGGAACGCAAACCGGCGATGAGATCAAGCCCCCTGTGGCTGCCCGGCTTTTCCGGCAGAGTGAGGCGATCTTTGTCTCGATCGAAGAGACATACAAACGGATCCTCGGCTGGGCGCTGGCCAACCGGAAGAGTGTCCTGGTCTCGCTCTCGCTCCTTTTTGTTGGCAGCCTCTTCCTTTTTGGCCTGATTGGGACAGAGTTTTTCCCGGAGCAGGATATGGGGCAAATCACGGCAACGGTCATAATGCCGCCCGGAACCCGCTGGGACGAGACTGCGGCGGCGATGAAGCGGATCGAATCACGATTGCGCGCCAAAATGCCGGAAATAGAATTCATTATGGTTCAGGCGGGGAGTAGCAGCGGTGGTCTCAGTCTGGGAGGGAAAACCGGGCCGAACATCGGCAAGCTAAATATAAAAGTAGTTCCTCTCGACAAAAGGAAAAGAGAACTTAAGGAACTGCAGCGGGTCGTGGCCGATGTCATTTATTGGACGCCGGGCGTTAAGTCGGTCGATTTCAATACTTCGGGCGCCAACCAGATCGCTGGCGGCGGCAAGCCGGTGACGGTCGAATTGTATGGGCAAAAATTTGAGGAGATCGACCAGGCGGCCGAAAAACTATTCGTGTTGCTCGCCAAAGTTCCCGGTGTTGTCGATCCGGCTCTCTCGCGCGAAAAAACCAATCCGGAATATGCGCTTAATATCGACCGCGACAAAGCGGCTGACCTTGGGCTTTCTGTTTATGAGATCGCCAGCGCGGCGCGCAACAGCATTTACGGCAACATTGCCACCAAGTACCGCGAAGGAGGTGACGAATACGATGTCTTTGTCCGGCTCAAGGAATCGGGCCGGAAGAACATTGAAGATATCAAGAATGTAAACGTCACCACCCGGACAGGGCAGAACATCACGCTGGGCAATATTGCCGACTTCCAGTTGAAAAGTGGGCCCCAGGTCATTCAGCACAAGAACCAGCAGCGGCTGGTTAAGATTGAAGCTGACTATTTTGGCCGTCCCTTGGGCGACATTATCCGCGATGTCCGCCGGATTATTGGCCGGACGACGATCCCTTCGGGTGTGACGGTTAAGATCGCGGGGAGCGCGGAACAGATCAATGAGAGCTTTCGCTCGCTCACAGTTTCTCTCTTGCTTGGGTTACTGCTCATCTATCTGGTGATGGTGGCGCAGTTTGACTCGCTGATCGATCCGTTCATCATTATGTTTGCCGTCCCGTTCGCGCTGGTTGGCGTGGTTTGGGCGCTGTTCCTGACTGGCACTCCATTTGGGGTCATGTCTTTTATCGGCTTGATCCTGGTGGCTGGCGTGGCCGTTAAAAATTCGATCGTCTTGATCGATTACGTCAATATCCTGCGCCAGCGCGGCCTGGCGCTCAAGGAGTCCGTTCTTGAGGCGGGCCGGACCAGGCTTCGCCCGATCCTGATGACGACCTCGACCGCCAGCCTCGGCCTTTTGCCGATCGTTTTTGGTACCGGGGAGGGGTCAGGCTTTTGGAAACCGATGGCGATCTCGGTGATCGGCGGCCTTTTGGTTTCCGCCACGATCAGTCTGGTCTTTGTCCCGACCGTATATTATGTGATCGAAACCTATCTGGCTAAAAGGCGAGGCGAAAAATGAACAGGAAAACAGGCTTCATAATATTATTTTGGGTTTTATTTTTTATCCAGTCAGCGGGGGCGCAGCCCCTCTCGCTGGAAAAGGCGGTTGAGATGGCGCTGAATAATAATCCGCAGGTCATTGCGGCGCGCGACAATGTTGACTCTGCCAGTGCCAAACGCGGGCAGGCCGGTTCCAATTTACTCCCCAAATTGACCCTGGATGGGAGTGTTGGCCGGATCTATCAGCAGCCGTCGCTTATCAATTTGCCGGCCTCGCTTGGCGGCGGGACTTTTTCCACCAGTCCCGATGAACAGGCGACGGCTACTTCTTACGGTTTGGCTTTGCGGCAGACCGTCTTTACCGGCGGCAAAGTTTTGATGGGGTACCTAATCGCTGATATTAATTACCAAGTGGCGTTTGAGAGCCTCCGCCGGACGGAACACGAAACCGCTTACAATGTCGTTACTTCGTATTATGACCTGATGAAAGCGCGCAAGGGGCTGGAGGTGATCAACAGCTCGATTGCCAACCTTAATCATAACCTGGAACAAACCCAGGTCTTTTACAATGCCGGCATTGTCAGCAGTGTCGATCTCCTCCGGGTCAAGACCCAGCTGGCGAACCTGATGATCGGCCGGCTGACTGCCGAAAACGGTATCAAGCTGGCGTGGCTTTCTTTTCAGAACGTGCTGGGCCAAACATTGACCGCTGAAGCGGCCCTCAAAGAGCCGCCGCTCAAGGATCCAGCCGAGCTGACGCTGGGCCAGGACGAGCTTTTAGCTTTGGCTTACGTCAACCGCCCGGAATGGACTGCTTTTAATTTGGGCTTACAAGCGGCCGAGAAAGGGCTGACGATCGCTTACGGCAATTTCCTTCCTAGCGTCGCTTACGTTTACACTCAAGCCCGTAATAAAGTGGAATATGATACCACTAAGACATCGAACAGCGATCTCCAGAACTGGCGGTCGATGCTGGTCGGTTCCTGGAATATTTTTGATGGTTTTGACACGATCAACAAGGTTAGGGAAGCGGTCGCCAATGTGAAAGGGGCGAAAGCCCAAGCCCAGGCGATCAAAGATTTGATCTCGCTTGAGGTCAATTCCGCCTACTACAGTTTGCTGAGCGCCGCGGAAAAGATCAAAGCGTCGCAGACCGCTGCCGACCTGGCGGACCGAACGCTCAAATCGGCCGAAGTTAATTATAAGGCGAATGTTATTTCCGAGCAGATGTACCTTGATTCGCAGTCGGCTAACCTGTCGGCTCAGCTTAATCTTTGGACGGCGCGGTACGATTACGACGTGGCAAAAGCGCGGCTCAACAAAGCGGTCGGTAAAATAGTTATTTAGCGCGCCAGCGTTTTAAAGTTGGGAGAATATTTTCGGCCAGCTGCCTGGCGTTGGCTTCGGGTATGCGCATCTCTTTGGCCTTGGCGACCATCTTGTCGATCTTCTGTGCCATTGTTATCCCTTCGTCAGTGAACTTGCCGCCCTGATAACAAAAATGGCAATATTCTTTGTTGAAACTTCCGTCAGCGTTGGTGCCGAGGTCTTTGTCCGATCTTAGCGGCATGCTGCAGCTCTGGCAAATATCCATATTGTTCCTCCCTTGATCTCCTGTTAATTCTATCATTTTGGTTATTCTTTGTCATGGCTAATTAGCACTTGACGCTGTCCGTGGCAGGATTATAATTCACAACAGCACAAGGAGGTGAGACATCAAATGGCGAAATTAGATCAAAAAGCGTTCGGCTTGGCTTGCGGTATCACCTGGGGCGGTGCGATGTTCGTGTTGGGCGTGATCGATATCTTTACGGTTTGGGGTGATGTCTGGGGAGCGATCATGTCAACAGTCTACATTGGGTATAGCCCGACCTTGATTGGCAGTATCATTGGCGGCCTCTGGGGTTTTGTCGATGCGGGGGTTGGCGGGGTAGTACTAGCCTGGCTGTATAACCGGCTGGCCAAGTAGTGGTTGACAAGTTCATATCTGGCGCTCACTTTTTAAAATAAAGAGAGCGCCAGACCGAAAATTAAAAATTTATTGGAGAGCGACCTCAAATAAGTGAAGAAGTTCTTTGTTTTTTTGATAATAACTGGGTCAATTGTGGCGGTGCTGCTGGGAGCGTTGTGGTACAGTGTTAATTCTTATTTTATCCCCAAAGTTGTGGTGCCTCGTTTACAAGCGTACATTGCCGACCTTAATAAAACGAGCCCCCTAAAATTCTCCGTTAAGAATATTTATTTCCATTCGCTAAACGGTTTTATCCTGGAGGGAATAAATGTAACCGGTGAAGCCGGTCAAGTTTTGTCGGCTCGCTTTGCCGATATTGACATGAACTACCTGGCGCTGTTGGATAAAAAAGTGTCGATCCAGCGGATCAAGATAACGGCAGCCGGCTTGAATATTTCCCGGGATCGTAAAGGCCAATGGAACTTTGCGCCGCTGCTCAAAATGGATGTGATGAGCCGGGGGACGGTTGAGACGATTGATATTAGTATCGATGAAATCAGCTTTAGCGACAGCCAGGTTGTCTTTGACGACCATTATGACCGGCACAATAAATTGAAAAAGGTGGTTATTCCTGTTGATTTGGTTATCACTGCTCCGTCGACTGGCGAATACCGGGTCCGCTTGTGGGGCGGGAATGACGAGCCGGCTGGCGAATCGCTCCAGCTCGAAATGACGATTAGTGAAAAAGAGCAAAAGCTGGAGGGACGGGCGGAGTGCAAAATCAGGTCGCTGGCCAATTATTGGGCTTATTACCTGGATGATATTTTTGCGCCGTGGCAGGTTAAAGCCGATCGGCTGGCGGGGGAGGTTAAGTTCCAGCTGAAAAAGGATGTCCTGGCGCTTGACGGCCGGTACGAGATCAAAAAGGGAGTGATTTTATACGGCGATTACCTGGGTCGCGGCGACGCGAAGATCAGGCACCGGCAAAAGTTCCGCCGGGGCCGGCCAATCGCGGATAGCCTGCACGTTCAGGCGACACTGGAAGGGTTCTCCGCTTTTGCCGGTAAAAAGCCCATTATCCAGCATGGCCAATGCCATCTCGCGATTGCAGACGGTCAGCTGGTTGTTAACCAGCTGACCGGTGATAATGGCAGCGATCTAATCGAACTCACCGGAGAGTATAACTTTGCCGCTGAGAAGACTTTCCGCCTGAACGGCTCGATCGGTGTGCTGCGCAACGAGATCCGCTTTAAACTGTTGCCGTCTAATCGCGCCACCGCTTACTGGCATGGCCGGGTGGAAGAGAGCTTCTTTATCTTTAGTGCTGACATCACAGACCTGAAGAACATGGTCTTCGTTGCCAATATTAAAGGCAATATCGACCTGGAAAATCTGGATGTGGATGTCGAGGTTGACCTTTCTTCACTGGAAGCAGGTTTCAGGCCGCGGACCATGCTCTCGATCGAAGCGGTTAAAAAAGAGCTGCCGCGGCATAATCTGCGGGGCGAAGTTGGTTTTAGCGGGGAACTCCGCGGCGAGTTTGACCAGCCCCAATCCTTGGCTGGGCGGCTTGGCCTGGCGTTCAAAAATATTTCGTTGTACGGTTTGGAGCCGAAAGATTTCAAGCTTGGCTTTGACGCTAAAGATGGCTTGTTCCGGACCGGGGTCCCGGAGACCGAATTCTATAAAGGGAAGATAGCCGGCGCGATCATATTCGATCTGGAACGTTGGGGGTTGGCTCTTGATATCGAGGATTGCGACATCGGTGAGCTGGGCAAGACAAGTTCTGAACTGGCCGGGATGCATGGCCGCTTTACTGGTAAACTGGCTTGCGTCGGTAGGGGGGGGGATTTCCAGGCGATCAGGGGAGGGGGATATTTTAATTTATCCGAAGCCGACCTGCGCGGCGCGCCGATCTTTAAAAACTTAGAGCAGGGGATCAGGACGGTCGTCAAGGATTTTGAAATGCCCGATTTTAAAAAGATCGAAGGGAACTATGAGCTCAAGGATCAGCAAGTCAAGATTGAAAATGCTTTCTGCAAAGCCTCGTCGATGGACCTGCGGGTCTCCGGCACGGCCGGTTTTATGGGGCAGGTCGATTTTACGGCGGGGATCAAGATGTTTGGTGGTGTTTTCAAGACGATCAGGCAAATACTTATACCGGTGACGATTGGCTTTGACCTGGCGGCTAATTCGATCCGGGTCAATGTCAGCGGCGTTTGGCCCGATATTAAACAGACGACCAAAATTCAGCCGATGAACTGGCTGGGGGAATTCTATAATGTCGATGAGAAATTTAATCCAGACAAATACCGCTTGGACCAGCTTTGGCAGGCGGAATAACTATATGAAGAGTAAATCGCTTTCCCTTGTCTTGGTCTTACTTCTTAGCAGTTACCTTCCGGCCGCCGGTCTCCAAGTAATTAAGTTTCCGGCCGAAGAAGTTTCCGGCACCGGGCCGCTCCCATATAATTACCGGGTGGTTGGTGGAACGCTCCACGCTGGCGGCCATCCGCTCAATCCGGCGACTTCGTTTGGCAACAGCGATGAGCAAACCCTGGCGATCCTTAATTACCTGAAAACGGCCAGCATAGAAACGGTCATCGATCTCGAAAACACGAAAAAAATCCAGGCCAGATACCAGCGGCTACTTAATAAAGCAGGCTTGAAAAGAATTCATATCCCTTTGAACTCGCTGAAAGTGCCGAATAAAAAGGAGTGGGCGGTGATCAAAGCGGCGCTGAAAAAGCCGGCCTATCTCCATTGTGCCTGGGGGGCCGACCGGACCGGGATGGCTATTGCCCGGTATTTAGTTGAAGAAAAAGGGTTTTCGCCCGATTCGGCTTACGCGGCGGTCATCAGCGGCGGCCAATGCGCCGGCCCGCTTGGCGGCTTTAAAAAATGGGTCTCGAACGGTTACCTGAAAAGTTTTATTTATACCGGGCCAAAGTAAGCAGTTAATAGTAAATTGCCTTGACATTGATTGGGCGGAGCGATAATATTTTGGCCAGGAGGGAAAAACATGAATAAAAAATTTTTGGGAATGGTGTTATGTTTAGCGATCTTGGGTGTTGGTCTGATCTTTATCGCGGTTGGCTGCGGCCAGAGCGGCTCGTCGCCATCAACGAATTCTTTTACGATCAGCGGGCAGGTGGTCGGTGTAACCGCTAGCGGGATCCGCGCGTCCGCGACTTTGCCGGTAACTCACATTGTGGCGGCTGGTTCGAACAGTGAGATGTACATGGCGACTTATGACTCTGCAACCGGCACCTTTAGCTTAAGCGTTGACGAAGGGGTGCCTTACGCCATCGGTTTTTACAATAAATCGGGCAGCACGATCACCCTGCTTGGTTATTTAAAACAGAGAGACGTCGATTGGGATTCACTTCCCCTGATGAACCCGTCGGTCGATACTTCCGATCTCGGGACGATTGAGGTTGATATGACTAGTGAAGAGGCGACCGCTTCGATCGATGTTTCCAGCCTGATCTCGCAGATGAACATGGTCGATACGACGACCGCGCAATATTACGGCACGGTCGACACCCCGATGAGCGTTTTTACCAATGTTGACGCCGACGGCAACGGGGAATTCGATTTCCAGGAGGGGAAGACTTACCTTTATTCAACATTCTACAATATGGGGCCGGGAACGTCCGGAGGGACGGGAGAGATCGGCAACATGCTGAACGGCAATTACAATGATAGTTACGCGCCAAAACCATATTCTTACGGTTACGTCATCAGCGCCCAGGGGGACAATCAAGCGGCTGGAACGTCGGTTACCTTTACGCCGCCCGTGCCGGTCGTCAGCACCGATAATTTAAGCTATTCCACCGTCACTTCGACCGTCGAAGCAGACTCAAGCGGCGGCACTATCTGGTCCTGCTTTGCCAAGATCAACGGCAACCCCATTATCTCGCCGGAAGTCGCTTCGGCCGGGACGCACACTGTGGCGGTTGGGAGCAAAACTTACACTTTCCGCAATTTCCAGGGATCGGATATTATTAGAGTTAATTCGACCGACGGCATTATCTATCCGGTCTTCAATCTGGTGACCAATGAGGCGGGCTATATTACGACTGTCAACTATAAATGGAAAAAGCTGGTCAGCGGCGCGATCACCAACGCGACGGCAGCAGAGGTGAAAGCGGCGGTCGAGGACACCGCGTCAAGCACGGCGTTCGTTCATACTAGCCCCTTCATCTCATTCTTTTCTGACGCTAATACCTTGATCGGTTCGGTCTACAAGTTCGACCGGGACGGCAGTTCACTTGATGTCAGCAGTTACGATATCAAGCTCTCTGAACTGGATCATATCCAGGCTTCATATAACTTGACTTCGCGGATCGTCTGCAAGTTCGATCTTCACTGGTGAACTTGAGGGGTTGATTGTTAATTAAAAATTCAGCTGATTCAATCCCTGGTTGATGCCGAGCTTGAGGAATTGCTGGAAGATGGCGGCGTCCAGCGTGTAAACTGTGGCGAGCGAACCGATGAAGATCAAAACTGCCAACCACCTGGTATAAAAGCCATTCGTTCTGGTGAAAAGAATAATCGCCAGGATCGCCATTAAGCCAGGAAAGATCATTTTAATTTCACCCAGCGGGAGGTAATAACCGCCAATATAACGGCCGCTCGTTCCCAGGAAGCTGGCCAGGTTGAAATTGAGATTAAAGATGACCGCCACGATCTCCGCAAGGATAACGCCGAGCAGTCCCCAGGAGGCCATTTTGGTCGATTCCCCCTCGGTCCGGTAGACCTCGTAAATGACCGTGGGAAGCAGGAAAATGATGATGACCAGCGGACTAAGTTTCACCAGCCCGATAATGATCCCGATCAGCAGCAAGATTGAAAGTCCGAGGCAGATGGGGGTCGCGTTCGTTGTTGATTTGGCCATTTTTATCCTCTCCTTATTTGTCTAATGAGCCGAGCCGGATCGTAACGTCACAAACATCATTATTTTCTTCGTCGGAACCGAGCAGGACGAGGCCGACCAGCGAACCTTTGCGGAAACCGTCGACGATCTCGGTAACATTAAGTTGGTCGACAGAGAAACCGTTATCCTTCAATACTGACACCGCCTGGTTAACATGGGTAAAATCGCCGTTGACCGTGACCCTGGCGGTCGTCTCGTAACCATTGACCTGCACCAGGCCGTCGCCGGACGAACTTACCAACCAGGGGAAAGTCGTTTTGACCGGCGGCGGGAAAGTAACGTTAAGAAATTTATTGAATTTCGGGAGTAGGGCCTTGAAGGTTTCCAGCGCTTCGTCCGTCTCAATAATCTTGTTAAAAATTGCCTGCTTGCCGTTTTCCGTGAATGTCAATTTATTGTTTTCCACTTTGAAGTCTTTAAACGTGTATGTGTTGTTGCCGTTAGCAAAGACGGAGATGTCTCCCCCCTTAACCTGCCACGTACCTGATTCATATGGCCGGCCGCGCAGGAATGAATTGAACTGTTTCGTGCCGTCGCTTTCAACCGAGAAAACGATCTCGGTGGCGTCGTAGTTCTTAACTGTTGACCAATTGCCGAGCAGAGCGGGTCCTTTGGCTGACGGGCCGCTGGGGGCGCAAGCGCCGGCTAAAAAAGCAAGCCCGAGTAAAAATAATAAAAGCTGTCGTGTCATTGTAGTTTTAAATTGGCCAATAGCAACGAAACACAAAAAATAAAGTCAAGCACGGCCGCGGCCACGATCAGGAGGAGGATCACCGCGAAAAGGGCGATCTCCAGGTGATAACCGCGGCTTTTCAGGTAAGTATCGATCCCAAAAGAAATAAAGATGCTCAAGGTCGCGCCGACAAACAGCAGGACGATGAACAGGAGGACGCAAATAATAATCACCGAGATATTATAGACCGGCAGATTGGTCTTTAAAAACCCTGGCAGGATCCGTTCAAGTAATTTCATTTTACCTCTTGGCGATCGATCTTACCGATTATATAGTTCTTCTTCGATTGATTTCAGGTAAGCGGTGTGGCTATCGCCGGTTTCCATTTGGGCGATCGCGCTCAATGCCTGCAGCGGATCGGCAACATCTTCCATATGTTTTTCAACATCCTGGAACTTGTAGTTGTAAGGGATCATGAAGACGATCATCAGTTTTGGCTTGTCGTCCCGGCCGATGATGGCCGAGGTGGTCGTAACTTCACCGGTGGAGGTGACGACTTCGAACGAAGGGAATTTATGCCCTTCCAGGTCGGAGACCCAATCCCATTTCATTGGCTTGTCGCTGACTTTCTTCGCTTCCCGCCCTTCCTCAACGAGGCGTTTGAGCCTTTCTTCGAGGGTGTAGAGGAAGCCAAGATCATGAACCTCGGTCACTTTTTTCCCGGGAGCCAGGAAACCGGTAAAGTCGACGATCCCGTTCTTGTCTAATAAAACCATTTCATTTAATGAAAGACCTTTTTTTTCGAGCCAGCTGACTACCACTTCCGGGGTGCCGCTCGCCTTGTTATATGACCATTTGACCTTGGGCAGGTAGTAAAAGTCGATGTCGGGGTATTTGGATTCATCAAAAGTCTGATTCTTGGCCCCGAGATGAAGCCCGATCGTCCGCTCGGGAGCAAAAGGCATGATCGCCAGGGCCGGGGAAAGAACCGGAAACATAAGCGTTAATCCTAATAATAAAAATACCAGTTTTTTCATTTATTGCCTCCTCTTATTTAGTAATAGTATTTTATCATGGTTTTAATAATTCCAGGCTAATAAAACAGCTAAAATGCCAGTAATTGAATTTGCCGCGAACCAGCCAATCCTCATGTTCCGGGATTGCATTGGCCGACCGGCTTTAGTCTGGTTCCCTGTCCAGAACCAGTAGCATAAAGCATGATAGATAAAGATCGCCCCCGGGAAACAGGCAAGGCGATAACCCCAAGGAGCGTTGATGATCAAGCCGAACGCTATAATGCCGTATATCCAGGCGATCAGTGAGTCTGCTGTCGCGAAAGCGTGTTCGTAAACTTTATATTCCGGTAACAGCCGCTTTTCCTGAAGGCCGGCTTTAGCCGCTAGTTCCCAATTAAGGATGGAAAACAACTGGCCGGCCCAGTGAAAAACAAATCCGATCAGAAAGATCAGTACTCCGATAATGATGTTCGCATACGGGAATATCGGCCCGTTCATTTTTCAGCCAACCCCTTTAACTATCGGGGGACACGTTTGTCCCCTTATTAAAACCACTTTTTATTTTTAAAATAGACAAGCATTGAGCCGGCGGCAGCTAACATAACACCCCAGATCACAAAGTAAGCGTAATGCCAATTTAATTCCGGCATATATTTAAAATTCATGCCGTAAACACCGGTGACAAAGGTCAGCGGGATAAAGATGGTCGAGAAGATCGTTAATATTTTCATCACTTCGTTAAGCCGATTGTTGATGCTGGAGAGATAGATATCGAGCATCCCCGAGGCCATGTCGCGGTAATTCTCGACCGTGTCGATGATCTGGATCGTGTGGTCGTAGAGGTCGCGCAGGTAAATGCCGGTCGTGGCCTGGATCAGGGGCGATTCTCTCCTTTGCAGGCCGTTGATCACTTCCCGCAACGGCCAGACGGCCCGCCGGATAAAGAGCATCTCCCGTTTCAACTGGTGGATCGTTTGCAGGACTTTTGGCCTTGAATTACTGACCAGCCGGTCTTCAATATCTTCGATCTTCTCGCCAAACGCCTCCAAAATAACGAAATAATTATCAACGGCCGCGTCGATCAGGGAGTAGGCGAGGTAATCGGGCCCGGCGCTCCTGATCCGGCCTTTAGCGTTCCGGATCCTCTCCCGGAGAGGATCAAAAATGTCGCCCGGCTGTTCCTGGAAAGTAAGCAGATAGTCCTTGCCGATTATCAGGCTAAGCTGTTCGGCGGTCGTTTTTCCCGTCTCCTCGGAATAGTTGAGCATTTTCATGACGACGAATATATAACCGTCATAATTCTCGTATTTTGGGCGCTGGGTGGTATTGGAGAGGTCTTCCAAGACCAGTGGATGGATGCCAAAGTGTTGGCCGATCTTTTCGGTCAATTCGGTATCATGGAGCCCATCGATGTTTATCCAGGTGACCCCGCCGGCCGGCCGGTTGGTAAAAGCGGCTTCAATGTTAGCCAGTTCTTTTTCCTGGAACTGGTTGGCGGTGTAATCGATCAGGGTGATCTTGGCTTTTTCCAGCCGCCTTTGACCGACATGGGTGATCGTTCCGGGTGGGAGCTGCTTGGCTTTTGCTTTAACCACGCGGTTAATTTATCAGATATCCGGCCGGAAGGCAAGAGGTGGCAAGGCGGGATTGATTTGAGGCAATTACTGTCGTAGAATCAAACCATGGGGAATAAATTAATCGTTTTATTATTGATTGGCGTTTTTTCCACCGGTGCTTTTGCCGCCCCGTTGACGGTTTCGCCTCCGCTCCCAACGATCAAAAATATTGAGATCAATGAACAGGCTAAGGATTACGAGATTGAAATAAATTATCCGTCGCTCAAGATGCGCTGGAGCTCAAAGATTGAACAGGCGATCAACCGGGAAGTTAAATCACTGGTCAATAAAAACAAGACCAGCTTCTTGAAAGAGCGGACAAAACCGTTCAATAATTTAAATAACAGTTTGTCGCTTGGCTATCAGGTGCCCAGTCTGACCACTACAGTGCTAAGCCTCAAGTTTAGCGCGTTGGTCTTTTATGCCGGCGCGGCTCATCCCCAACACTGGATTGAGACGCTTAACTTCGACCTTAAGACGGGGGAAAAATTATCATTGGCCGAGATCTGCGGCGGGAACAAAAATTATTTAAAAACGATCTCGGATTATTGCATCAAGGAACTCCTGGCGCGAACCGATTTGGGGCCGGATGAAGATTGGATCAGGCGAGGTGCCAGTCCGGAAGCGAGTAATTTCCAATACTTTAACCTGACTGCCAACGACCTGATCATCACCTTTCCCGATTATCAAGTCGCCCCTTACGCGGCCGGCGAGCAGGAAGTGGCGATTGGTCTTGAGGTGTTGCGGTGCAGATGAGAAAAATATTCATAATATTTTTTGTGCTGTCGGTTGTTAGTCTGGTTGCTGAAGCGCCGGCAATGAAGGTTGTTTTCAATGATCCGCAATACTCTTTCCAGCTCCTCCGGGCGTTGGGGGCGGCGCCGGGTGGCGGGGCGGATATTGGCGAGTGCCTCAAAACCGCTTACCGGATCAAGGAAGGGG